>CAXTQD010000171.1:0-8288 GCA_964246175.1 uncultured Chthoniobacterales bacterium | reverse complement strand
ACATAGGTCTCGTCCAGTTCCACGGTGCCGGTGAACGGGGTAAGCTCCTCGGCCATCAGTTCCCGAATCTGGTGGCACATGCACCAAGCGCACTTGTAGGTCACTCCGATCTGGCGTTGCAACTCAAGAGCGGCCACGCCGTTCTTGCTGGCGGTCATCAGCTAGATGGCATGGAACCACGTCTTGAGGCTCGTGGTGCTCTGATGGAACACGGTGCCCGCCGTGGGGTAGACTTGGTACGCACAGACACAGGCGTAAGCCCGGCGACCGGGAACCGGGTGGAACCTGTCGTGCTCGCCGCACTTGGGGCAGGTCAGGCCACCGGGGAAGCGGGTGGCAAAGACGTGAGCCAAGCAGGCGGCGTCATCGGCAAACTGACCGGCGAAGTCTTTGACCGTGTACTTGGGGGCTTTGTAGGTGGCGAGTTTTCGTCTCACCACCTCTCATACGCATTAGGCTTTTGCAGCTTGTTTTAGAGCGGCAACCCTCCAATCCTCTTACCATGACCTTGTTCCAAAATTTGCGTTTGCTCGCTTACTGCGCCTCGGCACCGCTCATTAAGCTGAACGATCTCCTATGGAAGCGTCTCCCTGACACCATCCGGCAAAAAGTTCGCGGGGTTCAATTCGTTGGCCCCGCTTCAACTGTCGAGGATGCCGTGAGCGTTCTGGCGGACTTCCAAGAGGCTGATCCTGAGTTGTGCGCGGGGCTTTATCAACATGCGCCAATCAACTTCTACTACTCTGCACGACTGGAGCGCGACAGCTCCTACAGGAAGGCATTCTTTGTCGGCAACGGGAAGCTTGCGTGGGGGAAAACAGGGGTGCTGACGCACATGGTGTGGACCGCGTTCCATCTCAAAGCTAACCTTCATGTGCCATCGGTCAGCTTCCGAGACTTCTACGGTGGAAGTGTCCTAAAACGGAACGTCTTCTTACAGATGAGTGAATGGCTAAAGGAGCACAACCAGCCTAGCGAACTTGCCGAGTACTACTTTGCGGCCTACTCCCGACCGTCCGACAACCATGCTGCACAGCCCACTTTGTCTTGAGGGGAGAGTCGCCTTAGGTTATACTATCAGCGCAAGTGGTCTGCGTGAGAATTCAGATTTACATCTGCCCTAGTAATACTTCGTCAGGTAATGTAAGTGACTCAACGGCAGTGGATATCTCGCTGGCTTTTTTGATCATTTTTGCGTGGATGGGGGCGTTTCCAGAGGGAGAGCCACGGGGTTTGGCCATGCCAAAACTACCTGACGAAGTATTACTAGAAGATCCGCGTGCTGGAGGAAGTAAACACCATGAAAATGGTAGATCCGACGCGCTGTGACGCAGGATCACGACGCCTGACGGAGTTCCCGGCGAAGGCCGTCCAGTTTCTTGAAGCGCAGTACCCGTCAGAACGAGCATACACCAAGTGTTAGGGAGTGGTGCGCGGACCAAGTATTTTGCCCCGAGTTGCAGGTGCTCGCAAGGCGGCGCTCAACGAGGTGCGGTTCGGCACACCCAATTTGTGGAACACCATGTGCAAAATATTTTTGACGGTGCCGACCGCCAAATGGGTTTCCAGGGCGATCTCCTGATTGCTCCTGCCCTCACAAACAAGTCGGCTGACCTCGCGTTCTCGTGCGTTCAGTGAGCGGTGTTTTCCTGTTGCCCGGCTTTTGTACGCTTGTGGCGGTCGGAGCGACCGTTCTGCAAACTCGACCACAAATCCTGGCTTGCCAATCGGAGTGGCTTTGGCGAGTTGCAGCGTGACGATGGCGTGCAGCCCGGCGATAAATGGATGACTCACCGTCTTGCCAGAGCGCGCACATCTCCCGCGCTTGGACAGTCGCATCGACCACCCGCAAGTCACAATCCAGCACGCAGACGGCATCTGGCAGCCGCCGCGACCGGGCATGCATTTCCTGCTGAACAGCCCGCTCGTTTTCGGCTACTCGCACCCGTGCCAGGGCGGCGTCGATCTGCAGATAAACGCGGTTGAGTGCGACGATCTCCGCATCGCTAAAGTCAGGCTGGCCTTCGACGCGGAGGAGCGAGAAGATCGCTTCGGGCGTCCTGGGCGGACGGTTCCAGAAAAACATGCCGACCGCGTGCCGGAAACCGATGACCTGCATACATTCCTGGTAAAAACGCGTCTGCTGCAAAGTCTCTTGTGGTGCCAGCACTTCGCGTGTGTTGATGAACCGGATCCCCGGATTTGCCATCAGCAGCCGCATGCCGGGGTGTTCGCGGAAAAATACGCCTTGGAGCATTTCAGAACCAAAGTCACGGCCGCGCGAATCAATCATGCGAAAGGACAGGTTGCCGGCTTCGGTCTGTACGTTGCGCAGGCAGACGTTGACAAAATCGCACCGGACCGACGCTTTCAGCACCCGGAAAACCGCCTTGACCAAAGCGGTTCCTTCCATGGCCGCTTGCAGGGCAACCAGGGATTTATCCAGACGCTGGTTCGACGGCCTGATCCCGCGGTAAGAGAGGCGGCACTGCATAAACGAAGTCAGCTTCCCTGGTGCGGATTAAGCACTTTTCACCCTCGGGGATCAAGCGCAAAAGTCGCTCGAAACTGGTGACTTAAGTTTAGCAGACAATCCGCGTCCCTGGCTTTTATGATGTTCGCCTATGCGCGAGCGCAAGTGCAATCGCCACCGGGGATGGGCTGTCTTTGCCCATCGGGTTCTCGTCTTTTTGGCGCTCTTGGGACCGACGGCCAGCGCCCTGCGGGCGGGGCTGATCCGCTGGGGTGGCAGCGGCCCCGACGATCTGTGGAGCGACGCGAGCAACTGGCAGGGCGGCACGATTCCGGCCAACGGCGACGACGTGGTCTCCGGCGGCAACCCGGCGCACCTCACGAGCACCATCAATCTTCGGCTCACGCTCAATTCCCTGACGTTCGCCGATGATTCGCAGCCCTTTTCCCTGCACGTTTCTGGTGCTGGCAGCAATCTCCTGGCTTTCAGCGGACTGGGCATCCAGAGCCTCACCGGCGGCACCGGGCCGATCCGGCAGGAGTTCTTCGCCGACGCTGGTGCGACGGGCGGCACTATTTTGTTCAGCGGCAGTTCAGGGGTGAACCTGGGCACGAACCCGTCCTATCGTCCGGTGGACCTCACCGCCCGCGGCGGCGTGGCGGCGGGCGACACGGGCGGGTCGATCATCTTCGCGGATTCCTCGTCCACCGGCACGACGACTTTCACCGCGTTGCGCGCCGAGGGGGCGAGCGTCGCGGGCGCGGGCGCGGGCTCCATCCTCTTCCGTGGCAGCGCCGTGGCGACGGGCACCGCCACCAGCACGGTGACCGGCGGCCTGGCCACCGGCGCGGCGGGTGGCACGGTGACCTTCCAGGACAACACGCAAGCCGGTGGGAACGTCAACGTCCAGGCCGGCTCGAACGCGGGCGGCCAGGGCGGGCGGGCGTATTTTCGCAACAGTGCCTTCGCCTCGACCGGACTTTATAACGACGGCGCCATGACCGCCGAAACGGGCGCCGAAGCGGTCTCACAGTTCTTCGACAATTCTCGCCTGACCGGCGGGGCGGTCAATAACCCTAGTGGCGGCAACGGCTTCAACGGCGGCCGGCTGGAATTCCACAACAATTCCTCGTTCACGAGCGTCGGCCTCGGTCCCGGCGCGGGCACCATCGCCATTTACAACTACGGCTCCGCGTTCGCCGGCGGCGGGGGCGGGCGGACGGTTTTTTACGATGACTCCTTCGTGGCGGGCACGCAGAGCATCATCGACAACGCCACCGATGGTGAAGCCATGGCCCCCGGTTCGGTCGGTGGCAGCACGGAGTTCCACGACCGCTCCAATGCCGGACAGGTCCAAATCTACAACGGTGGCGCGAACGCGGCGGGCGCGGGCACGCTCGGCGGGCGCACGCTGTTCTTCGACACCGCCTCAGCGGGGAGTGCGACCATCGAAAACCTCGGCGGCTACGGTGCCGGCGCGCCGGGCGGACAGACGATCTTCGCCGGGAACTCCACGGCCGGGAGCGCCACGATCTTGGCGGACGCGGGCAATCCGCTGGCCACGCCCGGCGGCGGCGGGCAGATCATTTTCCTGGACAACGCAAACGGCGGCACGGCGACGATCGGCCTGGACGGCAACGGCACGCTCGACATCAGCAGTTCGGCGCGCTCGGTGGTGAACATCGGTAGTCTGATCGGCACGAGCGGCATTGTCAATCTCGGCAGCCGCACCCTGGCCGTGGGCGGCGACAATACCTCGCACGACTTCTACGGCACGATCCAGGGCACGGGCGACTTCATCAAGGAAGGTGCTGGCGACCTGATCTACGGAGGGACGGGCACCTACACCGGCAGCACGTCGGTGAACGCCGGCCGGCTGGGACTATTCAATGGCACGCTGGCCTCGCCGGTGATCACGGTGGCGAGCGGCGCGACCTTCGGCGGTGTCGGCACGGCGAGCGGGCGCGTGGACCTGGCGGCCGGCGCGACGCTGTCGGCCGGGTTCGTCAACGGCCCGAGCGCGCTCAATCTGGGCGGGTTGACGAGTGTGGCCGGCTCACAGTTCAATTTTCTGCTTGGCGCGCCCGATGTCATCGGCGGGCCGAAAAACGATTTGCTCAACGTTTCCGGCAACCTCACCCTCGCCGGCACGCTGAACGTCTCGGATTCTGGCGGTTTCGGCGTCGGCTCCTATCGGCTCATCAACTACGGCGGCACGCTGACCAACAATGGTCTCACGCTCGGCGCGTTCCCCGCCGGATTCTTGACCTCGGACTTCACCATCCAGACCAGCGTCGCGGGGCAGGTCAACCTGGTCGTCGGCGGCGCGAACGTGCTGTTCTGGGATGGCGCACACAATACGCCGAACGGCGTGGTGGACGGCGGCACGAGCACCTGGAACAACTCGACGACGAACTGGACCAACGTGAGCGGCACGACCAACGTCGCGTGGGCCAACCGCTTCTCGGTGTTCAGCGGGACCGCCGGCACGGTCACGGTCACCGAGCCGGTCACCTCGACCGGGATGCAGTTCTCCACGAACGGCTATACGCTCAACGCCAGCGGCACGGGCGCGATCACGCTCTCCGGCGCGGCGACGATCCGCACTGATCCCGGCACCTTGACGACGATCAATGCCCCGCTGGTCGGCAACGGCTCGTTGGCCAAGCTCGACACCGGCGAGCTCACCCTCGGCGGCAACAGCACCTACACCGGCGGCACCACCATCCAGGATGGCCTGGTGGTCGTCACGAACGCTGCCGGACAGGGCTTCGGCAGCGGCCCGGTCACCCTGTTCGCGACGGCCTCGGCGGAGCTGGATTTTGTCGGCAACGCCTCCGCGGGTGGCGTGACGCTCACCAACCTCGGCGGCCCCTCCACGACCGTCTCCGCGCTGGCCGTCTTCAGAGACACAGCCACCGCCGGTTCGGCGACGATCAACAACCGGGGCAACACGGCCAACGGCGGCTTTGGAGGAGAGGTTCTTTTTGTGAATTCATCCTCCGCCGGCACCGCGTCCATCAACAACGGCGGTTCCGCGTTCGCACCACCCGCCGGCGTTCTCGGCAATCTTGGCGCTGGCTCGACGTCGTTTCGGGATTCGGCGACGGCCGGCAGCGCGACGTTTGTCAATGGCCCCAGCCTCACGTCCGCGGGCATCGGCGGTCGGATCTTCTTCAGCGACAACAGCACAGCTGGCGCGAGCGCGATCACCAACCAGGGCGCCTTCGCGTATGGGAACGGCGGACTCACCGAATTCAGCGGCAATGCCACGGCGGGCACGGCGACGTTCTTTAACCAGGCGGCCACCATCGCCCTCAGCAACGGGGGCACGGTGAATTTCCGCGATAGCAGCAGCGCGGGCAGCGCCACCTTCACCCAGACCGGCAGCGGTGTGGCCAGCGCCGGGACTTCGTTGGCGGGGGGTGCCGTGACGTTTTACAACACTTCCAGCGCGGCCAACGGAACGTTTTTTAACCAGGGCGCAGCGGCGTCGAATACCTACGGTGGCGGGACCTTTTTCCGTGACACGTCCACGGCGGGCGCAGCCGTCATCACTAACGAAAGCGGCAGCGCGAGCGGTGGGGCCGGCGGCGGCCATCTCATCTTCTCCGACAATGCAACGGCTGGCAATGCGGTGGTCAATTCGGAAGGCGGCTCCAGCTCTGCCCCGGACGGTGGCTACGTGAGTTTCATCGCCAGCGCAACCGCTGGCTCCGCCACGCTGAGCGCCGGGGGCGGCATCGCCGCCGGGGCAACGGGAGGCGCCGTGAGATTCCTTGACAACAGCACGGCGGCTAACGCCACGCTGACCGCCGATAGCGGTACGGGCGGGGGTGGTGCGGGCTTGCTCGTCTTCGGGCAAAACTCGACCGGCGGCACCGCGCGCGTCGTGCTCAGCGGCGGCACGCTGGACATCTCCGGGCTGACCACGACGGGCACCACGGTCGGCTCGCTGGAGGGCGACGGCGGAAACGTCTTCCTCGCCAACAAGGGACTGACCGTTGGCGGCAACAACCTTAGCACGGTCTTCGGCGGCTCGATCGGCGGCGGCGGCACATTGACCAAGACCGGCACCGGCTTCCTTACGCTCACTGGCGCGAGCACCTACTCGGGGGGCACGGTCATCGGCGATGGCGCACTCATCGTGACGAATCCCGCCGGCCTCGCGCTCGGCACCGGCTTGGTGACGAACAATCCCTCCGCGACGAGCGGGCTGCGTTTCACCGGTAGCGGGTCGGCGGGCAGCGTAACGATTTCTAACCTGGGTTCGCCAAACCCAGCTCAGGCTGTGACCACGTTTTCCGGGACGGCGACCGCGGGCACGGCGAACATCACCAACCTGGCGAGCACGGCGAGTGGCAGCACCGCCACTGGCGGCACCGGTGGCGAAACCTTGTTCACCGACGGCGCGACCGCTGGCCACGCCACGATCACCAACGCCACCGGTACGTTTTTCACCCAGGGAGTCACCGGCTTCGGATTCACCTCTTTCCAGGGGAACTCGAACGCTGGCAGCGCCACCATCGTCAACGCGGGCGGCGTTCCACAGTCCAGTATCTTCTTTGTTGGAGGGACCGGCGGCCATACCATTTTCGGCACGAATGCATCCGCTGCCACGAGCACCATCATCAACCGCGGCGCACAAAGCGGCGGGATGGTTGGCGCGGTCAACTTAGTGGTGGCCGGCGGGCAAACGGAGTTTTTAGGAAACTCCACGGCAGGCAGCAGCACGATCTTCGCCGAAGGCGGCGCGGTGAGCGGTGCGCTCGGCGGCGGAATTCTTTTCGGAGGCAACTCCACCGCGGGCAACGCCACTCTTTACGCCGAGTCCGTCCTCGTCGGCGCGCAGGGTGGCACCTTGTACTTCCAGGACAACGCCAGTGGAGGCACGGCGCGCGCGGTGATCCAGGGCGGCACGCTCCTCTCGCCCGGCGAGATGGACATCACAAATCTGAACACGAGCGGCATGACCATCGGTTCCGTCGAAGGTGGCGGCATCGTCACCTTGGGCAGCAAGAACCTGCAAGTCGGTGGCAACGGTCGGGGCACGATTTTCTCCGGATTGATCCGCGACGGATCTGGCCCCGACACCGGCGGCTCGCTGGCCGTCGCCGGCCCTGACGCGTCGCTGCGGCTCACCGGCGCGAATACCTACACGGGCGGCACCAGCATCGGCGACGGGGTGAACGCCAACAGCGGCAAGCTCGTCGCCGCCAACACGACTGGTTCCGCCACCGGCACTGGACCGGTGGTCGTCAACCGCGGCGGCACGCTGAGCGGCAGTGGCTTCATCGCCGGTCCGGTCACCCTCCACGCTGGCGGCACGATTGCGCCTGGCGATCCGACGACACTGACGTTGCAAAACAATCTCGTCTGGGACGAGGGCGGCACGATCCGGCTCGTGCTCGGCGCGGATCAGGCACACAGCGATCTTTTGAGCATCGAAGGCACCCTGGTGCGCGGGACCATGCTGGGCGGTGGCTGGGTTTTCGACCTGGTCGACGCCGGGATCACGCCGGGTCAGGTCTACGAGTTGGTGCAGTCCAACAATCTAGAAGGCTTTAGCACTGGCGATTTTACGGCGGTTGGCCTGACGGGGGATTTTTCGTTCCAGGACGGGACGCTTGATTTCACCGTGATGGGGGTGCCGGAACCCGGCGTGAGGTGGTGGCTGCTTGGCGGTACGCTGATGTTGATTATAAGCGCAAACGACCAACGATTGCGACGAACCTCTAAGAGCGACCTTGGCGGTCCAGCCTAGTAATACTCTGTCAGGTGGAGTCAGGCGGGTGGAAGCGGGCGTGACACCAGG
>CAXTQD010000170.1:0-10692 GCA_964246175.1 uncultured Chthoniobacterales bacterium | reverse complement strand
CACCGCATGCTCGAAGCCGCCGACGAGTACCCGATGAACCTCGGCTTCCTCGGCAAGGGCAACTGCTCCACGCCCAAACCCCTGCGCGAGCAAATCCTCGCGGGCGCCATGGGCCTCAAGCTCCACGAGGACTGGGGCACGACGCCCGCCGCCATCGACTGCTGCCTCGGCGTCGCTGACGAGATGGACATCCAGGTCGCCATCCACACCGATACGCTCAACGAGAGCGGCTTCGTGGAGGAATCGCTCGCCGCCATGAAGGGCCGCACGATCCACACCTTCCACAGCGAGGGCGCGGGCGGCGGGCACGCGCCGGACATTATCCGGGTTTGCGGCGAGGAGAACGTCCTCCCCTCCTCCACCAACCCGACGCGTCCCTTCACGGTTAACACCATCGACGAGCACCTCGACATGCTCATGGTCTGCCACCACCTCGACAGCAAGATCGCCGAGGACGTGGCCTTCGCCGAATCACGCATTCGTCCCGAGACCATTGCCGCCGAAGACCGGCTGCAAGACCTCGGCGCGTTTTCCATGATGAGCAGCGACAGCCAGGCGATGGGCCGCGTGGGCGAGGTCGTGCTGCGCACCTGGCAGACGGCGCACAAGATGAAGACGCAGTTTGGCGCGCTGGCGTTACCCGCCGGGGTGTCGGCGCACGGACAGGCGGATAACTTTCGCGCGCTACGCTACGTGGCGAAGTACACGATTAATCCCGCCATCGCCAACGGCGTCGCGCACGAGGTCGGCAGCATCGAGGTCGGCAAGCTGGCGGACCTGGTCGTCTACAAGCCGGCGTTCTTCGGCGTCAAACCCGAACTCGTTTTGAAAGGTGGCTTGATCGCGTGCGCGAACATGGGCGACCCGAACGCGAGCATCCCGACGCCGCAGCCGACGTTCTACCGGCCGCAGTTCGCGGCGCACGGGAGAGCGAAGTTCGCGACGAGCGTGACGTTCGTGAGCGCCGCCTCCCTGGCCGCCGGCCTCCCCAAAAAACTCACCGTCCGCAAGCGCCTCGTCGCCGCGTCGAACACCCGCCGCATCGGCAAAAAAGACATGCTCTGGAACGACGCGCGGCCCCGCATGGAAGTCGACCCGGAGACGTACACGGTCAAGGCCGACGGCGTCGTACTGACGTGCGAGCCGGCGAGCGTCCTACCGATGGCACAACGATACTTTCTGTTTTGAACGCTGACCGCAAAAACAGGAACTAACCCGGCCACCGTGGCAGCAAATTTGCTCCCCTCCCGGGGCGCATGTCCTCCCATCGGCTGCGTTCCACGCTCTATCATTCGGTGCCCAAACCGACCTCGCGGCCCGCCCCGCTCTGGCAAACGGCCGCCTCTCTCAACCTGGCCGCCCGGCAGCGAGCAGAGGCGACTCCGTACGCATCACCTTCCACCGCACGGTCAGAGGAGCCATTGACCGCCCACTGGCCGCGGACCTCTGCCATCCTGGCCGGTTGGATCTGCGTTAGCCTCGGACTATTCGCCGCGTGGATTTTTCCGCCGGCTAATCTCTTTTTCAGCGTCGGCATCGTGCTATCAATCGTGGCGATGGCAACCTACCAGGTTCGCGCCGGCCTGCTGTTGCTGGCCGGCTCGCTGACAGGTCTCGGCGTCAGCGTGCTGCTCTTCATGTGCGGATTGGCAACGCTGCTTTTCCATGTGACCAAAGACTTACCCGAAATCGGATCACGGCCGACGCCGAATCCCACGGCCTTCCGCTCCCAAACCCCGCCGCCCACCGCCCGAGGGCCGGTCGCCGTGGAAGGCACAGTCAGAAGCATCCTCCCGCCACGCCCCGTGCCGCTGACCTTGGGCGAGGTGTCGGCCATGCTCAACGCCGGCCGGAACGACGACGAGATCATCGCAGCGGCTTCCAGCCGCCCGCCCCTTGGCCGCATCGGCGTGGCGGAGACCACGACCTTGCGCGCTTATGGAGCCAGCCCGCGATTGATCGAGTTTCTGCAAACGCGCTTTGCTCCAGACAACTCACCGCAGAGCTACCAAGCCCCTCCCGCAACAGCGACGTTCCCAGCCGCGCAAACGCCGCTCCCTGCGCAGACGACGCGCATGACCACGCCAGCACTAGCCCAACCGACTCCCATAGACTACGCCGCGCGCGACCGCAAAATCGCAGACCTGCGCAAGCGCCTCGATGATCTTGATGAGCAAGTCCGCCGCGTGCGGGCTGACCCGCACTGGCAAGGAATGGTGAAAGGCTCCACTTATACCACCAACCAGCAGGCGTCCGATGCCTACCTCAAGGAGTTGGATCGCCAACGCGACGATCTGCGCCGCCAGAAGTGGGCGCTGGAAGGACGGTAGCGGCGAGCGCATTTTCTGTTTTCCGCGGTCGGCCGCATCCAAACCGCGCACGCCAGCGGAATGGCAGGTATCCGTTCCCCGGGATTCCGGGTCGGCGGCAACCCGTTGGTAAGCAAACCATTTCCATGATCAAACAAATCCTCCGTGGCGCCTGCGCCGCCCTCCTGCTCACTGCCACCGTCGCCTTCGCGGCCGACCCGATGGTGGGTGGCGCGCCGATGTCTCCCAAGAAGAACATCGTCGAGAACGCCTCCAAATCGAAGGACCACACCACGCTCGTCGCCGCCGTCAAGGCCGCTGGCCTCGTCGAAACCCTCGAAGGCAAGGGGCCATTCACGGTCTTCGCGCCGACCAACGAGGCGTTCGAGGCGCTGCCTGCGGGCACCGTGGATACCCTCCTCAAGCCCGAGAACAAAAAGAAGCTCACCGCCGTTCTGACCTACCACGTCGTCCCCGGCGACCTCACCGCCGAGAAGCTCATGGCCATGACCAAGAAGGGCAAGGCCAAGCTGAAGACCGTCAACGGCGAGAGCCTCACCGTCATGTCCAAGGGCGGCCAAGTCATGGTCAGCGACGCCAAGGGCGATGTGGCGACCGTCACCATCGCGGACGTGACGCAGTCCAACGGCGTGATCCACGTCATCGACAAGGTGCTCCTGCCGTAAGCACGATTGTCGTACCGAAACAGGGTTGCCTTTCTCCGGGGCAGCCCTGTTTTGCTTTTAGAGAACAGGTGTTCTAACCCGAGCGCGCCACCAACTCGTCGGCTAGGCTCGCGTACGCCGCGGCCTTGAGTTCGGCGACCTGCTTCTGGTCGCTGGACGCGCGCACGACCCGGGCACTGAGCGCCGTGTTCTCGCTGCTCTTGCCAGAGTACGCCGACCAGCGGCCCGTCGCCACGTCGATGAGCACCGCGTGGAGATTGATGCGCATGTGCTGGGTCTCGTCCGGCACGAAGCTCCCGGCAATCGGTACCCACGAAACCGTTTTTGTCACCTGGTCCTCACGGGCGCTTTCCAGCGTGCCCCAGCAACACAGGATGTGTTCGTAGCCACCCTGCGCCGCCGCGAGGCGCAGGCTCTTGGAGTAGTTCGCGCGGTCGGCGGGGGCCGGGGGCAACCCTGAGAAGGGTTGTACCCGGTAGCGTGCGTTCAACGCGTGGATCATGTCGGCGTCGGGGGTCTGCGCACCGGACTGCACGACGATGAGGCCCGTGCCCGGAGAAGCGTGGACGGCAGCGCGGCCGTGCAGCGCCTTCTGGATGTCCGCCTCGGTGACGGGTCCACCGTCGCTCGACGCGCCGACCACGTCGGCTTCCAGCAGTTCGCCGACGTAGCGGGAACTCGAATACATGCCACCCCACGAACTGCCGCCGTGATAGCCGGAGTCCGAGATCGAGCGGCTCTCGCAACCCGCCAGCATCCACAGCAATGAAGACGCCAGAGCGACGGCCAAGACAGGACGGTTTTTCATGGTCAAAGGGTGGGACACATCCGCGCGGGGCTCTGCGCGCGGATAGCCCGAGGACTGTTGTATCATCTTTTCCCGGAGGGTAGCCATGGAAATTATCCACCACGAACTTCACGTCCACGACGGTGGCGACGGCCTGCCGCCGGTCCCCGTGCGAGCGGACCGGCGCACGCTCGCCAAGACGCGTTGGCGCGCGCAGGCGGAGGACGGCACGGAGTTCGGCTTCGACCTAACGCGACCGTTGCGCCATGGCGCGGCGGTGTTCCAGAACGACCGCGCGCGCTATGTTATCGAACAACGCCCCGAGCCGCTCCTGCGCATCCCGGTCACTGATCCGACGGAGGCTGCGCGCGTGGGTTGGATGATCGGCAACCTGCACTTCCCCGCGCAGGTGCGCGACGGCGGGATTTTCGTCGAGGCCGACCACGCCGTGCGCCAGATGCTCGCGCGCGAGGAGATTTCCTTCGAGGAAACCGAGGGCATCTTCCAGCCGCTCATCGCTGGCGGGCACCACCATCATCATTGAAACGATGTCCGCGTGGTTGGCGGCGTTGTTGCAGACGGTGGACTCGTCGTTCCCAACGGGGGCGTACGCACATTCGGGCGGGTTGGAAACGCTCGTGGCTCTCGGGGTCGTGACAGACGCACGCACGCTGTCGGCGTTCCTGCGCGGGCGTGTCGTGCCGATGTTGAGCGACTACGAATTGCCCTACCTCGGCTTCGCGCGCGCCGCGGCAGAGGCCGAGGACGTGGCGGAACTGCTCGCGCTGGACCGTGAACTCGGCGCGGGCAAGCTCCCGCGGGAAGCGCGCGAGGCCAGCGCGCAGGTCGGCGCGCGGCGGCTGCAAACCCTCACGCGGGTTTGGACGGGCGCCGCGGCGGGGGAGTTCTCGGCGGCCGTGGCGCGCGGCGAGGCCGCCGGGCACGCGGCGATTGTCTGCGGCTGGCAGGCGCACCGGCTCGGGGTGCCGACCGAAGCGGCGATGACCGCTTATCTTTACGGTAGTCTGGCGGGGTATTGCAGCGCGGCGCTCAAGCTCATCCGCATCGGGCAGGAGGGTTGTCAGACGGTGTTGCGCGACGCCCTGACGCTCACCGCGCCGACGGTGGCGCGTGCATTGACAGTGCCGCGCGAAGAGGCCGGTTGGTGCGACCCGGCCCTGGAGATCGCCGCCGCGCGCCACGAACGAGCGTTCGCGCGGTTGTTCATTTCCTGAACGGGCGGGTTCTCGCCGCGTCGGCGGTGCCTACTGCGCGAAGATTGTGCCGTTGCTGAAGTTGTAGAAATAGCGCGTGCCGTTCGTGTTGTACCGCTGCGGGTCTGTCGGGTCGGGGTAGTAGTACAAGACGCTGTTCAGGCTGAAATCGTAGAGGTAGGGAAAGGAGAAGGTGGGCGAAGTGTAGAAGAAGTGCCCGCTCTTGAAATCGTAGAGGTACACGCCTGCCTTGCCGTCATTCGCCTCGAACCAATACTCATATCCGAGATCGAAGTGGTAGAGGTAGCGCGGGTCGCTGAAGTAAGAGTAGTAGCCGAAAATGTTGCCGTTGTTGGCGAACGTCAGATAATAGACGCCGTTTTGCAGCGCCGTCTCGCCCGCGAAAAACGATGCGTGACTGGCCGCCAGGGTGTAGCCGAGATCGGTCATGATGCCGGCTTCTGCGGCGCTGTAGGTGCGTGCCATCGTCGCGCCGGCCGTGGCTGACGTGCGGATGGCGGCGTTCATGATGTCGCCGTGGGTCGCCTGCGTGTTGTCGTCGATGTGTGCGCCGTTGCTGCCTGGCTGGTAGGGGTTGGGCGAATAGAGCGGCACCGGCCCCCCGCCGAAGTTCGCGCGCGCATGGGGTCCGTTGAAGAACTCGCCCGTGGCGCTCGGCGTCGTGCTCAACGTGGAGTTGCCGCCCGTCAGCGTGAACGCCTCGGCCCCGTTGAAGGCGAAAGTGCCCGGGTCGATGAGCGGATTGCCGTTGGCGTCGGCCAGGAACGAGTCGAAGACCGAGTACAGTGCCGACGATGAACTAGGGTTCTGGTCGACGTAGGAGATAAACCCGAAGGCGTGCGTCAACTCGTGGATGATCGTCGCGCGGAAATCGACCTGGTTCGCGCCAAGCGTGGCGTCGGGGTCAAACTGGAAGCGACCGCCAAGGTTGACGATGAGGTCGCCGTCGGGGTCCGCGCCGTTGAGGTCGGTCGCGCCGTCAGAGATCACTTTCGCTTGCACCACCGTGCGGAAGAAGCCGGCGTTGCCGTCCGTGCTGACCAAGCCGCTGCCTGCCTGCGCCAAGGTGGCGCTGTTGGGGTCGTTGCTGCTCGTGACGCGGATCGTGATCGTCGCCGTGTGCGCGAAATAACCGCCCATCGTCTGCCCGGCGCCGGTGAGCGCGGCTTTGTACTCCGGGTGGTTGGGGTCGTTGAAGCCCGTGCCGTCGTCGTCGGCGTACTGGAAGTCGAACGTGACGACGGCGCGCACGCACGGCGCGAGCAGGATGACGCATGCCGCCAGCAATGCCACCATTCGGCGGCAGCTTTTCGGGCGGGAGAGCAGAAACATGGGCGCGAGGGTAGCGCCCCTGACTTCCACTGACAAGCTGGCAGAAAAATCTAGGGGCTACCTCGGACCCTCCTTCCCTTCCTTGGTCACAATCAGCCGCGCGTCGAACCTACCGGCACCCGCACGTTGCTGCCGTTGTCGCCCGGCGCCGCGCCGTCGCTGCCGCCACGCGAGACTTCCTGGCGCAGCCGGCCCTTCTCACCCTTGGAGAACCACAGCACGATGGGCGATGCGATGAACACCGACGAGTACGTCCCCACCAGCACGCCGATGAGGATCGCCAGCGCGAAATCGTTGAGCACCGGCCCGCCGCCCAGGAAGAGCGCCAGCACCGTCACCAGCGTCATGCCGCCGGTGAGCATCGTGCGGCCGAGCGTTTCGTTGATGCTCGCGTTCATGATCTCGCGCACACTGCCTTTGCGGCCCTCGCGCAGTCCCGAGCGGATGCGGTCGTAGACGACGATGGTGTCGTTGATCGAATAACCCGCAATCGTCAACACGGCACCGACCATGACGAGCGAAAGCTCCCGGCCAAGCAGCGCGAACACGCCAAGCGTGATGAGCACGTCGTGCAGCAGCGCCACGATGGCTCCGACCGCGAACGAAAACTCGAAGCGCAACGACACGTAGACCAAGATCGCCAGGATGCCAAAGCCCAGCGCGTAGAGCGACTTCGTGGCGAGTTGTTTACCCACGCGCGCGCCGATCTTGTCGTACTGCGCGAGCTTCACGTCGGAGTCAGGGAACGCCTTGGCAACCGCCGCCTGAATCTCCTTACCCGTCTCGGCGGGGCTGAGGATCGAAACAGCCGGCAAGCCCTTGACCTCTGTGTTCTCAATGGTGGCTTCCTGCTGGCCGATGCCCTTGAGCACGTCGCGCACGTTCCCCTCCGGGAGCGTGCGGTTAGCGGTGAGCACGGTCTGGTCGCCGCCCCGGAAGTCGATGCCGAAGTTCTTGGCGCCGCGCACTGCAAACACCAGCACACTCAACGCCAGCACGACCACCGAGCCGGTCGCGCACGCGCGCGCCTTGCTCATGAAGTCGAAGTGCGGGTTCTCGAAGAAGTGCAGCATCTTGACCTGCTGCAAGCCGAAGCGCTCCGTCGCCCACGCGAAGCCGTTGCGCGTGACGATCAGCGCCGAGAAGAGCGACGCGATGATGCCCACCGTCAGCGCGACCGCGAAGCCCTTCACCGGGCCGGACGCGTAGATGAAGAGGATCACGCTGGTGATGAGCGTGGTGACGTTGGCGTCGAAGATCGACGAGAACGCCTTTTCGTACGCGCCGTCGACGGCGGCGCGCAGGTTCTTGCCGGCGGCAAGTTCCTCACGCAGGCGCTCGTAGATGAGCACGTTGGCGTCGATGGACAAGCCGATGGTCAGGATGATGCCCGCGATGCCCGGCAGGGTGAGCACGAAGTTCAGGCTCGTCATCAGGCCAAAGAGCAGCACGATGTTGACGAGCAGCGCGAGATTGGCCAACGCCCCTGCGAACCGGTAGTACCACAGCACGAAGGCGAAGGTGATCAGCACGCCGATCAGGCCCGACCGAACGCCCTGGCTGATGGAGGAGCTACCCAACGTCGCCGAGACCGTACGCTCGGACTCGATGCGGACCGGCGTGGACAGCGGGTTCTCCAACGCGCTGGAAAGCTGGTGCGCCGACTTGTCGGTGAACGTGCCGGTGATCTCGAAATTGTCGTAGAGGGCGCTGTTGATCCGCGGGGCCGAAACCACCTTGCCATCGAGCAGGATAGCCAACCGGTCGCCGACGTGCGGACCCGTCAGTTTGCTGATCTCCTGTGCGCCCGTGTGGTCGAGGTTGACGTGGATGACCCAGCCCTGCGTCTCGCTGACGGCGGCGGCGTTGGTGATGTGCTCTCCGCCCATGTCGGCGACCGTGCGCACGACAAGCTTCTCGGTTTGCTTCTTGGCGGGAGCCTTTTTCTTCTGGTCCGCGCTGGCGGCCGGGGTGACGGTCTCGTCCTCCTGGTCCTCGCCGGTGACGATGGTGTAGCCCGGCGGCACGATGTCCTGGCCGGCTTCGGCACGCGCGACGATAGCGGCGCTCTGCGGATCGACGAGCCGGAACTCCAGTTTGGCGACGCGCTGGAGGGTGTCACGCGCGTCGTTAATTTTCTGCGCGTCCAAGCCCGGGATCTGCACGAGGATGGAGTCCTCGCCCACTGGCGTGATGACGGGTTCACTGACACCGAACTGGTCCACGCGCGAGCGGATGACCTCGACGGCGGTGTCGCGCGCCTGCGGGCTGATGCGCGCCTCGGGATTATCCTTGACCAGGCGGATGAGGAACTCCGTGCCGCCGCTCAGGTCGAGGCCGAGATGAATCTTCTCGCGCGGCGGGTAGATCGAGAACAGTGCCCCGACGACGAGCACGGTGATGAGCGTCAACCCGAGCCAACGTTTGCGCGGACCGGGATCGATTGTGAAGTACCAGCCGAAGAGAGCGAGGACGGCGAGGCCGAGGATGAAAACTAATTTGGGGTCCACGACGGAAAAAGGGGGCTAGGAAGTTGAGGAGGGAGCGGAACGGCTAGCTGACCTTGACGGCGGGCGTGGCGGCCTCGGTGTCCGGCTTGATAACGGCGGTGATGGCGGAGCGGTCCACCTCGATCTTGACGTTCTCGGCGAACTTCACGAGCACAGTTTTGGAGCCGGCCTCGCGGGCGTTGGTGACGATGCCGTGCAGGCCGCCGCTGGTGACGACCTCGTCGCCCGAACGCACCGCCGAGATGAGCGCGGCTTGTTCCTTGGCGCGCTTTTGCTGCGGACGGATAAGGATGAAGTAGAATAAGACGCCCATCATCAAGAAGAAGGGCAACTGGGCGACGAAAGGTGCTGCTTGTGGCTGACCGGCAGGTGAAGCGGCGGGGGCAGCGGCCTGGGCGAGCAGCGGGAGCAGGGAAACGACGGCGGCTAGCATGGTAGAAGACTCGGGTGCGTAGGAACGGAGGGTCAATTATGCGAGCGTTTGCCGCGGGAGTCCAACCGTTTTTAGCTCACCACCTTGGCCGTCAGGTAGCGCAGCAAACCGGGCTGCCAACGGAGCGCCCCTAGCGCCCATGACGCCGCGCGAGGGTGGCGGCCCGCGGCACGCGCTAGGCGGTTGACCCACAGACGGCCCCGGTACATCGCCGCATGCGCCCGGCAATATTCGTCCTCCGCGTGGGCCGGATCGCACTCGCTCCGCGCGGCCCGGATGACCGATTCGGCAGCCAGTTCGCCCGAACGCAACGCATAGTAAATGCCCTCGCCCGTGAACGGTTCCACCACCCGCGCCGCGTCGCCGACGAGATAGACGTGGTCCGTCGCCGCACGGGGAACGGGAGCGCGGTCGAGCGGCGCGATGGTGCGCCAAGGGTGTTCGTCCGGCAGGGAAAACTCCGCCTGCGCCCAACGTTTGAGGCGCGGGAGCGCGCGGGGCGGCGCGGCCAGGGAAATGTTCAGTTCGCCGCCGCCGACCGGGCACAGGCCGCCGTAGCCGTCGGCGAACCAGCGCATCTGCACGGTCGGGCCGAAGCCGGGCGGACGGGGAACGTGCGTTTGCAGGCCGATGCGGCGGTCGGCTTCCGGGTTCTTGGGCACCGTGGTGGTCAGCCGCGCCGTGAGGGAGTTGCGCCCGTCGGCGGCCACCAGGAAGCGCGCAGTGAAAGTTTCCGGCGGCTGGCTGGCGTTCGTGGCATCAAGGATCGTGGCGGTGTGGCCGTCCGGAGCGATGGCACCCAGCGCCCAGCCCTGCCGGACGGTCGTGCCGAGCGCCGCGGCGTGGTCGAGCAAGAGCGCGTCGAGGTCGCGGCGCTTGACGGCGATTTCCTCCCGCGCCGGGTCGTCGGGCAGCCCGAGCCGTAGCGTCCGTCCGCGCAGGCCGACGAACTCCACCGCGCGCAACGCGGCGTGCGGCAGCGCGCGCACGGCGTCCGTGATCCCCAGCCGCGCGAACACCGGCCAGCAGGCGGGGTTCAGGCAGTCGCCGCACACCTTGTCGCGCGGGAAAACGGCGCGTTCAACGATGACGGTGTGCAACCCTGCCCGCGCGCAGACCGCCGCGCACACGGCCCCTGCCGGTCCGCCGCCGACGACGAGCACGTCGCAGGAGATGGCCGCGTCAGTGTTCGGGAACATGAGCCCGGAACCTGCTTCAACGGGTCCGTACCCGCAACCGCCCAGGTCTCATGAAGCAACTTTCCCTCGCCGTCGCCATCCTCGGTTTGATCGCCCGCGTCTACTTCATCTACAACCAGCAGGCGGTTCACTCGGTGCAGGGAGGCTCGTCCCTGCACCAGACGGTCAGCCAACTGCGCCGCGACGCGCAGAGTCCCGACG
>CAXTQD010000169.1:0-10708 GCA_964246175.1 uncultured Chthoniobacterales bacterium | reverse complement strand
CGCCACACCGCGGCGTTTGCAGGCGCTGACAGATTTTGGGTACGCGACCGGGTTGGCGTTCCAAGTCATCGACGACATTCTCGACGTGACACAGACCAGCGAAAAGCTCGGCAAGAGCGCCGGCAAGGATCTCGCCGCGCAAAAGGCGACGTACCCGTCCGTGTTGGGCTTAGACGGTGCGCGGCAGAAGGCTCACCAACTCACGGCGGATGCACACGCCGCCCTGAAGCCATTCGGCGAGGATGGTGCGGCGTTGCGGGCGCTGGCCGATCATTTGCTCGAACGAGATTACTGAAAAATCGTCGCGTTCGTGGCGTCGTGATTAGGTAGGGACAACCGGCTGTCTGCGACCGCCTGTTAGCCGTTCGTAGCCGCGGACTTCTCGTAGTATCGCAACGCCTCGATGTTGCTGCCGATTTCCCGTAATGGGTAAATGCCTTTCCTCGAACCCGCCGAGGATGGATCGCGGATGAGGTAGTCGAAACCCTCCTTGCCCATCACCACGACGAAGTGGGTCACCCCGTTGGAAAGACGCAGCCGCACGATCACCGGGTTGCCGTGCAGCAGGTTGCTGTCCATCAGGTAGTACGATGGCAAATCCTCGTACGCCTTGTGCACACGGTCGGGCGCAAGCGTGGCAGGGCCTTCCCAGATCAGGTCATTATCCTCGTCGTAGCCGCCGTTCTCGCGCAGGTAGACGTTGAGCCGACCCGGGTCGGTGTCGACCCCGTAGAACCGCATCACCATCGCGGCCGAGGTCATCGCACAACCCACCTGACCGAGGTTGTGCACCGAGTTACCGAGCGGGTCTTTGCCCCATTTCGGGTCACCCTGCAAGAACAGGTCCACCGGCAACTCCACCCGCCGCGCGAAGTAACATCCGCCCGACGGCGGCAGCGGCCGCTTGCCGAACTCGTAGAACCCTCCGGTCACCGCCCCTGCGATGAGCAATACCAGCACCGCTGACAGCGCCACCCAGAGCCACCGGCGGCGACGGCGGAGCGGGACGGGAACGGCGGCAATGGGTTCAGACTCGACCGGAGGCATACGCCGCCAAGCTAACGGCTCGCGGCGGCGTTGTCCCGTGGAATATCAGGACTTCTTCGTCGCGGTCTTGCGGGCCTTTTTGGCCGGAGCGGTGTTGGCGACGAACTGCTTGCCAGTGCGCGAACCCGTCTTCTTCTTTTCGTCCGTCGCCTTTTTTTCCGCCGGACTGAGTTTGTCCCAGGCTTTTTTCGGAAGGTAACGAGAGGTCGTCTTGCCCTGGATCGCCTTCTTGCCGTCGGTGGTTTGCCACTTTTCCTCGCCCCAGTTTTCGAGGTGCTTTTGACCTTCGCTCTTGCCGCCTTCCTTGTAGTCGCCGCCTTCCTTCTTGTATTCGGTGGCGAGGAGTTGCGCCTTGCGCGCGCTCCACTGGCCGGGTCGGCCACCCTTGTCGCCGGCCTTGACCTTTTCTTTGATTTTCTCGCGCAGCTCGGGCTTGGTGTAAGCGGCCGTTTTGGTCTTGGGCTTCGCGGGCGCTTTGCTCTTGGCGGCGGGCTTCTTGGCGGCGGTCGCCTTCGATGCGGTCTTGGTTTTTGTGGTGGCCATGGTCACGAAAAGGTCAGGGTTGCTTCTTCGCCGCCGGCTTTTTGGCAGGGCTTTTCTTGGCGGGTGCCTTGGCGCCCACGGCCTTGGGGGCGGTTTTCGACTTGGCCGTGGTCTTCTTGGCAGCCGGCTTCTTGTCGGTGGCATCGTGGTATTGTTCGAGTAACTCGGTGCCCTTCTTGGCAAGTTTCTTCACGTCGGCTTCAGTGGAAGGAACCGGCTCACCCCACGCCTGGGCGGAGAGTGCGCGACGCGTCGGCTTGCCCTTCTCATCCTTCATGGGACCCGTTTCCGGGTTGGCAAAGTGCCGTCGCAGAAAGGAACCCTTGCGCTTCATCTTTTCGGGCGTGTCGGCCGCGCCTTTGACGCCCGGTTTGAGGTTGGCACCCTCGGTTTCTTTGAAGTGTTCGCGGCCGGCTTTGGTCAGGCCACCCTTCGGATCTTTGAGGACGGGTTTCTTCGTGGACGCAGCGGGTTTGCTTGGCATGGGTCGAGGTGAGGAAGTTCCGCGCGGCAGAAGGCGCGGGACGACCGGCACTTGCGCGGGCCGTCTTCCCTGTTAAACGTCACCGACCCAGCGGCGGGATGCCACGAACCTGCGCGGCGCGCCTCAACGGTCGCAGAGGAAAAGGATCGACGCCGTGTAACCGTGCAGATGGTTGAGCTTGCCCACCGGACCGATCTCGCCGTTGCAGAAGAACCCCGCGCTCGGGTGTGCGCCGAAGATCTCCGCCACCACCGAGGCATCATGGTCGGGCACGTTGAAGAGCCCCCGCCCACGCCCGTTGCACGCGAAGAGCAGCGACGCAAACGGTCGCACGCCTTCCTCTTCCGCCGCGTGGCAGAGTTCTCGTAAATCCTCGTCGGCGCTGTCGCGGTCGCGCAGTTGGTACTGGAGCGTCTGGCCCACCCGGACCGGCCCGCCGATGGCGACCGCACCCGCTTCCGGGTCAGCCCCGAGAATGTTGCGGATCAGGAAGTCGCCGCGCTTGTAATCGTCGAGGTATTCGCTCATCGCCAAGCCGGCGAAGAGGTTGTTACGCGCGCGGTCTTTCTCCTGCTTGGTCAGGCCGTTGAAGACCGTGTTGAGCACGCCGTAGGCGGGTTTGGAGCCGAGGCTCAGGAGAAGATTTTGCTTCGCGCCGGTGATCGTCAGCGGCTCCCCGATGGGCCGGCAGCCCTGGCTGACGACGGTGCGCACGCCGATGCCGCCGCGCAGCGCCAACCCGATGCCGTCGCCGCTGATCGCCCTGCCGTCGTGGCAAACCACGATGTTGTCGGGATCGCCGCTGGCGAGACCGCCGATGGCCGGGACGCCGGGGTACGCGCCGTTCCAGGCTGTGAGCCAGCGTTCGGCGTCGATCCGCACGGGGTTGACGATTGTGAGCCACACGTCTGCTTCCTCGGCCCCGACGCCGCTTTCCATGTGCCAGTAGCCTGGTCCGCTAGATTCCTCGACCTGCGCCTGCGCGAACTCGAACGGCGTGATCTTGGTGTCCGGCAGGCTCAGCAACAGCAGCGAGAAACCCGAGCGGTCCTCAGCTTCCTTGCCCATGCCGACCAACCCCGCGCCGGAACAACCGATCAGCGTCGGCACCCGGCCGTAGACGCGCAGCAGTTCGAGGAAGTCGCTCAGGAACTCGACGTAGTCCGGCGAAAAGAAGACGACGCCGCAACTGACCTCCGCGCCGAGTTCGGCCCGGGCCTGGCGGGCGGTCTCCACGACCAGTTCCTCGGAAAATTCCGCGAGCACGAGGTGCGAAACGGCACGGTTCGGCATGGTGGCCAACCATCGCGGATACGCGCGCAAACCGCAACGGGAAACTGCCGTCGCCACGCGAGGTTAAATGCCTGCCGGGGGCGTCGTTCGGGGCACGAGAAACGTATGATTTCTAATGCCTTCAGCCGACGCGCAACTAGACCTGTTACTCCCCTCGCCCGGCCCGACCGCCGCGCAAACGGCCGCCTCTGAATCCGTGCGCCAACTCCTCGACGTGGGCCTGATCTACCTAGAACCCGGCGTCGAACACCTGCCGCGCGGCCGGGAAATCCTGGAGCGTTTCCCGAACGCCGAACGGCGGGAGGTGCGCAGTCATTGGGGGATCGCCGGCCTGCACGGCAACGAGGGTAGCGCCGATTCCTGGGTGCAGATCAAGCGCACCGTGCTCGTTCTGGGCGTGCGCAAATCGTTCCCCTTCCGCGACAACGGCCGGTCGTCGGACTTCGTCGCGCCGAGCTTCGCCAACGGCTGCGCGATGGCGTGTGCGTACTGCTACGTGCCGCGCCGGAAGGGGTTTGCCAACCCGATCACGACTTTCGTGAACATCGAGGCCATCCTGCGCGCGATGGCGCGGCACGCGGCCGGCCAACCGAAGCGCCGTACGGAGCCGAGCCAGGTGGACCCCTATTATCACGTGTACGAGATCGGCGAGAACGGCGACTGTTCGGCCGATGCGCTTCTTTCGGACAACCTGCGCGATCTCGTCGGGATGTTCCGGCTCGTCCCAAACGCCAAGGCGACTTTCGCCACGAAGTTCGTCAACCGCGGCTTGCTCGCCTACGACCCGCAGCGTAAGACGCGGCTGAGGTTTTCGCTCATGCCGCAACGGATGAGCACGCTGGTGGATATCCGCACTTCGCGCATCAGCGAACGTATCGCGGCGGTCAATGACTTCGTGGCCGCCGGCTACGAGGTGCACTCGAACTTCTCGCCCGTGATCGTCTACGACGGCTGGCAGGAGGACTACAAGGCGCTGTTGCGCGAAGTGGACGACACCCTTGACGCGACAGCGAAGGCACAGTTGGCGTGTGAGGTCATCATGCTCACGCACAACGCCGGTTTGCACGAGGTCAACCTCCGCTGGCATCCGAAGGCCGAGGATGCGCTCTGGAGGCCCGACTTGCAGGAAACCAAAATCAGCAACACCGGCGGCGAGAACGTCCGCTACCGGCATGGGTACAAAGGGCGGCTGGTGGCGGAGTTCCGCGCGTTGGTCGAGCGTTACCTGCCGTATTGCCCGGTGCGGTACGCCTTTTGACCCTTTGGACGGCCCCGGGGCGAGCGGCATCCGAATGGTAGGACGTGCCATGACCACCGACGCGCCTTCCCTCGCCATCTACCACGAGCATCCCGACTGGTTCCGGCCGCTCTTCGCCGAGCTTGACCGCCGCGGGATCGACTATCGCCGCCTCGACGCACGCGAACCCGCCATTTATGACCCGACCGACAACAAGCGGCCGGCGCCAGTGTTCTTCAACCGCATGAGCCCGTCGGCGTACCTGCGCGGCAACGGCAGCGCGATCCGGCACACGCTGAATTACCTGTCGCACCTCGAACGCCTCGGCGTACGCACGATTAACGGCTCGCGAGCGTTCACGTACGAAATCTCCAAGGCGCTCCAGCTTACCCTGTTGGCAGACCTGGGTCTACCCGCACCGCGTTCGCGCGTGATCCACCGCGGCGCGGACGCCCCGGCGGCGGCACGCGGGCTGCGGTTCCCGGTCGTGGTCAAGGCAAACATCGGCGGCAGCGGTGCGGGCATCGTGCGCTACGACGACATGGAGGACCTCGAAGCCGCGGCGGACGCCGACCAGATCGAACTCGGCCTCGACGACGTGGCGCTCGTCCAGGAATACATTCCGGCACGCGACGGGCACATCACGCGGGTGGAGACGCTCGGGGGCAAGTACCTCTACGCTATCGACGTTTTCCCCGAGGCGAACTCCTTCGACCTCTGCCCGGCCGACGCGTGCCAGACCAAGGACGGCGCGGAACTCACCCGCACCGAAACGAGCGCGTGCCCGGTGGAGGCTCCTCGACGCGGGCTGCGCGTGGAGGCCACGAACCCTTCGCCTGACGTGATCGGTGCGTGCGAGGCCATCGCGCAGGCGGCCGGCATCGACGTGGGCGGCATCGAGTCGATGATCGACGACCGCGATGGCCAACGCGTCTACTACGACGTGAACGCCCTGTCGAACTTCGTCGCCGACGCGCCGCGCGTGATCGGGTTCGACCCGCACGTGCGGCTGGTCGACTTCCTTCAGGCCGAAATCGACAAGGTCTCTTGACCCCTCTTTTCCCGATGCGATACGGATATTGGCTTCCTATTTTCGGCGGTTGGCTGCGCAACGTGCCCGACGAGGGCATGGCGGCGACGTGGGACTACGTGCGCCGCTTGGCGTGCCGCAGCGAAAAGATCGGCTACGATCTCACGCTCGTAGCCGAGTTGAACCTCAACGACATCAAGGGCACCGACGCCCCCGCCCTAGACGCATGGAGCACCGCGGCGGCGTTGGCGGCCGTCACCGACCGGTTGGAACTGATGGTGGCGGTGCGACCCACGTTCCATTCCCCGGCGCTTCTGGCGAAGCAGGCGGCGAACATCGACAACATTTGCGGCACGCCGGGGCGGTTGTCGCTCAACGTCGTCTCCTCGTGGTGGGCTGACGAGGCACGTCAGTACGGCGTGCATTTTGAGCAACATGAAGACCGCTACGCGCGCACGGCCGAGTGGTTGCAGGTGGTGGATGGTCTGTGGACCCAAGATCGTTTTTCGTACGCCGGGCAATATTACCGGGTCGAGAACACGATCCTCCAACCCAAGCCGATCACTCAGCCCCGCCCGACCCTGTACGCTGGCGGCGAAAGCGAGGCGGCCAAGAACCTGATCGCCCAGCGTTGCGACGCCTACGTCATGCACGGCGACCCGCCCGAGCGTATCGCCGCCAAGATCGCCGACATGCGTGCGCGGCGGGAACGGTTCGGGCTGGGACCGATGCAGTACGGGGTTGCGGCTTACACCGTGGTCCGCGATACGGAAGGCGAGGCGCAGACGGAGTTGGCGCGCATCACCGATGTGCAATCATCGGCCGCTGGGTTCGCCAATTACCAGCAGTGGCTCAGCGGCACTCAGCTCGAACGCCAGATGAGCATCGAGGAATATTCTGTTTCTAACCGTGGCCTGCGTCCCGGCCTAGTCGGCACGCCCGAGCAGGTCTCAGCGCGCGTGGAAGAGTTCGAGGCGGCCGGCGTGGACCTGCTGCTATTGCAATGCAGCCCGCAGTTTGAGGAGATGGAGCGTTTCGCGGCTCAGGTCATCCGGCCAGCGACAGTCGCCGCTTGAAAAGAAGCGTCCGCACCGTGCGGCCAAGCGATTTAGTTGTGTAACCAAACTCAACCTACCCACACCATGGCACTCTTCGGCTTCGGCGAAAAATTCAACACGCTTCAGGACCTCTACGTCCACCTCCTGAAGGACCTCTACAGCGCGGAAAACCAGCTCGTCAACGCTATTCCCAAGATGGCTGAGGCCGCCAAGTCGCCCGATCTGCGCGTGGCTTTCGAGACGCACCTGCGCGAGACCGAAAACCAGATCACGCGCCTGAATACTATCGCCGACAAACTCGGCGTGTCGCTGACCGGCTACACCTGCAACGGCATGAAGGGCATCATCTCCGAAGGTAGCGGCTGGGTCGGCGAGGAAGCCACTGACGCCGTCATGGATGCCGGCATCATCATGGAGGCACAGCACGGTGAGCACTACGAAATGGCTGGCTACGGCAGCGCCCGCGCCTACGCTGAGTCGCTCGGGCATACGGAGGCGGCTACGCTCCTTAAGCAAAGCCTCGACGAGGAAGTGGCGATGGACCAGAAGCTCAATGCTCTCGCTGCGCGCATCAACTCGGCCGCGAAGAGCCAGCCCACGCACGCCTAAACTGAGCAGCGGTAAACGCCCGTCCCGGGACTACGCCGCGGGCGGGCGTTCTTTTTCAGTCAGGCTGTCACCGTGACCGCGGCCGGCTCAGGTCGAGCCTTTCCGCGCTTCGCTACCGGTTTTGGCGTGGTTTGTCCCCAGGAGTGCCAGCCTTCGGTCAGTTCCAGCCACAGCCAGCTTCGGAACGCGCCCACCAGAGGCCATGCACTCTTTATACTGAAGGTGAATCCGCCGAACAGATACCCTTTGCCAGCGTTGCGGCGGCCGAACAGCCCCCGCGTGCGGCGGGAGCGTCCCATTGCGGCCATGCGCCGGTTGTAAAAGCGCATGAAGTAGAAGAACGGCGTCGAGGGCGGCAGCGAGTAAATCGGCCGGACCAGCGCCTTCGCCCCTTGGCGGAACGGCTGCGACGCCACGAAGAGGTAGTACAACCCGAGGTCGAAGAGGAAAGCGATGCGGTACAACTCGAAATCGCCCATATAGTCGTACTTGTTCTGGTAGATCGCCTCGAACCACCGCCGGTACGCACGCGTGAAGTCACGGTTGTGCCTCTCCAACCGTTTCGCCACATCGGGTTCGCCTGCGCGCTCGGCGAGGATGAGGTCGGCCGATGCGCTGGCGGTGTAGGCAATCCAGTCCATGCCCGGGCTGTAGAACGGGTCGATGAACCCCGCGGCGTCGCCGACAAGCGCGAACCCGTCGCCGGCGAACGTTGTGCTGTAGTAAGGCAGGTTCTTGCGGAAGTGGATGTCATCCTCCTGCGGACGGGCGTCGGCGAGGATTTCCTTCGCAAACGGGCTGTTGGCGAGCAGGAACGCCCGCAACCGCTCGCCCGTGCTCGGCCCCGCCGGCAGAGTGACGATGCGCTGATCGTACACGAGGCCGATGCTCACGTCGCCGCCTTTGAGCGGGATGAACCACGCCCACCAACCGTTGCCCATCGCGTGGTTGGTCGCGGTTTGGCGCATGCCGTACACCTTGGCGGACCATTCCGGGTACTTGGCGAGCATCTCGGAGCCATCGAGGTTTTTGACCCCGGTCCAGCGGGACCAGACGGCGGCGGTGGGATGGTCGTCGTTCTGGCGGTGCCAGCCTTGCTGCCGGGCGAGGTTGGCGCGGACACCGGAGGCATCGACCACCCAGCGGGCAGAGAGGACCTCCTCGCGCCCATCGGCGTCACGGACGGTGACACGTTGGCTGTTGCCGGTGACAAGTTCAGTGCGGACGGCTTGTGTAGGGCGGCGGAGTTCCGCGCCGAGCGCGACGGCGCGCGACAAGACCTCTTCGTCCAGCACGGCACGGTCCACCATGAAGGCAGGCACGCGCGTCAGGAAACGGCCGCCGAGTTCGGCACAGTCGTCGAACTTTTCCACCCGGTCGTTGGCGAAGTAAAAGCGCAGCCCCTGCTTGACGTAGTGCCGCTCGTTGAGGTGTTCGGCCAGCCCGAGTTGGCGCAGCAAAAAAAATGTACTGATCTCGATGGTCGATTCGCCCACCCGCCGCTCGAAGGCCGCGGCGCGTTCGACGATCACCACGCGCAGGGCCGGGTTCTTTTGCAGGACGAGGACCGCCGTGGCAGCCCCGGAGAGCGCGCCGCCGATGATCGCCACATCGTACGTCGCCGGGTCGGCATCGGCGGTGGGTCGGGTCGGGGGAAGGGGTTCGGCCGCGGTCATGCCCCTATTATATAAGGGACCGGCACACGGGGCTCAAATCGTTTTCGCGCCTCCCTCGCCGCCGACGGGTCCTCTTGACGACCGTCGCCGCCCTGGACTAGCCTCCGCCGATTCCATGGCCGTCCGTCCCGTCCCATCCGCCGAACTCCTCGAACCACAACTGATCGTGCTGTTGCGCGAGCGCCTTCTGGAAACCTCTGCCCCCCTGGATGCGACGACCGACCTCCATGTCTTGGGGCTGGACTCGATGGCGATCATGCAACTACTCATCCTCGTCGAGGAGGAATACGGTGTGCCGCTGTCGGAGGGCGCGTTGACGCGGGAAAACTTTTCCACGGTCCGTCAACTCGCTGGGCTGATCCGCGCCGAGGCCGGCGCGGTCCACGTTTAACTTTTTCGTCCCGGCGAGATGCCGAACGCGCCGGTTCCCTTCCTGGTCGCCGACAGCTACGTGCTGGCGCTGGACGCGTTCATGCGCCGCACGGGCCAGGGCGGGCACGTCAGCCAGTCCGTGCTCGAACTCGCCGGCTTGCCTGATCTCGACCGCCTGCGGGCCGGCACCCGGCGGGCTTTAGCGAAACACCCCCTGCTCGCGGCAATCCCGCGCCGTCATCTGTGGTCGCGCCTGCCGTACTGGGATGTTCCGCCACCGCCGGAGGGTGGGATGCCATTCGGGTGTTGGCATGAGGGCGCGATCCCGGTCGGGCAGCCGTTCGCCGACGCCACGCCCACGGCCGACTTCCGCGAACTCCTGCGCTGGCTCTCGGCCGGTGGTTTGACGGCGGACGGCGTCTGCTTCAACGCCCGCTTCGACGCCGTGGCGCGGCGCGGCGGTACGTTTTGCCTCGTGCTGACGTGGTCGCACCTACTCTTCGACGGCAAGGGGGCCGAGCTTTTTTGCGCGGAGCTGGCCCGCCTTTGCGACGGCGAGGACCGGCCAGCGGAACCGCCCCGCCCCGCCCCGCTGCGTCCACTTCTGTCGTGGTGGCAGAAGTTCCGTCGCACCCGTCCGGCCATGGATTGCCAGACCGGCTTGCAGGAGACCGGCGCGCCCTCGCTCGGCGGTCCGCACCCGCGTCCCGGCGGGCCGAACTACCAGGTGGTGACGTTCGGGCCGGAAGAGTCCACGGCGATCCGCGCCCGCGCCGAGCGGCTGGGCGGTGGGTTGTTCCCGATCACGTTTTTCGTCGCCTGCGTGGCGCATGCGCAGGACCGCGTCTTCCGCCACCGGGGCCAGCGGCCGGCGGGCTACGTGATCTGCGTGCCGACGACGACCCGCAAGCGCGGCGCGCGCGAACCAATCTTCCGAAACCACGTCGCCCCCCTGTTCTTCAACCCCCGCCGCGAGCACCTCGCCAGCGTCGAGCAAACCGCCGCGGCGATGAAAACGCAGTTCGCCGAGACCGTGCGCCACAAGGTCGCTGAGTCCTTCAACACCGTGCTCGACCTGATGCGCCCGCTACCCGACCGGGCGTTCCTGGGTCTGATCCGCGCGCAGTATGATGGGGAACTTTGCACGTGTTTCAGTTCGCACACCGGGGCGTTTGCGGTGGAGGAGACATTCGCCGGGGCCACGGTGACCAACGCCTACCACCTGCCCTGCTTGGGCACGCCGCCGGGCACCGGCATTTTCTTCGGCGAACACGGCGGGCGGCTCAACCTGACGGTGTCCTGGCGCGACGGCGCGTTGACCGAAGAGGAGCGTTCGCTGATGGTAGCGCAGTTGCACGA
>CAXTQD010000168.1:5649-10770 GCA_964246175.1 uncultured Chthoniobacterales bacterium | reverse complement strand
GTAAGACCCAGCGCCCAACGCTTTCCTACCAAGGCCGCCGGGCGGTCGGGTGGAAGTTCGGCGGCGGCAGGGTCGTTCATGTGGGCAGGGCTTCCTTGTATCCCGCAAAACCGCCCGTGGCGCAACCCGCCGCCAGCGCGGTTCGGAAAATGCTACCTTCCATCCGGAACCACGCGCCCTTGAAATCCTTCCTCTCCCCTGCCCTCGCCCTGTTCCTCGCCACGGCCAGTGCCCACGCCGCCGGCCTGCTGACGATCCACACCTTCGACGCGCTGAACGAGGGTAACACCCCCTACCCCGTGCTCGTGCAAGGGGCCGACGGCCTCCTCTACGGCACCGCGAGTGCCAACGGCCCCTATGGGAACGGCTCGCTCTTCCGCCTGGCCACGGACGGCACCGGCTTTACGGTCCTCAACGCCTTCCCCGGCACCGGCACCGGCTCCCAGCCGCGCGGCGGACTGGTGCAAGCGAGCGACGGCAACTTCTACGGGACGACGTACCGCGGTGGCACCTCCGGCGAAGGCACGCTTTTCCAACTCGCTCTGGATGGCACCCCGACTGGCACCCTGACGTACCTCACCAGCTTCTCCGAAAACCCTGCTCCGGGCGCGAGCCCCTTCGGCACGCTCGTCGAGGCGCGCGACGGCCTGCTCTACGGCACGGCGCAGTACGGCGGCGCGAGCAACTTCGGCTCCGTCTACCGCTTTGCCCCTTCGGCCGACCCGAACATCGCCAAGGTGGCTCTGTTTGCCACGATCACAGGCGATGTCGGTGGCGCCTACCCGCAGTCCGACCTCTGCCTGGCGGCTGACGGCAACCTCTACGGGACCACCGCGCTCGGCGGCTCTTACAACAACGGAACCTTTTTCCGGCTCAACGCGGATGGCAGCTACACGCTGCTCTACGTTTTCACCGGCAACGACGACGGCAGCAGCCCGTCGCGCGGCGTCGTTCAGGGGACCGACGGCGCGTTCTACGGCGTGGCCTCTTCTGGCGGCACGTACGGCGCCGGAGTGGCGTACCGGCTCAACGTCAACGGCAACGCGGCGACGCTGACGGTCCTGCACGAGTTTCTCCCGGACTCGGGCGACGGAGCAAACCCCATCGGCCTGCCCGTCTTCGCCAGCGACAACAACCTCTACGGCACCACGACGCGGGGTGGCTCCTACAACAACGGCGGCGTCTTCCGGGTGGACCCGAACGGCGGCAACTACGCGACGGTCTACAGCTTCACCAGCACCTCGGACGGCGGCTCTCCCCTCGGCGGCCTCATCCAGGCCAGCGATGCCCGGCTCTACGGCACGACCGCACCCGTCAACGACGCACCCGCCACGGTGTTCCAACTCGACCTCGCCCTACCCGCACCGATCCCGCAGCCGCAGGCGTTTCTGGCTAGCCCGGTCGCCCCCGGAGGCACGGTCTTGATCCAAGGGCGCAACTTCGTCGGGGCCACGGCCGTCAACTTTAGCGCCGGCGGCGGCCAGACGGTGTCGGCCACAAGTTTCCAGGTAATCTCAGGCACGGTGATCTCGGCGGTCCTGCCGTCCACCGCGGTCAGCGGCGTTGCCACCGTGACAGCCAACGGCCAGACCGGCACCACGCCGACCGCTCTGACGGTGTCGTACGTGCGCCCGGCGTTCTTCGCGGGCGAGGCCGCGCTGAGCAACGGCGTGTACTACCTCGCCTTCCCGAGCGGCAACATCTTCGGCTACTATTCCTATTTCTCCGACCCGAACTATCTCTACCACTTCGACCTGGGGTACGAGTACGTCATTGACGCCCAGGACGGTCAGGGCGGCGTGTACCTCTACGACTTCGCATCGAGCACGTTCTTCTACACGTCCCCAACCTTCCCTTTCCCGTACCTGTACGACTTCAGTCGCAACAGCGTACTCTACTACTTCCCAGATCCGAATAATCCCGGCCGCTACACGAGCAACCCGCGCTCCTTCTACGACTTCAGCGCGGGCCAGATTATCACGAAGTGACGCCGCGCTGCCGTCAGATGACAAACCGGTCCATAAACAGGCGCACCGGCGTCTCCGCGAGCCGGCCGGGATCATTGCAAAGCGTCTCGATGTCCTCCGCCTGCCGCGCAGAAAGCCGGGTACGCAGGTTGCGCGCGAACTTCTGCACGAGAATCGGCACGCCCTCCGTGCGCCGCCGACGGTGGCCGATGGGATACTCCACCGAGACGCGCTCGGTAGCGCTGCCGTCGGCGAAGAACACCTGCACGGCGTTGCCGATGGAGCGTTTGGCGGGATCGAGGTAGTCGCGGGTGAAATCGCCGTTTTCGACGACTTCCATCTTCGCGCGCAAGTCGTCCAAGCGGCGGTCAGCGGCAAGTTCGTCCTCGTAGTCTTCGGCCGTGAGCGCGCCGCGCAGGAGGCCGACGGCGGTCATGTACTGGATGCAATGATCGCGGTCGGCGGGATTGGCAAGCGGGCCGGTCTTGTCGATGATGCGCTTGCCGCTTTCCTGCGTCTCGATGACGATCCGCGCGACCTCGCTGAGCCGCCCGGCAACCTGTGGGTGGAGCGTCACGGCGGCCTCTACGGCCGTCTGCGCGTGGAACTCCGCCGGGAAAGAGATCTTGAAGAGCACATGCTCCATCACGTACGTGCCAAAGCCCTGCGTGGGCACGGCGACCGGGCGGCCCTTGAAGAGCACGTCCTGGAACCCCCACCGCGGCGCGGAGAGCGCGGAGGGATAGCCCATCTCGCCCTTGAGCGCGAACAGCGCGTGACGCACCGCGCGGCTGGTGGCGTCACCGGCCGCCCAGGATTTGCGCGAACCCGTGTTGGGCGCGTGACGGTAAGCCCGCAGCGCGCCGCCGTCGATCCAGGCGTTGGAGAGCGCGTTGAGGAGGTCCGCACGCGTGCCGCCGAGCAGGTGCGTGGCGACGGCGGTGGACGCGATCCGCACGAGCAGGACGTGGTCTAAACCGACACGGTTGAAACTGTTTTCCAAAGCCAACACGCCCTGGATTTCGTGCGCCTGGATCATGGCGACGAGCACGTCGTGCATCGTCAGAGGTTCGCCGCGACGCGAGAGGTAGTCGGCGACGCCGAGGATCGCGCCGAGGTTGTCGGAGGGATGGCCCCATTCGGCGGCGAGCCAGGTGTCGTTGAAGTCGAGCCAGCGCACGGCCGCGCCGATGTTGAAGGCGGCCTGGACCGGGTCGAGTTCAAACGAGGTGCCTGGCACGCGCGCACCGACCCCGGGCAGGGTCGCCCCGGGAACGACGGGGCCCAGCAGCTTCGTGCAAGCCGGGTAGCTCAGGGCGAGCAAGCCGCAGCCCAGCGTGTCCATGAGACACAGCCGGGCGGTGTCGAGGGCTTCGGCGCTGCCGCTCGCGCGGGCGGTGTCGAGGGTGTAGTCGGCGATCTGGGCAAGCAGGTCGTCGAAAGGCGGACGCGATGCGTCCGTAAGGTCGTGGGTGCTCAAAGTGGTACTTGGGAAAAAGAATCCTTCACTCGCGGATCGGCGAGGCACTGGGCACCGGAACCGGCTTGATTTCCGCGCCGCCAGCGGGGCCGTCAGGATGTTCTGGCGGGCGCGGCGTGGCTCCCGGGGGTTGCTTGGACAGGAAGGGCGCGGCCTCGGCGCGGATGTCGGCGAGAGCCTTGCCCATGGCCGGGGTGGTGAGCATCTTTTTGGCGATGGCGCTGCCGAGCAGGAGGCCGGCTTCGGTGTCGGTGGGATAATGCACGCCGCTCAGCTCGCGGCACCACATGGTTTCACGGATCGCGTTCTCGAAGGCGGGTTCGTCCTCGGGGAAGGCGGCCGACAGCACGGTGGCCCACAGGGCCGCGTTGGCGCTGTGACCACTGGGGTACGAGTCGTTACCGGGTAGTTCGACGATGGGCACGACCCGGGTGTCCCGCACGTAGGGCCGGGGTCGGTGGGCCGTGCGCTTGGCGAGTTCCACGATGTCGCCCTCCTCGCGGTTGAGTTCCTCGAAGATGGCTTTCGTGTGCGGGAGGTTGGCCGAGGTGAACCAATCGCCGAGCACGGTCTGGCCGAACGTGAACAGGGACTGGTGCTCCACCCGCTTCGCGCGCTTGGCCTGCTCGGGGGTGCGGTCGTGCTGGAGTTGTAGCAGGGTGTCGAGGTCGGCCAGACCGGCGGGGGAGTTGTCGGCGGGCGGAGGCGGGAGCAGTTGCGTGAAGTCGCGCTGATCCTTGGCCAAGAATTCCTGCGCGCACAGCGGGCTCGCCGCCAGACACGCGGCCAGACCGAGGGTGAAGATAAAGGAACGCATCTCAGAAAAATGGATCATGGGTTTCACGGCGAAAGGTCTCAGCCCCGTTGGTCAATGGGCACAAACCCCCGCAGTTCCGGCCCGGTGTAGTGGGCGGCCGGGCGGATGAGGCGGTTGCGTTCCCGCTGTTCGATGGCGTGCGCCGTCCAGCCGGTGACACGCGAGATCACGAAGATCGGCGTGAACATCGGCTTTGGGATGCCGAGGAAGCGGTACGCGCTCGCGCTGTAGAAATCCAGGTTGGTGAACATCCCTTTTTCCCGTCGCATCACGTTGTCAATGCGCTCGCTCACCGGATACACGATGGTATCACCCACCGCCTGCGCAAGCTTGCGCGACTCCTCCTGGATGATGGCCGAGCGCGGGTCGGCCTTCTTGTAGACGCGGTGGCCGAAGCCCATGATGAGTTCCTTCTTCGCCAGCTTTTCCAAGAGCCCGGTCTCGGCCTCGTCCGGGGTGCGGTAAAGTTCGATCAACTCCATGGCGGCCTCGTTGGCCCCACCGTGCAGCGGCCCGCGGAGTGCCCCGATGCCGCCGACGATGGCGCTGTGGAAATCCGCCAGCGTGGACGTGATGACGCGCACCGTGAACGTCGAGGCGTTAAACTCGTGCTCCGCGTAGAGCACCAGTGAGACATCCATCGCGCGGATGTGCTCCTCCGATGCAGGCTTGCCATGCAACAGGTGGAGAAAGTGTGCGGCGATGTTGGGATCGTCGGTCTGCGTTTCGATGCGTTGGCCGTGCTTGGTGAAATGATGCCAATACAGCAGCATCGACGGGAACGCGGCCAGGAGCCGGTTGCCGGCGGCGAGGGCGCTGTCGCGGGTGAGACCAGTCTCGGGTTCGAGGCAGCCGAG
>CAXTQD010000168.1:0-5639 GCA_964246175.1 uncultured Chthoniobacterales bacterium | reverse complement strand
GCGCAGCAAGTCCATCGGGTGCGTCTCGGCGGGGAGGAGTTCGAGCGCCGTCCTGAGCGCGTCGGGCAGCCCACGCATCTGGGCGAGGAGCGCGCGGTAGTCGTTCAACTGCGCGCGGGTGGGCAGGTGACCGTAGAGCAACAGGTAAGCGACCTCTTCAAACCCCGCCTTGGCCGCAAGGTCCTCGATGGTATAGCCGCGGTAGGACAAGCCGTAGCCTTCCTTACCGACGGTGCAGACCGCCGTCTCGCCGGCGTTGACCCCGGCGAGGCCGCCGGTCTTGGTGGATGAGGTTTTGGGGGAATCGCTCATGAACAGGAAAAAGTTTGAGGATTGGAATGTGCTTACCGAGATCTCTTCAGGATGTCTTCCACCCAAGTGAGCAACTTCGGTAGATCATCGTTGATCGTCCGCCAGAGGATAGGCTCGTTCACGTCGTCGTAGCCATGGATCAAGCGATTGCGCATTCCTGCCATCTACCGCCACGAAATCGCCGGATGAGAAGCTTCGAAGTCCGCTCCCAACCGGTTCACCGCTTCACCGATGATTTGGAGACATAGGATCAAAGCGTAGCGTGCCTGCCAATCTTCCGTCAGGAGGTCGGGCGTGAGGTCGGCAGCGAGCGTCAACGCTTTCAGACAATGGTCAGCGATGTGTTGAAGCGCGTCTTTTTGCTTGGGTTTCAGATTCATAGACGAGTTGCCCATCCCGTGCGATGGCGCGACCCAGCACCCGGTTGCCCGCGCCGCTTTCCGTCCCTTCGTGGTCGGTGAGATGGACCAGTCGGCCGAACCTTGCAGACAGTTCGCGCTCCAAATCGTCGAGGTGACCAAAGTATTCCAAGCCGCCCACGCGTTTCTTCCACTCTGCCGCAAAGGTAGCAGCCAAGTCCACGTCGCTTGCCATGTGCGCCTCGTCACGGGCGACGGAGCCGAAGAGGACCAATCGGATGACTTCAGGATGTTCGCTCCCGAAGCCAGCCAGGCATCGTTCAACGTCCAGCGCCGTGATGGCTCCCGACGAACGATGTTGATTCATGGTGATGGTAGGTTTGTTGCGTGGCTAATACGCTCCTGTGGGCAAATCGGTGCACCGTCCTAATTTTCCATTTCCAGACTTGGCTTGCGTAACGCATCGATCTGCTCTTCGTAGGCGTGGTAATTCAGGAACTCGTACAATTCCGCACGCGTCTGCATCCGAGGCACGGCGGCGGCCTGCGTGCCGTCGTGGCGGATCGTGCGGTAGACTTCCAGGGCCGCCGCGTTTGCGGCGCGAAAGGCGCTCAGCGGGTACAGCACTAGCCGCACGCCCGCACCGGCCAACTCGTCGGTCGTGAACATCGGCGTCTTGCCGAACTCCGTGATGTTCGCCAGCACCGGCACACCCACTGCCTGCGTGAACTTCCCGTAATCCTCCAGGCTCGTGAGCGCCTCGGCGAAGATCATGTCCGCGCCGGCCTCCTTGTAACGGGCGGCGCGGTCGATGGCGCGGTCCACGCCTTCATTCGCCGCGGCGTCGGTACGCGCCATCAACACGAAGTCCGCCTCCGTGCGCCCATCCGCGGCGGCCTTGAGCCGGTCGCACATTTCTTCCGCCGAGACGAGTTCTTTGCCCGGCCGGTGGCCGCAACGTTTGGCGGCGACCTGATCTTCCAGATGGATGCCCGCCGCACCGGCCTTGATCATGTCGCGCACGGTTCGCGCGACGCCGAACGCATTGCCCCAGCCCGTGTCGGCATCGACCAAAAGCGGCTGATCCGTCGCCGCGCTAACCCGACGCACGTCTTCGAGCACGTCGTTGAGGGTCGTCATGCCCAGGTCCGGCCAGCCGTACGACGCACACGCTACCCCGCTGCCCGACAGGTACAGCGCCCGGAACCCCGCCGACGCCGCCAAGATCGCGCTGTACGCGTTCACCGCACCGACGATCTGCAACGGCCGCTCGGCCTCCACTGCGGCGCGCAGCCGTGCCCCGGCAGATTGTGAGACGGAGCCGACGGTGAGCGGGGAACTGGTTTGCATGGCGAGGCAGGACCGTGCCCCCGGAAAAAAGCCTTTGCAAGCGCCCACGTTTCGGGCTTTCTTGGCGGCCCGGTTTGTCCGGTGCGCCTGCCAGCAAGGGGCGTCCTCTAGACTTACTCGAACCCGACCCCATCCATGGCCTCGACCGACACCGCCGAAATCAAAGACCTCCAGCTCCACGAAAAAGACACCGGCAGCGCCGACGTGCAGGTGGCGCTCCTCACCAAGCGCATCAACGAGCTGACCGACCACCTCAAGGTCCACACGAAGGACCACGCCAGCCGCCGCGGCCTGCTCAAGATGGTCGCCAAGCGACGCTCGCTGCTCGACTACCTCGACCACACGGCCAACGACCGTTACAAGAAGGTCATCGGCGCGCTCGGCCTGCGCAAATAACCGTTCCGGCCAGTATGAAGGCGGCGCTTTCCCGGCGTCGCCTTCTTATTTTTTGCATCGGGCCGATTCTGCGTTAACTTGATCTGAGTGAGGGTGAACCGGCTTTTCCGGCTCGCCTTTCTACCAAACCCTGACCGCAAGGGCGCGTCCGTTCGGACTCGATCCCCTTAATCTTAGGCTTCAGTTTTCGGCCGCCGCCCACATTTCGGGAGGCCCCGAGCGGGAAGATTGAAGCCTACGAGTTAAGGCGAGGAGACCGGCTGCTGGCGTGGCCGTGCCGTCTTTTCAGCACAACCTAACTCATGTTGCATTCCGTCACGGCACCCGTCGGTGCCAATCCCATCACCATCGAAACCGGCAAGTTGGCGCGTCTAGCCGATGGCGCCGTCACCGTCCGCCAAGGCGAGACGATCCTGCTTGTCACGGCCGTCAGCGCCTCCAGCGTCAAGGAAGGCCAAGACTGGTTCCCGCTCACGGTCGAGTACCGCGAGAAGGCAGCTGCCGTCGGTAAAATCCCCGGCGGCTACTTCAAGCGCGAGGGCCGCCCGAGCGAGAAGGAAATTCTCACCTGCCGCATGACCGACCGTCCGCTGCGGCCGCTTTTTCCCAAGGGCTACCTCTATGACACGCAGATCATCGCCACGCTCCTGAGCGCGGACGGCGAGAACGACCCTGACATCCTCTGCATCAACGGTGCGTCGGCCGCCCTCGCGGTGTCCGACATCCCGTTCGGCGGCCCCATCGGCGCGGTCCGCGTCGGCCGGGTCAACGGCGAGTTCGTCGTCAACCCCACCCACGCCCAGCGAGAGTTCACCGATCTGGACCTCGTGTTCGCCGGCACGGCCGACGAGATCATCATGATCGAAGGCGAGGCGCTCGAATTGCCCGAGGACGCGTTCATCGAGGCGCTCGCCTTTGCGCAGAAGCACGTCCAGAGCATCGTCACGGTCATCAACGACCTCGCCCGGAGCGTCGGCAAGGCCAAGCGCCAGATGCCGCTGTTCTCCGTGCGGCCTGAGTTGCAGGAGATCGCCTACCAGATCGCGGGTGACCGCATCGAGGCCGCCATTTACAACCCAACCAAGACCGCCCGCGGCAAGGCCGTTGGCGCGCTCAAGGACGAGGTCCGGCAGGCGATCCTCGCCAAGTACCCCGACGCGGCACCGTTCGAGATCAGCCAAGCGTTCGAGTACATCCAGAAGAAGGCGTTCCGCGTGTCGATCCTCGACAAGCAGAAGCGCGTCGACGGCCGCGGCCTGATGGACATCCGCCCGTTGACGGCGGAGGTCGGCCTCCTGCCCCGCGCGCACGGCTCCGGGCTCTTCCAACGCGGTGAGACGCAGGCGCTTTGCCTCGCCACCCTTGCCTCGGGCGAGGAAGCGCAGGACTTCGACGGCTACACCGGTGGTCCGAGTAGCAAGAGCTTCATCCTGCATTACAACTTCCCGCCCTTCAGCGTGGGTGAGACGGGCCGCACCGGCAGCCCCGGCCGGCGTGAAATCGGCCACGGCGCGCTGGCGGAACGCTCCATCGCGGGGGTCATCCCACCGCAGAGTGAGTTCCCGTACGCGATCCGCGTGGTCAGCGAAGTCATGGAATCCAACGGCTCGACGAGCATGGCCAGCGTTTGCGCGGGCGTGCTGAGCCTCCTGGACGCCGGCGTGCCGCTCAAGGCCCCGGTGGCCGGCATTTCGGTCGGCCTCGTCACCGAGTTCGGCGACGATGGCAAGTTGGTCCGCCACACCCTCCTTTCCGACATCATCGGCAGCGAGGATCATTACGGCGACATGGATTTCAAGCTCTGCGGCACGGCGGAAGGCATTACCGGCTTCCAGTTGGACCTCAAACTCCCCGGCATCCCGCACGACCTCTTGGCCGCCGCCATCCGCGACGCCAAGGAAAAGCGCCTCAAAGTGCTCGAAGTGATGAACGCCGCCATCTCGGCCCCGCGCGCCGAGTTGAGCCAGTACGCACCGCGTATCGAGACGGTTAAGATCAACCCCGACAAGATCGGCCTGATCATTGGCCCTGGCGGCAAGACGATCAAGGGCATCGTTGCGGAGACGGGCGCCGAGATCAACATCGAGGACGATGGCTCCATCAACATCTACTCGAACAACGGTGAGGCGATGCAGCGTGCCAAGGAGATCATCCTCGGCATGACCAAGGAGATCGAGGTCGGCTCGGTGTATGACGCCCGTGTGGTGTCGATCAAGGAGTTCGGCTGCTTCGTGGAGGCGCTCCCCGGCAAGGAAGGGCTGGTGCACATCAGCGAACTGGCCGACTTCCGCGTCAAGCGCACCGAGGACGTGGTCAAGGTCGGCGACCGCATCTTAGTCAAGTGCATCGGCGTCGACGAAAAGGGCCGCGTGAAGTTCAGCCGCCGGGCGGCAATGAAGGACCGCGACCAAGCGATGCAGGACCAGCAGCAGGCGCCACAAGGCCAGCCGGCCGAGACGGCCGCGACGGTCTAAAGCGTCCAAGCCCGTAGAGATAAAAACAAGGGGCGGCTCCGTTTGGAGTCGCCCTTTTCTTTTCCACGGTTGTCCTGGGACACCACCGCGGAGTTTGTCTCACCTCGGCGGAACGGACGGTGTCGGTTGGGCGTCGGTTCCCTGCGGACCGGGATGAGTTTCCGCTTCGGCCGTCGCCGTGGCGAACGCTTGTGGGTGCAGCCGCTCAACGGAGGCAAGGCGTTCGCCGACGACCGCAGCGGGCAGTTCCCGCGCGCCGGTTTTCAACGCGCTGAGATAAGCGGCCGCCGCTTGAGCGTACTGGCCGGCGGCCTCCAGGTTCAGACCGGCGAAGTATTGTTGAAATGCCTCCACCTCCTGCGCGTTGGCGGCGGTGTGGTTGTTCTGACCGGTGGCTAGCTCCCGGTCGAGATCAATCCCGCGCGCGACCGCCGTCCAGTCGCCCCGCTTTTTGGCCTCCTCGATCAACCGGCGCAGGAAACTGCCCACCCCCTCCCCCGCCGTCGCTTTCGCATCGGGCGCACCGAGCAGTCGAGGCAACGATTCTTCGATGAGTTCCGCGCGCAGTCCGGTCAGCCGCGCCTCAACGCCCGGATGAGCGTTGGTCGCCTCACCGCCGAAGGATTGGATGCTGATCGTTGTGGCGATGCCGGTCTGTAGTTCAGCGCGCAGTTTTTGGATGGCCTGTAGGCCGGCGAGCCCCCCCCCCCCCAACGGCGCCGCGGCCGCGGGGGGCCCCGGGGTGCCC
>CAXTQD010000167.1:2647-10821 GCA_964246175.1 uncultured Chthoniobacterales bacterium | reverse complement strand
ATGACCGTGCCCGTGCCCGCCAGCGTCGTGGCGCTGCCCAGGCGCAGGAAAGTGCCGCTGCCGGCGTCCGCGACCGTCAGCGTGCCGTTGTTGGTCAGCGTGCCGTTGGCGACGGCCTCCATGTTATTGCTGATGTTGACGGTGCTTCCGCCCGCCACCGTCGCGTTGTTGAGCGTCGCGCTGAACAGCGTGACGCTGCCCGTGCCCACGCTGGCCAAAGTCGCCCCGGACACCGTGACTCCGCTGTCGATCTGGACCTGCGAGCCGGCCAGCGCCGTGAAACTGCCGCCGCTGAAGGTGCCGCTGCGGAGTTCGAGGGTGCCGCCACTTTCCGCCCGCGCCACCCCGGCCCCGGCGTTGGTGAAACCGTTGCCACTACCGGGTTCAAGGACGAGCGTGCCACCGCTTTGGTTGGCGGTGACGACGCCGTTGTTGGTGAAGTTGGTGCCGCCGTTGCCCAGGTTGCCCCGGCCGGCGATTGTCTGGCCCGCGCCGATGGTGATGCTATCGCCCGCGTTGTTGGCGAAGATCCGGCTGTTCTGCCCGTTGAGGTTGATCGTGCCCGTGCCGCTGATGGTGCCCGCGCCATTGAAGTGCAGGAAGGTGCCGCTGCCGGCGTCGTTGAAGTTGATCGTGCCGTTGTTGACCACCGAGCCGCTGCCGGTGAACGCGCCGTTGTTGACGTACCAGTCCACGTCGTTGGCGATGTTGAGCGTGTCGCCCGCGTCAACCGTCAACCGGCCCACGGTGTAGTTGTTGCCCAAGGTGACGACCGAGGCCGTGCCGGTTTTGCCCCCGTCGATGTACACGTCGGCCGCACCGCTGTTGGGCAGGCTACCCGTGCTCCAGAGCGAGCCGTCGCTCCAGTTGCCTGTGCCGCCGTTCCAGGTGTAAACCGTTTGTGCGGAGACGCTGGCGAGGGTACCGACGCACAGCAGGCCGGCGGCGTAGCAGGCGGACAGGATCGGACGTTTGGAAAGGGAGATGGATTTCTTCACGAGGAGGTCGGTGCGAGGCTGGTGGGCTTGGAAACCAAAGCGGTCCCACAAGCAGAAGCGCGGTCGGGCACGCCCGGGGGTCACGCTTTCGCAAAAAAGTTTCTCACCCGGCGCTTTTCTCGCTAAGGTCGGTGGCGCATCGACCTGCCCGACCGATGAGCCAAGATTCGACCCATGAGGTGACCCGTCTGCTCCAGGCTTGGAGTGCCGGCCAACCGGAAGCGAGCGACCAGCTTCTGCCCGTCATCTATGAGCACCTGCGCCGCGTGGCGCGTGAGTACCTCTCCCACGAACGCCCCGGCCACACCCTGCAACCAACTGCCCTGGTGCACGAGGCCTACCTGCGGTTGACCGACGGTGCCGCCATCCAGTGGCAGGGCCGCGCGCATTTCTTCAGCCTCGCCGCCCGCGCCATGCGGCGCATCTTGGTGGACCACGCCCGCTCCCGGCAAGCGCTCAAGCGCGGCGGCGAGCAGCAGCGACTTCCTCTGGAGGCGGTTCCAGAACACGAACTCGCCCGGTCCTCTTCGTTGGAAGAAACGGACCTGCTCTCGCTAGATACCGCGCTGAACAAACTGGCCACGGCTTACCCGCGGCAGGGCCAAGTGGTCGAGATGCGTTTCTTCGGCGGGGTGGACTCGGCCGAGATCGCCGAGGTCTTGCAGGTCAGCGAAGCCACCGTCAAACGCGACTGGCAATTTGCCAAGATGTGGCTGCACCGAGAACTCGCCCATGCCGAACCCTCCTCTCCATCCACCTGACGCCACCGAAAGTCTCCCCGACCTGATCGCTCAAGCCTTGGAGCTGCCCGAGGCCGGACGAGACAATTTTCTGGAACGCGCCTGCGCGGGGAACGAGGCGTTGCTGGCTGAGGCGCGCTCTCTGTTGGGACACGAACAGGCGGGAGACTTTCTCGAAAAGCGCCCCTTCGCTCTTGACCGGACTGCGCTGGGGTTGCACGACGGCGGCGAACTGGCGCCTGGAGCCATCCTGGATGAATGCCGAGTGGTCCGCTTCCTAGGTCAGGGTGGCATGGGCGAAGTGTACTTGGCGCAGGACACCAAGCTAGAGCGGCTCGTGGCGGTCAAGCTGCTCAAGCGCAGCTTTGACGACGCCACTTCGCTACGACGCTTTCGGCATGAGCGTCGAGTGTTGGCGGGTCTGACGCACCCTAACATCGCCCGGCTCTATGGTGGTGGCACCACGGCGGAGGGCCGCAGCTATCTGGTCATGGAGTACGCAGAGGGCGAGCGGCTGGACAAATTTTGCGAGGCCGCAGGGCTGGGGATCACCGCGCGACTGGCGCTCTTTCGCAAGGTGTGTGCCGCGGTCTTCTACGCCCACCAGAACTTGGTCGTCCACCGCGATCTCAAGCCCGCCAACATTCGCGTGACGGCCGAGGGTGAGCCCAAGCTCTTGGACTTCGGCATCGCTAAACTCCTCGATCCGGAAGGCACCACTACGGCTAAGCTGGATGCGACGGTGACGATGCAGGGAGCGATGACTCCGGAGTACGCTAGCCCCGAGCAGCTCAAGGGCGAGCCGATCACCACCGCCAGCGACGTGTACAGCCTGGGGGTGGTGCTCTTCGAGTTGCTTACCGGCCAGCGGCCCTTCGCGCATCTCCATGGCCGCCGCCCCGACGAACTGGCGCGCGCGGTCTGCGAGGAAGAGCCACCCCGACCCAGCACGGTAGTAGGCCGAACAAGCCCCGCGCCGACCACCACGACTCGGTCGGCGGAACCAGCCCCGTCGACGGGCACGACTACACAAACGCGACCCGCGACGTTGCGCCGCCAGTTGGAGGGCGATCTGGACAACATCGTCGCCAAAGCGTTGCAAAAGGAACCCGCCCGGCGCTACCCCGGTGCGTTGGGGCTCTCCGAGGACATTCGTCGCTACTGCGAAGGCTTGCCGGTGAGTGCACGCCGGGACACGCTCGGCTATCGCACGGGCAAGTTCGTGCGCCGCAACAAGGCCGTGGTGGCGGCGGCGGCTTTGGCGGTGCTGGCACTGGTGGCCGGCCTGGTGGCCGCCACGGTGCAAGCCCGCCGCGCCAACCGCCGGTTCGAGGACGTGCGGCGACTGGCCCACTCCATCCTCTTCGAGATCGAGCCGAAGATCGCCAATCTCTCCGGCAAAACCATCGAAACACGCCAGCTTCTGGTGCAGCGCGCCATGGAGTATTTGGACAGCCTGTCGGCGGAGAGGGGCAACGATCCGGACCTGCGACGAGAAGTGGCCGTTGCTTATCGGAGGATCGGCGACGTGCAGGGCAACCCCAACTATTCCAACCTCGGCGACCTCAAAGGTGCGCTGGCCAGCTACCAGAAGTCCCTGGGCTTGCTCCAGGCCATCGTGGCAGCCAACGACCATGATTGGCAGGCACAAAACGAGTTGGCCAAGCTGCACCAGCAGATCGGCATGGCTTTGTATTGGACGCTTGACAGGAAGGACGAAGCCCTGCCGCATTACCAGGCTGCGTTGGCGACGATGCACCGGCTGGTGGCCGAACAGCCCGGCTCGGCGGAATTACAGCGCGAGTTGGTGGTCATGCTGAAGGACATCGGAGATTGGTACGAGGATTGTCTCGCGCTGCCGCAGGCCCTAGCAGCCTACCACGAAGCCCTGCCCATCGTGCAGGCGGTGGCCGCCGCACCGCCGCAGGTGCCGGAGGATCGGGTCAACGTGGCGCGCCTGCTGGTACGCATCTCCAAGATCCACAAGGACGCGGCCGACTACCCGGCGGCGATGGTTGATCTGGCGCAGGCGGAGGCCGTCGTCGCCCCGCTCGTCCAGACCATGCCGCAGGACAGCAGCGTCCAGTTGGAAAACTGGTTTATTATCTTCAACCAGATGTGGACGGCCACGAAGCAAGGCGCGCTGCCGGAGGCACTGGCCTTCGGCATCCGCTCGATCAGTCTGGCGCAGGCGCTCGACGCCGCGAACCCTGGGGACGCCGGCATCCAGCATGACCTCGCCAACAGCCTTGAACACCACGCCGAAACTCTGCGTCTGACCGGCCGCTGGCCGGAAGCCCTGGCGGCGGCCCGCTCTTCTTGGGAAATCAATACCCGCTTAGCCGCGAACTCGCCGGAAGTATATACCCAAGATTGCATTAGTTCACGTTGGGCGATGGGGCAGGCACGTCTGCTCCTGGGCGACAACGCCGTCGCGGCCGAGGATGCGGAGGCGTCCCGGGCCATGCTGGAGGGCGAACTCGCCAAAACCCCGGATGACCCGGATCTGCGAAAGCTGGAGGTGTCGGTCTGCGAGTTGGAAGGCGACCTTCGCGAAAGGAAGTCTCAGCCCGCGCGTGAGTGGTACAAACGCGCGCTGGCGGCGTTGCAGAGCCTCACCGACAAGAAACAAATCAGCGACGCCGAGGCACCAGGCTTTGCAAGCCAGCGCGCCAAGTTCACGGCGAAGCTCACACCTGCCAATTGATCTGAAAGGACGATGCGAAAAGCATCATGGTCCGCAAGCCTCGTACGCAGGACAAACCTGCGCGTCAGAGTATCCCCCTTAGATCGTCAACCAACTAAAGCCGAACAGCCTCAACCGAGTACCTTGGTCCTTCTTCTGATAAGTTTGAACCCAGGCCCGAGGGATATGTGCTCGTTTGGATTTGTGCATACGGAGTGCATACAGGCGACGAATCGCGTTCTTTATCTCTGAGCACTGAAGTGTTCGAATCCCTCCCTCACCGCATCGTTTTGTTAGAGGCACTTACGTAAGTTTGTATCTCATACTTACAACACCACCTACAACAAAGCATTGTCGTTCATCTTGTCGGATGTGTTTTGAAGGAGGAGTCCTGCTGCCAGTCGCACTGTCGCTGGCGATTGTGGCGGAACAACTGCGACACCTTGGTTTGGCTTCGTGTTACGAACAAATTCAGGAAACAGACGAAGCAAAGTCCGAGCACCAATAGCGATGCATCCTGAAACGAAATCACTGCTCAGACGCGCCGTCATAGAGTGCATCCCGGCACTCCAAATGGTTGCTACAAGGCACTTGGTCCGAGTGATGGCTTGGAAGAAGACCGGACGCAGGCAGTGGCGAGGTGAAGGTGCGTTCCGACCCAACATGCCGCTGGTTCTCCTTGCATCCTATCGGACTCTTCAGGAAGTCGGTCAGCCATTTACCGACTCTTTTTTCGCCAATTACCCCGAGTACAATGGAAAGGTTGGAACGCCGAGATTCGGTCGGTCCCACTTGGGGATTCGGAAAGACCGTATCTTTCACTCTGTGATCGAGTATCTCGGCCGGCAAGATGAATGGTTCAACCTCGATGAGGCTGCGGTAGATTCGGCCGTAGATGAGTTTGAGAAATTTGTTGACGAGCCAACCATCCGGTTCGTGTTCCGGGCACTGCTTCTTAACCTCGACTCGTCAGAGCAGCCGGTGGACCTGCCGGCCGGTCTTCGGATACGGCCACTCACCGACATCGAGTATTCGGCACTCCACGGGCAAACTGTAGACTCCTTAAGTATGGAGACGGAGTGGTCCCCCAGAAAGCCAGATTCCTGCGTCGAAGGTGAGATCGAGGAAACAAAACTCCTCGGGGATACAACTGCGTATATGCGGCCAACTCCTGATCCCGTAGAAATTGCTTTGGAGCGGCTTGTTCTGAGTATGCGAACCTTCAAAGAAGGTCCCATTGGCTTTAAGCGAATTCGGTTCTATCCCCTCGTACCCTGCCCTATACACACTTCGTCTGACCGCCTGAGAGAACACTCCATCCCTGATGGCGACTATGCCCTCGACGTATAGGACTACGGTCTGTTCTCCGAGCACGCCACGATGGTATTTGCCTGCTCCGAACCCTCGATGGAGATGGCCTGCTCCCGACTCGCCGACGCAGAAGCTAGAACAAAGCCGCAAGACAAGCTCGTTGATGCAGTCATCGGGATGGAGTCACTTTTGCTCGCCGGCCTCCGCAGTGAGGACAGACGAGGCGAACTCAAGTTTCGGTTTTCTCTGCACTACTCCACCTTGTTCAGGACGCCGGAGGAACGCCACACGGCTTTCAGGTTGGCAAAAAAGCTCTACGATCTCCGCAGCGCCATCGCTCATGGCGGCACGCTGGAAAACAGCGTGCACAGGTTTGGGGAGGAGAACCTGACGCTTGCGGCGGCCGCCCGACGAGCTTGCGAGACATTGCGCCACCTCGTCAGGCATTCCCTGCCGACCACGCGGCAGGCACCGTACAGGCAACACGAGTTCTGGGAACGAGCTTACTTCGGGTTAACTGCGTCGCTGCCTGAATGAGGCAGGCAGCATGCTCCTCTGATGGGTCGCTCCTCTTTCAGCCGTTACTGCTTTCCCATTTGCGGCGTTTTGAACGTCCTCCGGCAGCAAGTCAATCGCGTACTCGCGGCGGCTCGCAGCACGGCCGCGGAGGTTCCGGCCGGCGCGTTAGCTAGGATCGTTGGATCATCCAGGAGCACGCTCGCCGAGACGACGAACTTAGTCACGAGAGCGGCGCGCTCCTCCCTCGCCTTCTTCCGCATCGCTGCTATGGTGCGGCCGAGCCGCCGAGGCCGGTCACGCTGAGCGAACGGCGGCGCCCTCCACACCAAGGGCAGTTAGCCAAAATCCCAAGGAAGGAGCAAGGAGAAAACACGCCCATTATGGGCGCGTTGCCACTTCCCGGCATCGCCCAAGCTCGGCACACGCCCGAGTGAACGACGACGCCAAGCCTCCCTGACCTTCGGCCGCAACCTGGCGCGCTTGCGCTCTGCTCGGCAACTGACGCAGGAGCAGGTGGCCGAACAGGTGGACGTGCATCCACGCTACCTGCAAAAGCTCGAAGCCGGCACGGCCCATCCATCACTGATGGTGCTCCGCAGGGTCCGTCTTTCGCTCGGCTGCGAGTGGAACGAACGGCTCAAAGACGTGTGAGTGCGCCGCTTGGCTAGGGAGGGCATCTGCAGGCACGTTTTGGAGTTGCGGTTCAAGCTGGCAGATGGTGAATAGACAGTTGATACAAAATTTCGGGTCGTTCGGCACCGCTTGTTTACCGTTCTCCCTCCCGGTAACGTCGGCGTGTCAGGACATTTCCCTCTAGCTTGACGCGATGGGGTTAGTACACACGGTGCGAGCGTGAGTCACAAACCTGTCTCTTAAATAACAAGGCCACACAGAGACTGATCACCGATTAGGTTGGCAAGAGGCGATCAACGCCCCCTCGGGGCGCCGACCGGTCTGCTAGCTGGCTAGTCTTGTCTGCAAGGGCATCTCCTGCACGCCTCTTCTCTCAGCCCACGCAGCCTTAACCAAAGCGCGGAGAACATCTCTCCTCGCGGGCGACCTCTTGTCGTCCAACGCCAGCCACCAGACCGCTATGAACACCCTTGATTCTCTCCCCACCGACGCCGTCCAATCTTTGCTCGACTACCAAGTAGTCGATAGAACCGGCAGCGAAGTCGGCACGGTCCACTGCCTGTGGGCCGACGCGCACCGCGGCAACCTGCAATTTGTCGGCGTCAAAACCGGTTGGTTCTTCGGCCACAACCATGTGGTTCCCGTCGAGAAGGCCGAGATGAACGAATCTAACCGCACCGTCCACCTCCCCTACGAGAGCGACTTCGTGAAGGGCGCGCCGACCATCGACGCCAACGCCACCATCTCCGACGAAGAAGAAGCCGAGATCTACCGCTACTACGGCGTGCAAAGCCACGCTGCCCAGGCCACCACGACGAACGTCACACGCAACACGGACGGCGCTGAACGTAGCGCAACCGCAGCCGCTGCGTCCGCACTGGCGGCGAACGCCGCTCCCCAAGCCACGGCTGCCGCGAAGAACCGCGATGCGACCAAGGGTGACGACATCGAGGTCGCGCTCTCCGAGGAACAAGTCAAGGTAGGCAAGCGCACCGTCGACGCGGGTGCCGTGCGTCTGCGCAAGATCGTGCGCACCGAGATCGTCAACCAGCCAGTGGAGGTGCGCCACGAGGACTTCGTGGTCGAGCGCGTTTCGGCTGACCAGGTCCACGAGGGCGCTGCCACCGGTTCCAACTTCCAGGATGAAACCATCGACGTGCCGCTGACCCGCGAGGAGGTCGTCGTCTCCAAGGAAGCACATGTCACAGGGGCTGTGCGCGTGAACAAGACCGCCACCGCCGAGACCCAGAACGTCAGCGAGACCGTGCGCAAAGAAGACGTGGAAGT
>CAXTQD010000167.1:0-2547 GCA_964246175.1 uncultured Chthoniobacterales bacterium | reverse complement strand
CGCAAAGAAGACGTGGAAGTGCTCCGCGACGGTGAGACCGAAGTGAAGCGTGACCAGTCCAAAGGCCGCTGATCGCTGCTCAACCACTACCGACAGCAACCCAACTCCATTCTGATTCTGGCTGACAACGATCTATACCGACCCACGGCCTCCACCAATGGTGGCCCGTGAAAACGACTACTCACCGCGAGACCGTCACGGCTCCCGTGCAGACCTATCACCCTCTGGACACGGTGGCGGTGTCTTCACACGCTCATACCCGGATCTCCTAGGGCGCGATCTTCGCCGGGGCCGTCATGGCACTGGCGTCACAACTCGCCTTCTCGCTCCTGGGTTTAGAGCATTGCTCAGTTGAGTTTGCGGCAGGTTGGCGGGTGGCAAGAGCAGATTCTCTAGACCTGCGCGAGCGGGTGTTCGACGCGTGGCGGCGCGGCGAGGGCAGCCAGCGCGAGGTGGCCGCGCGCTTCGGAGTGAGCGAGCGGTTTGTGCGTGGATTGGCGCGTCGCCAGCGCGAGAGCGGCCATGTGGCCGCCAAGCCCCACGGTGGCGGGCAGCGGTCCTTGGCCACACCCGCGGCGTTGAAACACCTCACGGGGTTGGTAGCGACGAACAACGATCACACCATCGCCGAGCACCACCAAAACATGGTGGCCGCAGGGCACGCGCTCAGCGCGGCCACGGTGGGCCGCCTGCTCTTGCGCCTGCGCCAGACACGCAAAAAAAGACGCGCAAGGATGACGGGGCCAGCAGCGAGCGCGTGAAGGGTCTGCGCGCGGCGTGGCCCGAGCAGACGGCCGGGATCAGAGCGGAGGATTTTGTGTTCATCGACGAGCGCGGGGTCAACCGGGCGATGACCCGCCTTTACGCGCGCAGCCTTTGCGGCACGCGCGCCTTCGGCTCGGCCCCGCGCAACTGGGGCGACAACGTGAGCATCCTGGGCGCGTTGACTCTGCGCGGCACCCTGGAGCCAATGTGCGTCAACGGCGCGAGCGATGGACGCGTGTTCCTGACTTATTTCCAAGGACGTGCTCATCCCTCAACTCTGGCCGGGCGCGGTGGTGGTCATGGACAACCTGGGCGCGCACAAGGTCAAAGGCGTGCGTGAACTCATCGAGGCCGTGGGTGCCCGCCTGCTCTACCTGCCGCCCTACTCGGCCGACTTCAACCCCATCGAGATGGCCTGGAGCAAGCTCAAGAACTTCCTGCGTAAGGTCGTCGCGCGCACCAGCGAAGCCCTGGATCGCGCCATCGGCGAGGGCCTGCACGCCGTCAGCGCCAGCGATGCACACGGCTTCTTCAAACACTGCGGTTACCTAGGCAAACCTACTTGAGCAACGCTCTAGGCCCCGGCGCGAGCGTGGCGAACCCCTACAGCGACAATCCCATGGGCGGCCTCGGCTTTGGCGCGGCCATTTGGACGCTGCTCAGTGTACTGATTTCGCTCTTCACCGGCGGCTATGTCGCCGGCCGCTTGGCCGGGATGCCGCGTCGCCAGGATTCGACGCTGCACGGCTTGGTCACTTTCGGGTTGACGAGCCTGCTCGGCTTCTACCTGCTCACGAGCGGTCTTGGCAGTTTGATCGGCGGGGCCGGCAGTCTAGTCTCTTCCGTCGTGTCCAAGGCCACTTCCGCCGCGAGCAACGCGGCTCCCGGGTTGATTGATTCTGCCAAGGACAAGCTCAACGCCAGCGGCCTCGATACCTCGGACATCCAGGGCCAAGTGGATCAACTGCTGCGTCAGACCGACATGCCGGCTCTCCAGCCTGAAAACCTCCAGGCTCGCGCCCAGAGCGCCGGCAGCCAAGCATAAGGCACCGCCCAAGCCGCGGCTCAAGATCCCAACGCGGCGAACACGGACATCAAAAGCTTGGTCAACAAAATCTTCGGCCAGAACCAGGACGTGGCCGACCAGGCGAAGAACCGCGAAGCGCTCGTCAGCGTGATCATGAGTCGCACGGGCACCTCGGGTCGCTGCCGGCAGCCGCCCGGCCCGACCCGCTCCCGTGCCCGCGCAGGCGCACTCGCGCCGCTGCAGCGTGGTGGGCTTTTGGCGCGGCGACGGCGAGTTGACCCAGGCCGGGCAGGTCGGTTGTGCCGGCTGTCGATTTAGCCTAGGGCGTGTTAACGCAAGCGCAAGGCATCGAAGATGAGTGCGAGGTGAACGAAGGCAAGGCACATCACGTCGAGCTTGTCGTAGCGGGTAAAGACGCGCCGAAAGCCTTTGAGTCGGCGGTGCAGGCGCTCGACCTCATTGCGGACGGCGGTAGGTGACGCGGTCAGATTCCCAGGCTCCGAGTCGTTTGGGGTTGGGTGGCACCACGGGTGCAAAGCCCAACTCGGCGGCCAAGGCGCGAGTCTCGTTATCCTCGCAGGCACGGTCCAGGCACAAAGGGCAACCCGGAAACGGGGCCGGCCCGTGGGCGCGCAGCAACGCGCGACCTTGCGGCGCGGCGCCCGCCTGGCCGGGGGAGAGCGCCAGCTTCAGCGCACACCGATCAGTCGTGGACACCAGATGAATCTTGGTGTTCCAGCCTCCCCGGCTTCTGC
>CAXTQD010000166.1:0-10873 GCA_964246175.1 uncultured Chthoniobacterales bacterium | reverse complement strand
CCTCATTGAGCTGGACCAAAGCACGGCACTTGCCCAGCTACCACTGTAATAGTAAGTCTCGTCGATGGCCAGCACGGCGTCCTCCTCGCCCAGGCCCGCGAGCACCACCCCGAGTTGTTCGTCGCGCAGGGCGTCGGCCTCCCACACCCCGCGTCCGAGCAGGGGTTAGAAGCGATACGGCGTGCCGAAGCCGGCCACTTCCGCCAACTGCCAGTTGTTCTTGCGCTCCACGCGGCTGAGCAAGCTTTGGAGGTACGCGCCGGCGGTGGCTCGCGCCGCCGGGTTGGTGAAGTGCGGTCCCAGGCGCTGGGTCGTCTCGGCCATGGCAGCCCGAAGCTGCCGCGCCTTCTGCTCGAACTGATCCGTTCGCATGGGCTTGACCAAATCACCACCCCCGGCGCTGACGCGAGACCGCGCGCGTGTCGGCCAGGAAGCCAGCGAGCGGTTCGATGCTTTCCGTCCCCCGCCGCCAGGCCACCCCGTAGCAAAACGGCGGCGCGCCGGCGTAGGGCACAAAGCGCACGCCCGCCACCGCGAAGCTCGTAAACTGCGCGGGCAGGATCGAGAGGCCGAACCCTGCCGCGACGTAGTTGAAGACCGTGGCCGTACTGTCTACTTCCGTGCCCGCGCGCAGGTCAAAACCTCCCTCGCGCAGGAACACTCCCTGCCGGCCGGTCCACACCAGCGCCTCCTCCTGGAGCTGACTCCGGGTGACCCGGCGGCGTTTGGCCAGCGGATGGCCGTCGGGCAAAACGGCAAAGAGGGCTTCGCGCAGCAGCACCTCGACGGCCAGTTCGCCGCCGTGGGCGTCCGCCGCCGTGTCGGCCCGCGCCAAGCCGAGGAAGCCTGCGTCCATGCGCCCGGCCCGCAGGTCCTCAATCTGCTGGCCGGCGCGTTGTTCGTGCAAGGTGAGGTTGACCTCCGGGTGCGCGGCCCGATAGCGGCGCAGGACCTCGGGCAGCAGCGGGTCGTAGGTCAGGGTGGTGCCCGAGAAGCTCAGCCGCAGCGAACCCAGCTCGCCGCGGCCGGCGCGTTGGACCTCGCGCACGGCGGTGGCCGCCTCCCGCAGGATGGTCGTCGCGCGGGCCAGGAAGAGTTCTCCCGCCGGGGTGAGCCGCACCCGGCGGCTGGTGCGCTCGAACAGACGCGCCCCCAGTTCCTCTTCCAACTGTTTGACCTGCACGCTCAAAGGCGGCTGGGCGACGTGCAGGCGGCGGGCCGCAGCGCTGAAGGAGAGTTCCTCGGCGACGGCCACAAAATAACGCAGATGACGCAGTTCCATTCCGGATCTCGCCCGGACGGATAAAGGCGATCCCATCGATACTCCATCGTTATAGATCAGCAACAAACAAAGTATTTCCGGATACCCTCTGGCCGATGGAAGCTGTTCGCATGCAACCCGGCCCATCTCCCATCCACCTTGCGCCAGCGACGCCCCTCCAGTCATCCCGCGAGGTCCGGCTGCGCAGCCGTCCTGATGCCGATGTCCTACCGACCCCGGAGAACTTTTCCCTGGAGACCGTCGCCCTCCCGCCGCCCGGACCGGGTGAGGTGCAGGTGCAAAACCTCTTCATGTCCGTGGACCCGTACATGCGCGGACGCATGAAGGACCGCCCCAGCTACGTGCCGCCTTTCCAGGTCGGCCAGGCGCTGGACGGCGGGGCGGTGGGCCGCGTGGTGCAATCCCGCTTCGCGGGGCTGGCCGTCGGCGACACGGTGCTCTCCATGCGCGGCTGGCGCGAGGCGTTCAACGCGCCCGGCGAAAGCCTGCGCACGGTGGACGCGCAGGCGCTGCCGCCGGAAGCCTACCTCGGCGTGGCGGGACTGCCCGGACTGACGGCATACGCCGGCCTGCTCGACGTGATCAAGATCCAGGCGGGCGAGACCCTCTTTGTGTCGGCGGCGTCGGGGGCCGTCGGTTCGGTGGTCTGCCAGGTCGCCAAGCTCAAAGGAGCGACGGTCATCGGCTCGGCCGGCGGCCCCGAGAAGGGCGACTTCCTGCGCGAGATCGGGGTGGATCGCGTCATCGACTACAAACAGACGCCGGATGTCACCGCCGCCCTCGGCGAAGCGAGCCCGCAGGGGATTGACGCCTACTTCGACAACGTGGGCGGCGCGCACCTGGAAGCGGCCCTCGCCCACGCCAAACCCTTTGCGCGCCTGGCGCTCTGCGGCATGATCGCCAGCTACAACGGCCAGGAAAGCGGCCCGCGCAACCTGTCGGAGGCGATCCGCAAACGCCTGCGGCTCGAAGGGTTTGTGGTTTCGGACCACTTTGCGCGGATGCCCGCCTTCGTGCGGGAGATGACCGCCTGGATCCAGGCCGGCCAGGTCCGCTGGAAGCAAACGGTGGACGAGGGCATCGAACAAGCACCGCACGCCTTCCTCAAGATTTTCACCGGCGAGAACTTTGGGAAGATGCTGGTCAAACTCGCCTGAGATGATCGTCCTCAAGACGGCGTCCGCCGGCGTGGCGCGACCGGAAGATACCCGGCGTCAGATGCTTTTGAGCGGCCCCGTGCTGCCGACCTTGCTGCGGCTGGCGGTGCCCACGATCACCGTGCTCTTCATGCAAACGCTGGTCAGCGTGGCCGAGACGTACTTCGTCAGTTTCCTGGGCACCGCGGCGCTCGCGGGCGTGTCGCTCGTCTTCCCTTTGCTCCTGCTGATGGCCGCGATGTCCAACGGCGGGATGGGCGGCGGAGTTTCCGCGGCCGTGGCGCGAGCTTTGGGCGCGGGACGGACGGAAGATGCCAACCGGCTCGTGGTGCATGCCCTGGTGCTGGGCGTCGTCTTTGGCGCTTGCTTTAGCGTGGGTGCTTTCTGGGGAGGACCGGCGCTCTACCGTGCGCTGGGCGGATCGGGCGAGGCGCTGGGCGTCGCCGTGTTCTACTCGAACGTCGTGTTCGCGGCGGCGGTCCCGGTGTGGTGCGTCAACCTGCTGGCGGCGGCGCTGCGCGGTGCGGGCAACGTGAAGACGCCGGCCCTGGTGACTTTGGGCGGCGCGTTGGTGCTCATCCCGCTCTCGCCGGCCTTGATCTTCGGTTGGGGACCCCTGCCCAGGATGGGAGTGGCGGGCGCGGCCTTGGCGGTGGGTCTCTACTACACGCTGGCCCTGGTGGTGCTCGCCGCTTACATGCGCCGCGGCCACGCCGGGCTGCTGCTGCGGTGGACCCCTTTGGAACGCCGCTTCTTCGCGGAGATCCTCCGCGTGGGCGCACTCTCGGCGGTGGGCACCGCGCAGGCAAACCTGACCGTGGTGCTGGTCACCGGGGCGGTCGGCCGCTTCGGCACGGAAGCACTGGCCGGCTACGGACTGGCGTCCCGCCTAGACTCGCTGCTCATCCCGCTGCTCTTCGGCCTGGGGACGGCGGTGTTGACGATGGTGGGCACGAACATCGGGGCGGGCCAGATCCAACGTGCGCGGCGCGCCGCCTGGACGGGCGCGTGGACCGGGGCGCTCTTCGCCGGGGCGGTCGGGCTGGCGGTGGCGCTGTTCCCGTTGGCGTGGTTGGAACTTTTCAGCCGCGAGCCGCAGGTGCTGGCGGCAGGTGCCCTCTACCTGCGCCACGTGGCTCCCTGCTACGGGTTTGTCGGGCTGGGGCTGCTGCTCTACTTCGCCGCCCAGGGCACCGGCAAAGTGGTGACGCCCTTTCTGGCGGGCAGCGTGCGTTTGGGCGTTGCGGCGGGGCTGGGCTGGGTCATGGTCGCGCGTTTCGGGTTCGGCTTGCGCGGACTTTTTGTCTGCGTGGCACTATCCAGCGTGCTCTTTGGCCTGCTCAACGCCGTCGCCCTGCGTGGTTGGAAGGGCGCGGATTAGGTTTTGATTTTGAGACGAGTTTTTCGACACTTTGGCGTTTCGGAACGCCTGTTTTTCGAAGCGGGAGCTGAGAGGATTCTGAAAAGGAACCATTTTGCGAAAGGCGTTACCTCACGCGCCTACGATCCGCCTTGCTTTAGTCCCGATGATCAGCACGGCCAACGAACCAGTACCCTTTGGCGTCCACGTGTTCCGCACCGGCTGCATACTCGCGAATCTTGCGTACGGCCGTTGCCTCTCCGGCAATGAAGACATCACCCTTGGTCGTGGGTAGTCGGGTTCGCAGAACCGCTTCAGATAATCCCTCTCCAGGTTGGAAGCCGCTCCCGGTTCGAGGGAGCCAGTGCAGGGTCGTTCCGGGGGGCACCTTCAGGTTCTGTTCATCCTCGGGCGAAGGCACTTCGATGAACACGAGCGTCTGCCCACACTCTGGAGCCACTTCAAGGATCGAGGCGATGGCAGGCAAAGCGGTCTCATCCCCGGCCAACAGGCGCCAATCCGCGTCCACGTTGACCACATGACCGCCGCGCGGTCCTGCCATGTCCACGACATCGCCAACTTTCGCGCGCGAGGCCCAGTGCGAACCTGGTCCGGTGTCGCCGTGTAAAACGAAGTCAATGTCGAGTTCCCCAGCTTCCGGGCGATGATGGCGGATCGTGTAAGCGCGTCCCGGCGGTTTTTCGTCGCCGGTAGCGGGGAACAGAACCTTGACCCACTGCGCTGGTCCGCTGACCTCCAGACGGTCGAGCGAGTCTGCCTGAAAGGTGACGCGGCGGACGTGTGGAGTCAGCAGCAAGGTTGAAGATACGGCGGCGGGGACCCGGAATGTGATCGGCTGATTTGTCATGGGATGATTGTCTTCGACTAGGAGGCGGAGGGCTTGGATTCTGCCAGGCAGAAAACTCCGAACAGTCAGGGAGAGGGCGGCGACGTGGAGGGCAGCAGCCACCAACGTCGATCACAGCGGGTTGATGGCGGCGAAGGCTGCGTCATAGCGCCCTTCCCGCTCGGCCAGCCGCCGGCTGCGGTCATAGGCGACCAGCACCTCGCCCCCGGGATGATCTTGCGTTTCCAGCAGGCCCATGACCTCGGCGATGTACTGATCGAGCGGCATGGCGCGGGGGTCGGCCTTCTGATGCTCGCCGGTCAGTTCGGTCTGCACGTAGGGTGGCGAGAGTTCGAGCACCTCGACGGGAATCTTGCGGAGTTGGTGGCGCAGCGATTGCAGCCAGGAGTGCAGGAACGCCTTGCTGGCGCAGTAGGTCGGGAAGTCCGCGCGCGGGATGAAAGCGAGGTTGGAGCTGGTGGCCATGACCGTTGCGTCCGGCTGTCCTTTCAGCACGGGCAGAAGCGCCGCCACTCCGCGCAACGTGCCGAGGATGTTCGTCTCGACGACCGCCTCCGCGTCGGACGTGTTCCAGCCATCCGCCGCCAGATTCTCCGTGCGAGAGATGCCGGCGTTGGCGACCAGCACGTTCAGCTCGGGGAAGCGCGAGCGGACCTCGTCGGCCAGGCGTGGCAACGAGGCCGGGTCGTCCAGGTCGAGCGGCAGCCCGACCATGCCGGGACGCGCCGCCGTGACCTCGTCGAGCAGGGCTTGGCGGCGGCCGGTGACGACCACGCGGTTGCCGCGGTCGTGGAAGGCTTCCGCCAGCGCGCGGCCGATGCCGCTGGTGCCGCCTGTAATGAGGATCGTGTTTCCAATGGTTTTCATCAATGATTTTGTTTGCAGCGGTGAAGTGGCGGACTGAGGCCGCCGAGGGTGAAAGGAGTTGTGCAGAGATGAGCGACAACAAACGGTCGGCAGATCAGGAGGCCAAGGCCAGAACCTGGGGGGCAGCCATCGGCTGACGGACAAATTTCGTGATGGCGTCCTGAGACATCTGCCGCAGGCAGGCGACTTGCAAAGAGGTGAGAAAGGCTTCCTCGCAACCGCCATGAAAGAGCTGGTGGAACTCTCCCAGCAACCAGGAGCCAAGCCGCCTGGCATCGTCCGTTGATTTTACCGCCTCAACCGCCACCCCCCACCGGTGGCTGAGTTGGTGGAGCTGCCGGGTCTGCTCGGAGGAGAGTAGATCAGTCAATCCGACGAGCAGAACGGCAAAACAGCCAGTGGCGCGACCTCCGGTAAAGAAATCGAGCGTTTTGGATTGGAGCTGGTTCAGAGCGGCGCGGTGTCTGGGAAGCCGTAGCACGAGGACGAAGCCGGGCGAGGTGCCGGGGTCATGAGGGTCGAATACAAACGTGGGAGTTATGAAAGTATTCATGTTGCATCTTATCTACCCGTCGGCATGATGACCAATGCAACGATTACAATGAATCATTGCGTGACGCGCATTCCATGGACTTGAACCTTCTTACCTCTCTGGACGTGTTGCTGCGCGAGCAGAGCGTTTCGCAAGCCGCCCGGCGTCTCCATCTGAGCGCGCCCGCGATGAGTCGCACCCTCACGCGCGCACGCGAGGCTTTCGGGGATGCGCTGTTGGTGCGTGCCGGCAGACGCCTGGTGCTTACCCCGCGCGCGCTCGAACTGCGCGCGGAGATCAGCCGGATCGTACAGGACGCCGAACAACTCATCCGCGCTGACAACCCGACGAAGCTGCGCGATGTGCAGCGTACCCTGAACATCCGCGCCATCGACTCAATGGCCGGGGTTTTTGCCGAGCCTTTGTCGAAAGCCGTCCGTTCCCAGGCCCCCGGCTTGCACCTGTGCTTTCTCCCCCAAGGCAACAAGGACGTTAGCGAGTTGCGCGAGGGCCTGGTGGATCTGGACTTGGGTGTCATCGGTGCCGCTGGACCGGAAATCAAGGTTCAGCAGCTTTTCGTCGATGAGTTTGTCGGCGTGGCGCGGAAAGACCATCCGCTGCTCGACGCAAAGATGAGCATCAAACGCTTTACCGCGCAGCCGCACGTCGGCGTCTCCCGCCGTGGCCAGCGCTGGGGGCCCTTGGACGACGCGCTGCACCGGGCGGGGCACGACCGACGCAACATCGTGCTGATCGTCAACGGGTACTATGCGGCGCTCATCGCCGTGTCGTCCTCGGACCTCATCGGAACGGTCCCGCTCCACTTCGCCGAGCACCTGGGCCGCTTTCTCGACCTGGTGGTGTTCGCCTTGCCGTTACGATCCACGCCGCTGACGATTTCCCAGGCGTGGCATCCCCGGCTGGACGCGGACCCTGTCCATCGCTGGCTGCGGCAATGCGTGAAAGCGACCTGCGTTCTTCCCCCGCGGAAGGCCAGGAAATAAGCGACGGCGAGCCTGCGCCGCGTTTATCTTGCGCCAGCCGCCACTCCGATGACTCAAGACGACGGCAGAGCCGTGTCACGCCGCGATCTGCAAGACGATCTTGCCGCGCGTGCGCCGGCCTTCGGAAAGCTCGAACGCCTGCTTGATCTCCGCCAGCGGCAGCACGGTGGCGACGTGTGCCTTCAACTTGCCGGCTTCCACGAGGTCGCGGATGGCAGCCAACTGCTCCGCGTCGGGCTTGCATTGGACCCGCGCGGCGCTGACCCCGAACCTCTGCGCCTCATCGGCCGGAAACGCGACCGACGTGACCAGAAAGCCGCCCTTCTTCAAAGTGTGGAACGCTTTCTGGAAGGTGTCCCCACCCACCGTGTCGAAGACGACATCCATCTCTTTGACCACTTCCTCAAAGGGCTGCTGCGTGTAGTCCACGAACTCATCCGCGCCCAGGCCCCGGACGAATTCTGCGTTGCGCCCGGAAGCGGTGCCGGTGACGTGTGCGCCTTTCGCCTTGGCCAATTGCACCGCCAGCGACCCGACTTCACCCGACGCGCCGGTGATCAGGATCTTTTGTCCCTGGCCGAGGTTGGCCAGGTCAAAGATCGCCTGCCACGCGGTCAAGGCACCCAGCGGAACGGCTGCGGCGTTGGTAAAATCCAGGCTGGAAGGTTTGAGTACTATGTCCGCCGCCCTGGCGATGGCGTACTCGGCGAAAGCGCCCGATTTGATGATGCCATAGACCGCGTCGCCTTTCTGGAAGTTCTCGACGCTCGTGCCCACCGCTTCGATGGTTCCCGCGATCTCGCCCCCGAGTACTACCAGCAGGGTCAACCCGAGCCGCTGGCCCATGCCGCCGCGGATTTTCCAGCCCACCGGATTGACCCCGGCCGCGTGGACCTTCACCAGCACTTCGCCTTCTTTCGGCTCCGGTCGTTTGAGATCGGTGTAGTGTAGGACGCTGTTGTCGCCGTACTCATTGATGACGACGGCTTTCATTTGGTTGTTCATGTTTTTGATGGATCTGGTTTCTTCGTCGTTCAAGTGAACGAGACGACCTTCCACGCGGAATCAAACAGTGAACAGTAGTGACGTGATACGGGTATGGAAACCAACAGGATGAACACGCCGGCCATGATGAGCAAGAACCCCCTCGGCAGCTATCTGAAGGATCGACGCGCCAGGCTCGATCCGGCGGCGCTCGGCCTGCCTGCCCTGCGGCGGCGCACGCCGGGACTGCGGCGCGAGGAAGTCGCCCGGCGCGCTTTTGTCAGCGTCACGTGGTACACCTGGCTCGAGCAGGGCCGCGGCGGCGCGCCGTCCGCCGACGTGCTGGACCGGCTCGCCCGCGCGCTGGCGCTCAAGGAGACGGAGCGCGAGCATATGTACCTGCTCGCTCAGGGCCGTCCGCCCGAGGTGCGCCCTGCGAAGACGGCGAGCGTTTCTCCCCGCTTGCAGCGCGTGCTCGACTCCCTGGAAACCAGTCCGGCGTTGGTGAAGGACGCCGCGTGGGACATCGTGGCCTGGAACGAGGCGGCGGCGGCCGTGCTGATCGACTACGAGACCCTGCCGCCCGCGGAGCGCAACGTACTCCGACTTGTTTTCTGCCATTCGCGTGTTCGGACGCAGATGCCGGACTGGGAACGCACCGCACGCTTCGTGGTGGCGACTTTCCGCGCGGAGATTGCCCGCGCAGGCACGTCCGATCGAGCGCAGGCTCTAGTCGAGGAGTTGGGCCGTACGAGCCCGGAGTTTGCGGCAATGTGCGAGGACCACGACGTGCGCAACCACGGCGAGGGCACCAAGCGCATCCAGCCTACGCACGGCGGGGTCATCGCGATGGAATACTCTTCCCTGATAGTCGATGGCCAGCCAGGCTTGGGCTTGGTGATCTACACCCCCGCCACCCCCGCTGACGCCAAGCGGGTCCGCTCGTTGATTGCGCTCCGCCGGAGGGTTGCCCGCCAGGAAAGCTCACCCGTCCCGCGCCGGATGGCAAAAAAGGCGGTGGTCCGTCTCTCCAGCCACCCGACCGGCGCGCGCAAAGCTCGACGTCCGTTCACGCCACCGAGTCGGAGCAACTGATTTCAACCCGTCCCCCCGGGGCTGAACTTTTGCCGATCAACCGCTAAACCGGGCCCCGAGCTTCCCCGCGTCCCCCAACTCGCTCACGCCAGAAAAACAGCGTCACCGCCATCGCCAAGCCGGTCACCGTCAGGCTGACCAGGAGTCCCAGGGTCAGGAATGCCAAGATGTCGCCGACGTTGGTGCCCCACCACCGCACGGCCACGACGGCGACCCAGTAGCTCGCCGCGGAGGTCCAGGCCATGCGCCTCCTGGCACCGAGGATCAGAGCGAGAGCGATGGTCGCCATCCCTGCGGAGACGGGCACGCCGACCCCCACGGGGCTGAACGCGTGGCCCACGCCGTCCCCTATCACCGTGCCGAGCGCGCCCGCCGTCAGCATGGTGAGCCAGTAGAAACCATTGGTGGGGGGAGACCTTGTCATTCCCCAAAAACGGCTTCGCCCTGACCGGTAGCCCTCAACGAGCGTCGCCAGCCGGGTCGTTGGTTGCCCAAGGCTGCTGACAAGATGGCGGCGAAGGTCGCGATGCGGTACATGGAGGGATGAACGAACCTACCGATGAGCAGATGGCCAAAATCGGCGCTGCTTTCGACGCCTTCACGCGCCGACATAAATTGGCCGATGCCAATGGAGTCGAAAGGCCGCTCAATGAACTCGACAAGCAGGTCTTGTTGTTTGCCGCCGACCACCCTGGAGGCGGGCCTTCAGACGTTGCGCGTTTCCTGGCGGTACCGAACACCACGATCTCGTCTGCGACGGATCGCCTGGTGAAACGAGGTCTGTTGGACCGGGATCGGATCGAGGAGGACCGTCGGGCGATCTCGCTGCGGCTGTCAAAGGCCGGCGAAGCGGCGGTGGCGGCGTTACGGGAAGTCAATCAAGGCCTTTACCGAATGATGCTTGGGCGGCTTTCCCCGAGCGAAAGGGAGCAATTCATCTCAATTATTACGAAAATCGTATATTACGACGATTGAATGATGTCGGAGCCGCATTATCTTGGATGGTCAAAGCGGTCGTTCGAGGGCGCTTGGCATCAGGACGAATTTCATGACTGCGAACCCCGATCGCTCTAGCTACCCTTTGCCGCCGCGGCAGACGGTGATCATCACCGGCGGCAATTCCGGTCTCGGCTATGCCTGCGCGAGTGCGTTACTCGCGGCGTCGCCGCCGTGGCACGTTGTCATTGCCTGCCGCGATCCGTTGCGTGCGCAGACCGCGGTTGAGACGTTGCGCAAGTCCGCGGTGCCCGGCGCGAAGGTCGAAGCGATGGATCTCGATCTCGCATCCCTTGCATCAATTCGAACCTTCGCGGCGAAGCTGGACGGCAAACTGAAAGCGGCAGGTCTCCCTCCGCTACATGGCCTCGTCTGCAATGCCGCCGTGCAAGGGGCAAAGACGTTCACCGTCGACGGCTTCGAGACGACTTTCGGTGTTGGTCATCTTGGGCATTACCTGCTCGTCAACCTGCTCTTGCCGCTGATGGAAAAGCCGGGTCGCATTGTCGTCGTGGCCAGCGGCGTGCATGATCCTGCGGAGCTGGCGAAGGTGCCGGCCAGCGCCGGTGTGCCCGTGCCTGCCTGGAACACGCCTACGGCGCTGGCCAAGGGCGAACTCGGTCCGGAAGCGGCAAACGACGACGCCGGGGCGGACCGTGGTCGGCGCTACTCCACCACGAAGCTCGCCAACGTCTATTTCACCTATGGCCTCGCGCCACGGCTGCCCG
>CAXTQD010000165.1:8564-10875 GCA_964246175.1 uncultured Chthoniobacterales bacterium | reverse complement strand
CGACCGAGGCGAGCATCCCCGGCCTGCCCACCGGCGTGGAGAACGCCCCGGCCACCCCGGCCGCGCCGCCACCCGCCGTGACCGCCACGGGCACCACGCGCATCTCGCTGACCTTGAGCCGCATCCCGCTGCTCGCCGCGCTCGACTACGTCGCCAAGGCGGCCAACCTCAAGATCAAGGTGGAACCCTACGCGGTGTCCATCGTGCCGCTGACCGAGGAGACGGGCGACCTCATCACCCTGGAGGTGCGTGTCCCGCCAAGCTTCATCGGCACCGCCAACACGGGGGCTGGCCTGAGCAACGCGCTCAACGAGGCCGCGACGACTGCGGGCGGCGGCGGTGGCGGTGGCACCGTGGACCGCACGGGCACAGGCTCCGGTCCGCTGACCACGCGCCTGGACGCCAAGACGTTCCTGGAAAGCAACGGCGTGACCTTCCCGCCCGGGGCGAGCGCCATCTATCTCGCCTCGACCAGCAAGCTCGTCGTGCGCAACACCCAGGCCAACATCGACCTAGTTCAGACGCTCGTCGGTGAGGCCATCCAGGTGCCCAAGCAGGTCGAGATCGAGAGCAAGTTCATCGACATCAACCAGACCAACCTCAAGGAACTCGGCTTCGACTGGACCCTGGGACAGTTCAACATCGGCAACAGCAAGCTCTTCGGTGGTGGCGGCACCACGGGTGGGGCCGGCGGCCGGACTTTCGGCGACGCGAACAACGCGTTCGGGTTCACCGATCCCAGCGGCGGCGTGGTCGGCGGCAACCCGGTGACGGCCGGCAACCGCTCGGGAAGCTTCGGCATCTCAGCCAACGCGATTGACGCGCTGCTCCTCGGCACGACCGGCGGTATGGCGGCGGCCCCGGGCATCTTCTCGGTGGCAGGTGTGTTCACGGACCCGCAGTTCCAGCTTGTCATCCGCGCGCTCAACCAGCAGAAGGGCGTCGACCTGCTCAGCGCCCCGCGCGTGACGGCCAAGAGCGGCCAGAAGGCGACGATCGAGATCATCCGCGAGTTCATCTACCCGACGCAGTTCCAGCCGCCGCAGATCCCGCAGACCATCGGCAGCACCAACGGCGGCGTGGTCGGAGTCAACGGCGCCAGCAGCGCGCCGTCCTTCCCGGTGACGCCGACGACGCCGACCGCCTTCGAAAAGCGCAACACCGGCGTGACCCTGGAGGTCGACCCGGTCATCGGCCCGGATAACTTCACCATCGACCTGACCTTGCAGCCGCAGGTGGTGGACTTCGACGGGTTCATCAACTACGGCAGCCCGATCCAGACGGTGACAACCAACGCCCTGGGCATCTCGCAGACCAACGTGCTGACGCCCAACGTCATCAACCAGCCCGTCTTCAGCGTGCGCAAGGTGTCCACGAGCGTGAGCATCTACGACGGCTCGACGGTGGTGCTCGGCGGCCTGGTGCGCGAGGACATCCAGAAGGTCAACGACAAGGTGCCCATCCTCGGCGACGTGCCGGTGGTCGGGCGGCTCTTCCGCTCGAAGATCGACCAGAACATCAAGCGCAACCTGATTATCTTCGTGACGGCGCGCCTGATCGACCCGGCCGGTCAGCCCTTGCTGACGACGACGGAGGACGAGGAGGAAACGGCCACGCTCAGCGGCCCGGACACGTACGTCCAGCCGCCCGGTCCGCTGCCCAATTACTACAAGAAGTAAGCGGCCGACCGCTGCTGTGCGAAAGAGCGTCTCCCGAAACGGAGGCGCTTTTTTGTCAAAAGGATGAAGGCAGACCAGGAGGATTTGCCTACTCGCTCTTTCTGCCGTCCGGCTTCATCCTTTCTGCCCATGCCCACCATCGGCATCACCGGCGGCATCGGCTCCGGCAAATCGACCTTCACACAAATCTTCTCCGCGGCGTTGGGCGCGGAGACCTTCGACGCGGACGTGTGCGCACGCCGGCTGTTGGCGGAGGATGCGGGAGTGGCCGCGGAGGTGCGCTCAGCCTTCGGCGCGGGGGTGTTCGGCGCGGACGGATGGCCGGAGCGTGCGGCGTTGCGCGCCCTCGTCTTCGCCGACGACCCTGCCCCGCGCCGCGCCCTGGAAGCCATCCTGCACCCGCGCGTGCGCGACGCGTGGCGCGGCTGGCTGGCCGAACGCTCCCGCACGGTCCCGCACGCACCCGCCACCGTCGAAATCCCGCTCTTGTACGAAACCGGCGCGGAGGTATACTTCGATCATGTCGTCGTGGTCGGTTGCAGCTTACCCACCCAGGTGGCGCGGCTGACCGGCCGGCGCGGTCTGCCCGAAGCCGTCGCGGATCGTCAGGCCCCACGCGTCGCGGACCTGCT
>CAXTQD010000165.1:0-8554 GCA_964246175.1 uncultured Chthoniobacterales bacterium | reverse complement strand
CTCCCCGAAAAAATCCGCCGCTGCGATCACCTGATCTGGAACGATGGTTCCGAGGAAGGTCTGCGCACCCAGGCCATCCGGTGCGCCCGCTACTTCCAAGACTCTCCCGTTTAATCGCCTTTGCCCTTCGCCGGCCCGGTTCGCCGCGGCCCCAGTCATGAGTTTGCCTCCGTCCCTTTCTCCCGTCGCCGAAGACGCGCCGGCGTCCACGCCTGCCGTGCCCGCGTTGCCGACGCAACTGAACGTCAACGACCTCCAGGCCGCCCCCCTGGCCGAACTCGCCTCCCTGGCTGCTGCGTTCGGCGTGCGGAACGACCCGCCGCGCCCGCGGCACCCGCTCGTGTGCGAGATCGTCCGGGCGGCGCTGGCGCGGGGGGTTCCCGTCGAGGCCGAGGGGATTTTGGAGATGGGCAACGACCCGTTCGGGTTCCTGCGTTGGCCGTCGTGCAATTTCCAGAACTGCCCGGAGGATCTCTACGTGCCCGCGGCGCTGGTCCGCCAGCACGGCCTCGCCGCCGGCCACCGGCTGCACGGGACGCTCCGCGCCGGCCGCGACAAGGAAAAGTACATGGCGCTCGAGCGCGTCACCGCCGTGGAGGGCATCCCCATCGAACGCTGGACCGCGCCGAAGCCGTTCGACGCGCTCACGCCGATGTTCCCGCAGGAGCGCATCATCCTGGAGAGTCCTGCGTTTTGCCCGGCGACGGTGCGCGCCGTGGACCTCGTGGCGACGCTCGGGCGTGGGCAGCGCGGGCTGATCCTGGCTCCGCCGCGTTCGGGCAAGACGATTCTGCTCAAGCACATCGCCAAAGCGATCCGCACGGCTTACCCGGAGATTCACCTCATCCTGCTGCTCGTGGACGAACGGCCGGAGGAGGTGACGGACTTCCGCACGGAACTGGACGCGGAGATTTACAGTTCGACCTTCGACGAACCCGCCACGCGCCACGTCGCCGTGGCCGAGTTAGTCGGTGAACGCGCCAAGCGCCTCGTCGAACTGGGCAACCACGTCGTCATTCTGCTCGATTCCATCACGCGGCTCTCGCGCGGCTATAATAACCTCACCAGCGGCAAGGGTCGGCTGATGAGCGGCGGCCTGGACACGAAGGCGCTGGTCAAGCCGAAGAAGTTCTTTTCCTCCGCGCGCAACACCGAGGAAGGCGGCAGCCTGACGATCCTCGCCACGGCGCTCGTGGACACGGGCAGCCGGGCGGACGAGGTGATCTTCGAGGAGTTCAAGGGCACGGGCAACATGGAACTCCACCTCGAGCGCGAACTGGTGGAGAAGCGGGTCTACCCTGCCCTGCACATCCTTAAGAGCGGCACGCGCCGGGAGGAACTGCTCTTTCACCCCGACGAAATGGCGCGCGTGCAGATCTTGCGCAAGCAGTTGGCGCAGTTGCCTCCGCTTGAAGGCATGGAGGTACTCCTGCAAAACCTCAACGCCACCAAGAGCAACATGGAACTGCTGCTCATGGGGATGCGTTCCTGAAGCTGCCAACTCCCTTCATCGGCGCGGCTTCCGGGCGATGGTCTCGATGGCCTGCACCTTCTGCGGGTCCGCTCCGTCGGTGTACTCGGGACGGAAGGGCACCCCGACGGTCGGCGCGACTCCTTGGCCTTCCAGGCGCGTGCCGTCCACGGTGCCATCCATGACGGCGAGCAAGAGCAGGCTGCCGTCGCCCATGATAAAAGGCTGTCCGGCCATGACGGCTCCGGCGGTGCGTGTTCCCACGATGGGGCCGCGACCCGTTTTGTTGAAGAAGTAGGTCAGAAGTTCCTTGCCGCTGCGCGTGCCCTCGTTGACGAGCAGGCACACGGGCTTGGCCCAGGCTTCCTGGTGTGCTTGGCTGGCTCCGTCGCGTCCGTGGTAGACGATGGCGAGCGGGGGAGCGAAGAAGGGCCAAAGATAGCGCGGGTTGGCTCCGCCCCAGCCGTCGCGCAAGTCGAGCACCAGCGCGTCGGCTTCCCGCAGGCGGCCGTCGAGTTCTTCTTCCAGTTGTTCCTGGTACTGCTCGCCCGCGTAGGACCAGACGTGGACGTAGCCGACCTTTACGCCCGCCTGCTCGGTGACCTCCACGCTAGCCTTCATGGCCCCTAGGAACATTTCGGTTGGGTCCAGCAACTGCGGGGTGACAGAAACGAGGACCGGGTCCGCCCTCGCGGTACGACGGATGCGGACCGAGACCGCTTGACCCACCTTGTTGGTGAAGGAGGCGACAGGCTCGAAGGGGGCGTCATCGACATCGACGATCTCGTCGCCCGCGCGCAATCCCGCCTGCGCCGCCGGCAGGCCGTCGAAAACATGGTGGATGAACACCTTGCCACCCACCGCGTCCGTGCCGATCCCGATCCCCGGATAGTCGGGCTTACCACCCGGCAAAAACGCCCGCAGCTTGGGCTGGAGAAAAGGCAAGAAGATGCCGCAAAGCTGGTAATATTCGGGCTCGCGGGCCGTGTAGAAGTGGGTGTGGGAGGTGTGTAACTCGGCGAGCATCGTGTTGACGACGGCGGCGAACTCCTCGTCCGAGTGGGCCTGCGCCGCCGGCGAGGTGTAGCGGCGGCGGGCGTCGTCCCAGTCTACCCCTTGCATGTGCGGGTCGAAGAACTTGTCGCGCACTGTGCGCCAGACCTCCTCGAACACCTCTCCGCGCGTGGGTGGCGCGGTGTCGGCGCGGACCGCTCCTACGCAGGCGAGGACGCCGGCCAGTAGGCTGACTAACCAGCTAGTCTGGGGTTTGCTCATCGAGGGCTAGGCCAGGTGCAAAGAGGCGTGGAAGCGGCGGCACTCGCTGCGGTAGAACCCGGCGACGAGGCCGCCGTAAACTGGCACCAGCAGCGCGCAAGGAAATCCTGGGAAAAGCTGCCTGTAAAGGGTCCGGTACGCGGCCCAATGCCATTGGTACAGTGCCAGCCAGGAAAACACGGCCAGAGCACTGGCCGCCATCAACAGAGAGGGAGCCACCACGCCAACGAACTGCGCGAACATGCGCCAGTTCCGAGGCCAGGAGCACGAGAGTCGCCACAGGAAAGACGCCGGGGAGAGCACCCGTCCGAAGTAGTTGAACGAAGCGAGGCTCCACGGGTCATCGTGTCCCGCGGCGGGCGGGTAGCGCAAGGGCCGGAGCCACCAGTAAAGGGTGCAAAAACTCAGGCCGAGGACAACCGCTGCGTTGAGGGCGATGATGTCCGCCGCCCGGGCAGAGGACAAGCCGACGACCGAAAACAGAGCGAAGAGGAGCCGTTTCATGCGTGGTAAAGAGGCTGTGCGCAAGACCTGACGCCGCCAAGCCCAGCGACAGAGGCTGGCGCCGAGAGAGCAGAATACTTGGAACCAGTCTCACCGCCAGGCCCTGTTCGCTGGAGCGCGTTGTATGAGGATTCGTGTGTAGATTTGGTTTGTCACGCAGTTAGGCGATGCGGGGTGATTGGCTGAACCGCTCCAAGCAGACAGAATAACGCTGAAAGCCAGCCTCGGCCCAAAAACTCGCTCCCGCGTCGTTGTGGGCGAGCACGTCGAGCGTGACACGGACACCAGCCGGGAACACCTCACCGAGGAGGGTAGCCACCGCTTGGGAACCCACGCCCTGCCGCCGGTGCTCGCGTGCCACAAAGAACTGGCGCAGGTAGATGCTGGCATCCGGCTCGGCGCGGAAAAGCGCGTAGGCCACTGGGCTGCCACCCTCCTCGAACAGGATCGCGCGGTAGCGACCGCCGGAGAGCCAACCACGCATCCGCTCGGCCAACTCTGGCTCGGTCATGGGATTGCGGTGTCCCTCGTCGCGGATGAGTTGGTGGTTCATCTCGGCAAGGATGGCGCAGTCGCTCAAGGCTGCTTCTCGATGCGTCATGGCAAAAGGCGCGTAGCACCGCCTGACGAAACCAAGCTCAGCGACGCCGGAGGCTTTCGCTGGAGTGGGTGGTTAAGCTGCGACCTCGACGCGCTCGGCATAGAAGAAAGCGGGCTGATCCTCGGCTAAGGAGCCGACCTCGATGCGGGCCCGGCTCTCCCAACCGCGGAAGCTTGTATCCACGACATAGACTGCGCCTGCGAACAGCCCAAGCGGAACCTGCAAGAGGCTAAACTGAGGAATGTCGGGATGAAGGAAGCGCAACCGCCGCATCTCGCCTGCGGCAGAACGCAGAGTGAGGACGATGCTGGTAATCGTCTGACGGTCCGGGTCTACATCCAATTCGTAGCGCACTACTTGGTGGTCGGCTGGCTGGGGTAGAACCGGGTGCTGATGCTCGCGGATCTCTGCGTGGGTAAGCGACAGAATCATATAGACTGCCTAGCGGCCTACCCAGTAGTAGACGACCAAGCGCCGCCGAACAAGACGAACACCGTCGGTCTGCGACAGCCCGACGAGACTACGACATTGCCTGTCACCGCGCTGTTTCCCGGGGAAACTCCGACCCCACCCGGGCGCTTCTCCCGCCGGGGTTGAATTTCCCGGCCGGGTCGTCCACTGTAAACCGTTCACCAGCCCGCCCGTGCGCCGGGCCACCTGTACTTCCTGATTCCTTTCCTGCTGCTTTGATCGCCACCGCCGAACAACTCACCGCCTTCCTGCCCCACCTTACCGGCGCGGATCGCGTTGCCCTCGACACCGAGGCCGATTCCCTCCACGTCTACCGCGAAAAACTCTGCCTCGTCCAGGTCAGCCTGCCCAGCGATGAGCATGCCCTCATCGACCCTCTCGCCGATTTCTCGCTGAAGCCCTTCTACGCGGCGCTCAAGGGCAAGACGATCATCCTCCACGGTGCGGACTACGATCTGCGGCTCTTGCGGCGTGCGGGCGGGTTCGTGGCGGACGCGATCTTTGACACGATGCTCGCCGCCCGGCTCGTGGGCCGACGGGAGTTCTCCTATGCCGCGCTGGTAAAAGCGGAGTTTGGCCTGGAACTCACCAAGGGTTCGCAAAAAGCCAACTGGGCGCGTCGTCCGTTGACGCCGACCATGGCCGAGTACGCCCAGAACGACACGCGCTACCTCTTGACGATTGCCGACCGGCTGGAGGGCACGCTGCACCAGCTCGGCCGTTGGGCGTGGTTCGAGCAGTCTTGCACCCGCGCTCTCGCTCAGGCTGCCATCGAGCGCGAGCGCGACGCCGACGACGCTTGGCGCATCAACGGCAGCGGCGTCCTGCGCGGCCGGGCCGCCGCCACCCTGCGCGAACTCTGGCATTGGCGCGAGGGCGAGGCCCGCGTCGTGGACCGGCCGACCTTCCACATCCTGCGCAACGAGGACCTCCTTTCCGCCGCCCGGGCGTTCACCGCCGGGGAGAAGCCACATTTCGAGCACCTGCGTGGCAGCCGCCGCTCGCGCTTCTACGAGGCCGCCGACCGCGCCGCCGCCTTGCCCGAGAGCGAATGGCCGGTGTGGGTCAAGCGGTTTCAGAATCGCTGGACCGCCGAAGAGGAAAAGCGTGCCGACGCCCTCAAGAAGGAACGCGACCGCGTCGCCGCCGACCTCGACCTGGACCCCTCCATCATCGCTCCCCGCGCCACGCTCGAAGCCATCGCCGCCCGGCCACAGACCGCCGACGAACTCCTCATGCCCTGGCAGCGCGAACTCCTCGGGCTGCCGGCCGACGTGCCTGCGGTCCATCCTTGACCCGCAGATCTTTTGTCGGAAAACGTCGCTGCCCGCAACTGAGTGGTGTCCAGCGGGTTTCCTCCCTTAGAAACCAACCGCTGATTTACCTGATGAAAAACACGTTTACCCGTACCTTGATCCTGCTCGCCGCCGGCGCGGCCCTGCCTGTCGTCGGAGCCTTCGCCCAATCGCCGGCCGCCCCGGCATCCACGCCGTCCGTCTCTGTGCCCGCGGCGGAGACTACGACCACCGACACAACCACGACGACCGCCCAAGAGGGCAAGCACGGCGGCAAGATGCGTGCGCGCCTCGCCGCCCTGACCCCCGAGGAACGCCATACCCTCATGGCCGCCCGGCGCAAGGCCAAGGAAGACCCGGCGGTCAAGGCTGCCGAAGCCACGCGCGACACCGACAAGAAGGGCTACCACAAGGCGATGAAGGAGGCGATGCTGCGCGCCGATCCGTCTGTGGGTCCGATCCTCGAAAAGCTGCGCGCGGAACGCCCGGGCAAGAAGAACGCCTGAGCGGTCGACGGCGGAGCAAGAAGGCACTCGCCGACCGGACCATCCGGCGAGAGCCGCTGGTGCGATGGATGGGGGACAGATAATCTAACCCATCCTCTCGCCCGTGAAGCTTACCCGTCCCCTTCGTCTCACCGTCCGCGCCCTGCTCGCAGCGGTCCTCGCCTCGACCGCCACCCTCCACGCGCAGGACACCGCTTCCCTTGCTCTCCCCGAGCGCCGCGCGCTCAAGCAGTACCAGGACACCAAGCTGCCGGCCTTGCAGAAGTCGATCAACGAAGCGGCCAAATTCGACGTGCCGCTGGAGATCAACTGGGGCGCTATTGCCCAGAAGGGACAGGCCGATAGCTACATGGAAGACGACTACTTCACGAACGTCTTTTTCGTTCCGCTGGCGAACGCGCTCAAGCAGATCACCAGCGACAGCATGGGCGCGGAGGCCCTCAAGGCCAAGCTCAAGAAGGTGATTATCACTTACGATGAATCCACCGCGCCAGCCAGCAACTATCCGAACGGCGTCAAGTTCGACAATGGCACGCTGACGATCAATTTTGCGCCCTTCACCAACTCGGGCGACCTCGAACCGCGCACCAAAGCTATTGCGTCCGGGTTAGAGACGAAGCTGTAAGGGCGGCACCGGCGGCTTCTCCTCACTGCGCCGGCGGGGCGACAGGCTGCTCGCTCGATGTGCTTGCCGGGGCGGACTCACCCGGGGTCACGGGCGCGGGCGCAGCGGACGGGCTGACGGTCGTGGTCGTCGTGTTCGACGGCGCGGGCGTGTTGCTCGATGGCAGCGTCGTTGGGTCCGACGTGAGCGGGCCGCTGCGTGGTTGCGGTGTCGGGCGGGTGTTGCTCGGGGTGACGCCCGTGCTGCCGGAGGTCGTCGCGGTGCTGTTCGGCGGCAGACCCACAGCCGCTTCGGCCTCCCGGCGACGGGCGTAGTCGTGCCAAGGCCCGTTCGGCTCCGAGGTGTTGTAGAGTTCGCGGCGATTAGCGGGAGTATCACAGGCGCTGAGGGTCAACGCCGCCGCCAGCAACACCAGGGGACGGAGCACGGGGGGAAATTTCACGCGGTCCAAACCACCAAAATCGCTTGCCCTTGTCAACGTTCGCACCACACGCGTGCGGAAAAGTTGAGCTTTAGTCCGCCTGCGCCTACCTTGCACGGTCTTCCGGGGCGGGGTGAGGTTGTTTTCGTTGTTTCCCGACCGGGGGCGCGATCCTTCCTTTGATGAAAAACTTCTTCCAGACCCTCTTCGCCAGCCTCCTGGCTCTCGTGATCTTCGCGGTGCTCATCACCCTGGTGGGCATCGGAGTCGTGGTGGGCTTCGTCAAGCTCGCCACCAAACCCGAGCCCAAGATCGACCAAGGCTCCTTCCTGGTGGTGGACCTCTCGGTCAACCTCACCGACGCGCCGGTGTCCTTCGACAACTCCAAAGCGTTCGCGCGCTTGCTCGGCCGCGACGACACGAACACCGTGTCCCTGCGCGCGCTCCTGGCCGCCATCCACGAGGCGGCGGATGACAGCCGCATCGGCGGGGTCTTCCTGCACGGGTCGTTCACGCCGGCGGACTATGGCGCGGGCTTCGCCGCCATCAAGGAGGTGCGCGAGGCGCTGACCGACTTCCGCGACAAGTCAAAGAAGCCCGTGGTCGCCTACCTCATCGGCGCGGACACCCGCGATTATTACCTCACCTCGGTGGCGAGCACGATCTACCTGAACCCTTACGGCGAGGTGGACCTGCCCGGGATGGCGACGACGCCGACGTTCTTCAAGGGTGCGCTCGACAAGTACGGCATCGGCGTCCAGGTCGTGCGCCACGGCAAGTACAAGAGCGCCGTCGAGCCCTTCCTCACCGACAAGATGAGCCCCGAGAACCGCGAGCAGACCCAGAAGCTGCTCGACGACATGTGGGGGCAGTTCGTCGGCGACGTGAGCGCGTCGCGCCACCAGACGCCCGAGGCGCTTCAGGGCCTCGTGGACAGCAAGGGCATCCTCCTGGCCGACGACGCCAAGGCTGCCGGGCTGGTCGACCAGATCGCCTACCTGCCCGACGTGATCGATGGGCTACGCGCCAAAGCGGGCACCGACGACAAGACGCACACCTTCCGCCAGGTGGACGTGGCCACCTACGTCAAGAAACAGGTCGGCAAGGCCGAGAACGCCGACGACACCGCCACGGCCGCAGCGGCGGCGGCCACCGACAAGTCGCCGCGGCTGGCGATCGTCTACGCCGAGGGCGAGATCGTGGACGGCGACAGCGACAAGATCGGCGTGGTGTCCGGCGACCGCTACGCACGCATCCTGCGCAAGCTGCGGCAGGACCCGAACGTCAAAGCCATCCTCCTGCGCGTCAACAGCCCCGGCGGCAGCGGACTGGCGAGCGAGGTCATCCAGCACGAACTCTCTCTCGCCCGACGCGGCGACCGTGCC
>CAXTQD010000164.1:0-10914 GCA_964246175.1 uncultured Chthoniobacterales bacterium | reverse complement strand
GATCAACACGCTCGTCGTGCTGCCCTTCGAGAGCGGCGCGTTGACCAAGCCCGTCGCGCAAGTCCATGACAAGGGGATCTACGTCACCGTCGTGGACCGCGGCCTGACGGACAAGAGCGCGCAGGATGCCTACATCGCCGGCGACAACGCGGCCTACGGCACCGTGGCGGGCGAGTTCATGGGCAAGGCGCTCGGCGGCAAGGGCGACATCGTGGTCTTGCGCGGCATCGCCACGACGGTTGACACCACGCGTGTCAACTCCTTCAACGAAGCCCTCAAGGCCACCCCGGACATCAAGATCCTCGACGCCAAGTTCGCCAACTGGAACCGCGACGATGCCTTCAAGGTCATGCAGGATTACCTGACGCGCTTCAAGCACATCGACGCCGTGTGGGCCTCCGATGACGACATGACCGTCGGCGTCCTCAAGGCCATCAAGCAGGCCAAACGCACCGACATCAAGCTCGTGCTCGGAGGGGCCGGTTCCAAGGGCATGATCAAAGAGGTGCTGGACGGCAGCAACCCACTCATCCAGGCCGACGTGACGTACTCCCCGCACATGATCTACGAAGCCATCAAGGCCACGGCCGAGTCTCGCCTGAAGGGTGACAAGATGCAGGACACCACGACGATCCCGTCCGTCCTCGTCACCAAGGACAACGCCAAGGAATATTATTTCCCGGATTCCCCTTTCTAAAGCCAGCCGGACACTGTCCCCAGTTCCGTTGTTCCCCTAGCAACTACCCAAATCCATGATGAAAATGTTTGCCTCCCCCTTGCGCTCTGCCGCAGCCGTCCTCGGCGGCGCGGCCTTGTGCTTCACCTCGTGCTCGAAGTCGCCGGATGCCACGTCGTCCAACAATAATGGCAGCGGTGGCGGCAAGAAGCTAACGAGCGTCGGCGTCACCGTCGGCGATTTGGGCAACCCGTTCTTCGTGCTCATCGGCAAGGCCGCGCAGGCCAAGTCGAAGGAACTCGGCGGCGACGGCTGCAAGGTCACGCTCGTGTCCTCCGGCTACGACGTGAACACCCAGTCCACCCAGATCGACAACTTCATCGCCTCGGGCGTGCAGTTGATCATCCTCGGTGCAGCCGACAGCAAGGGCATTGCTCCGGCCGTCAAGCGCGCCAAGGATGCAGGGATCACGGTGGTAGCCGTGGACGTGGCCGCAGAGGGCGGCGTGGACGCCACCGTCATGTCCGACAACAAGCAGGCCGGCACCGAGGCCGCCAAGTACATCGTGGACCGCCTTAAAGGCCAGGGGAACGTCATCATCGTCAACGGCCCACCTGTTTCCTCCGTGCAGGATCGCGCTAATGGCGCCTTGGAGATCTTCAAGCAAAACTCCGGCATCAAAGTGCTTTCGCAGGACCAGAACGCTGGCGGCAGCCGCGACGGTGGACTGCGCATCATGACCGATCTGCTTGCGGCCAATCCGAAGGTGGACGCGGTGTTCGCCATCAACGATCCGACGGCCATCGGCTGCGACCTGGCGGCCAAGCAGGCCAACCGCAAGGAGTTCTTCATCGTCGGCGTCGACGGCTCTCCTGATGGTGAGGTCGCGCTCAAGGACGCGAACAGCCTCTTTGCCGCCACCCCGGCGCAGGACCCGTACGCGATGACCGAGAAGGCCGTCGAGATCGGTTACAACGTCATGCAAGGCAAGAAGCCCGACGAGGCCATCACGCTGATCCCGGTCAAGCTCATCACCAAGGAGAACGTCAGCTCCTACAAGGGCTGGAACAGCCGCTAACCGCGACCGGAACCGCGTCCCTCCCCCCATGGTCGCGCTCGCCTCTGAAAACCGTACGGATGCTCCCGCGCTGGAAATGCGCGGGATCGAGAAGTCGTTCCCCGGCGTCAAGGCGCTCAAGGGAGTGGACCTCAACGTGCGCGCGGGCGAGATCCACGCGCTCATGGGGGAGAACGGCGCAGGCAAGTCTACCCTGATGAAAATCCTTGCCGGCGCTTACACCGCCGACAAGGGAGAGGTTCGCATCGAGGGCAAACCGGCCACCCTCGGCGACCCGGCGGCAGCGCGGAAGTCGGGGGTCACGCTGATCTATCAAGAAATCAGTCTGGCCCCGAACCTGACCGTCGCCGAAAACATCTTCCTCGGCGAGGAACTCTCCGGCCCTGGCGGCCTCGTGGATCGTGGTGCCATGAAGCGTGCCGCCCGCGAGGCGCTGGACCGGCTTGGGGCGGGTTTTGACCCTGGCATGGTCGCCGGCCGCCTGACCATTGCAGAACAGCAGCAGGTGGAGATCGCCCGTGCGTTGCACCGCAAGAGCCGCGTGCTCATCATGGACGAGCCAACCGCGGCGCTCTCCGACCGCGAGACAGAGCGCCTCTTCGCGCTGGTTCGCCGACTACGCGAGGAAGGGTTAGCCATCGTCTACATCAGCCACCGGATGGCCGAAGTCTACGCGTTGGCCGACCGTGTGAGCGTCCTGCGCGACGGCGGGTACGTCGGCACGTTGGAACGCTCCGAGCTTTCCGCCGAACGTCTCATCCACATGATGGTGGGCCGGCCCCTGGGGGATTTTTACAAACACGAACGTCACGAGGCCGGCGACACCGTGCTGGAAGTCAAAAACTTCCGCGACACCCGTGGCAAGGTCAAAGATGTGTCGCTATCCCTGCGCGCGGGCGAGATCGTCGGCCTGGCCGGGCTGGTCGGCGCGGGCCGGACGGAACTCGCCCGCCTCATTTTCGGGGCCGATCCACTCGCGGGCGGGCAGCTTTTCCTCGCCGGCCAGGAAACCCGTATCCGCTCGCCGCTGGAGGCGATCCACGCCGGCATCGGCTACGTCCCGGAAGACCGCAAGCAGCAGGGCCTCTTCCTGGAAATGAGCGCGAGCGAGAACATCACGATGAACGTGCTCGACCGCGAATCTGCTACCGGCCTGCTGCGCCCCCGCCGCCTGCTCGACCTCACGCGGGCTGCCATCAAGAACTTCGCCATCCGCGTGGCCGGTCCATGGGCGCGGGCAATTGGCCTCTCCGGCGGCAACCAACAAAAACTCCTCGTCGCCCGTTGGGTCGAAATCCACCCCAAGGTCCTGCTCCTCGACGAGCCAACGCGCGGCGTGGACATCGGCGCGAAGAGCGAAATCTACCGCCTCGTCGGCGAACTGGCGGCCAAGGGGGTCGCGGTGCTTTTCATCTCTAGCGAACTGCCCGAGGTCATCGGCATCAGCAGCCGCGTGCTGATCATGCGTGAAGGCAACCTCATGGGCGAACTCCGCGGCGGCGACGGCAAACAGGCCATCACCCAAGAGAACATCATGGAACTGGCGACCGGGTCCGCGCAAACCGCCTGATTTTCCCTCCTTCATGGCTAACGCCCCCTCCCCTACCAACCTCGGCGCGCCTGTCACCGACCCGCCCAACGTCCTCGCGCGAGCCAAGGCTTCCGCCGGGGCGAGCAACCTCCTGCAGGCCGTGGGCATTTTGCCGGTGCTCATCCTGATCGGCATCCTGTTTTCGCTCCTCACGCCGAATTTCCTGACTTCCAACAACCTGATCAACGTCGCCCGCCAAGCTTCGATCAACACCGTGCTCGCCGCCGGCATGACGTTCGTAATCCTGACGGGAGGCATCGACCTGGCCGTCGGCTCGATTCTGGGAGTGACGGCTGTGGTCGCATTGCTCTTCTCCATTTCGTCGCTCGCTTGGGCCGCAGTGCCAGCGGCGCTGTTGGCCGGGTTGATCCTCGGCCTGCTCACCGGCGCGACGGTCGCCTACGTGGGCTTGCCGCCCTTCATCGTGACCCTCGGCACGTACACGGCCTTGCGTGGCGCGGCTTACCTGCTCGCCAACGGCACGACCATCATCAACAACGACATCGGCTTCGCGTGGGTCGGCAACGGTCACCTCGGTCCGATCCCTTGGCTGGTCATCATCGCGCTCGTGACGATCCTCGCCAGCGGCTTCCTACTGCGGCGCACCGTACTAGGCGTCCACATCTACGCAGTCGGCGGCAATGCTCTGGCCGCGCGCCTGACCGGCATCCGGGTCAAGCGTATCCTGATGTTCGTCTACGCCGTCAGTGGTCTGCTCGCCGGTGTCGCGGGCGTCATGACCTCCAGCCGGCTCTACAGCGCCAACGGTAAACTTGGCGAAGGCTACGAACTCGACGCGATCGCGGCCGTGATCCTGGGCGGCACGAGCTTCACCGGCGGTGTGGGCACGATTAGCGGCACGTTGTTAGGTGCCTTGGTCATCGCCACGCTCAACAACGGCCTGACGCTGATGAATGTCTCTTTCTTCTGGCAGCTGGTCGTCAAGGGACTCGTGATCGTTGTGGCCGTCACGGTGGACAAGCTCCGCACACGTTCGGGAACCTGAAAACGTGCACGCGGGCGCGAAGACGGCTTCCCACGCGCCTGCCGATTTGGTATTGCTCGGTACAGTCGACGCTCCATGAGCCGCAAACTCGCTGACCGCCCCAAGGCCGCCGACGCCGCCCGGACGGCCGGCATCCCGGTGGGTGGCAGTGAACCCGACGACCTGGTGCGCGCGGCGTGGCTGTACTACGTGGCCGGCCACACGCAGGAAAAAACCGCGCGCGTGCTGGGCATCTCCCGCGTCAAGGCCGCTCGCCTGCTCGCCGAGGCGCGCGAGACCGGCATCGTCAAGATCTCCATCGAACACCGCCTGAGCACGATGGTGGAAGTCGAGGAGCGTCTACGCGCACGCTTTGGCCTGTCGTTTTGCCGCGTCACCCCGCCCCTTTCCACCTTGACCGCCTCGCCCCGGCCAGGGCGCCACGCCGCCGCCGTGCGCTCGCCCGGGATGGACGAGGTCGAGAGTGAACTGGCCCGCCGTGCCGTCGGCATGACGGCCGCGCGCTACCTGCGCGAGCGCCTGCTCGTCAACGAGCGACCCGTCGTCGGCCTAGCGTGGGGCCGCACGACCGCGTCGATGATCGACCAGCTCTCGGGCGTGCGCAAACCGGGCGCGATCTTCGTGTCGACGATGGGTTCGCTGACGATGAACTCCGCCGCCAACCTCTTCGACGTGGTGCACCGCGCGGCCGAGAAGACCGGCGGTGAAGGCCACTTCCTGCCCGTGCCCTACATCGCCAACAGCGTGGCCGACCGCGACGTGCTGATGGCGCAGCGCAGCGTGCAGGAAGCACTCGGGCTGGCGGCGCGCGCGGACTTCTTTTTCATGAGCATGGGCGAGTGCGACCAGAACGGCTTTCTCTTCAAGAACGGCTTCCTGTCGGCACGCGAACTGACGGAACTCCACAGCGCCGGGGCGGTGGGCGACGCCATGGGCAAGTTCTTCGACGAGGGCGGCCAGTTGGTGGACTCGGACCTGAACAACCGCTCGCTGGCGCTGAACATGGACCACATGCGCGGCCGCGACGTGGTGCTGCTCTGTGGCGGGCGCACCAAGGCACGCGCGGCGCGCGGCGTCTTGCGCGCAGGCTTCGTCAACGGCCTGATCATTGACGGCGACGCCGCCATGGAAGTCTGCGCCCAGGAAGGCGACGGGGAACTTTGAACAGGCCACCCTTGAAATGAAAAGTCCCGCGGCGAACCGCGGGGCTTTTGCAACGCTATGCTGGCTGAAAATTAGGGGATCAGGAGCACCTTGATGGACTTGTCACCTTTCTTCATCAACTCCATGCCTTCCTTGAACTTCTCCAACGGCAACTGGTGCGTCACCACCCCTTCGGTCGGCAGACGCCCATCACCGATGGCTTCAATCGTGAACGGATAGCAGTACGGCCCAAGGTGCGCGCCCAGGATATCGAGCATCTTGCGGTCCGAAATGATGCTCCAATCCACCGTCACGTCGTGCGAGAACACGCTGAACTCCACGAACCGACCCAGCTTGCGGATCATATTCAGTCCCTGCTTGACTGAGTCCGGGTGCCCCGTCGCCTCAACGTACACGTCGCAGCCATAGCCGCCGGTCATGTCCTTGACGATCTTAACCACGTCGTCCTTGAGCGGGTTGAGGACTACGTCCGCGCCGTACTTCTTCGCTAAGTCCAGACGATCCTGCTTCACATCAAGCACGACGAGTTTGGACGGATTGTGCAGCCGCATCGCGCCGACCATGCCAAGCCCCAAGGGACCCGCGCCAGCGAGCACGACCACGTCTTCGAGCGTGATCTTGGCACGCTTGACCGCAAACACCGAGCACGCATACGGCTCGACGAGGATCGCCTTCTCCAGCGGGATTTCCTTCGGAACCAAATGGTTGATCGCCTCCTTTGGGTAGCGCATGTACTCGGCGAACCCGCCGTTCACATTGTTCTGGAAGCCGTACACATCGTGCTTCTCGCACATCCAGTATTCACCGCGCAGACAGAAGCGGCAGTCCCAGCACGGCACGATTTGCTCCGAGATGATGCGGTCGCCGATCTTGAACTTGCCCCTCTTCACCACGTTGTCACCAATGGCAACCGCGTGCCCGAGAAACTCATGGCCCGGGATCATCGGGCTCTTGATGTACTTAGGCTGACCGTTGCCACCCCAGAAGGAAGCAGCTCCATCGTTCGCCTTGATGTCGCCCGCGCAGATGCCGCATGCTTCCACCTTGACGATGATATCGTCCGGCCCACACTCGGGAACAGGCACGATTTCCAGGCGGTAGTCACCGGGCGCGTACGCCACGACAGCACGCATGGTTTTGGGCAAACTGCCTTGATGACCACCCGCGTTGCTAGTGGGCGTAGTGGTGTCGCGTGGCGCGAGTTCGACGGCCGGAACGTCGGCCGTGCTGCGCGTGGGAGTTTCGGTGCTAGTGCTCATGTTGCGAGGGTTGGGAATGGGATTATTCGGTCAGGCGTTTGCCGTTCTGGATGTCGAAGAGGTTCAGATCCTCGTCACTGAAGGAAAGCTGCACGAGCGACCCGGGCTTATACTGCTTGGTTAGCGGCATGCTCGCCATAACAAGAATATCGCCGAAGCGCACGCCGACGCGTGTCTCGTCGCCGAGGTCTTCGACCACGGACACCGTGCCGGGCACCGAGCCAGGACTCGCGTTACGCGACACTTCGATGCCCCATGGACGCGCGCCGAGCTTGACCCGGTCGCGCTGGCCACTGAGCCGCCGAACGTGGTCGCTCATGGGCATTGCGAAGGTCGTGCCGGGCAAAGTCCAGCGATCCTGCGCATCGCGTTCGACGGCGAAGATGTTCATGGGCGGCTCGCCCAGGAAGCCCGCGACAAACTCGTTGGCCGGATGGTTGAACACCTCCAGCGGTGTATCGAACTGTTGGAGCACGCCGTTGTCGAGCACCGCAATGCGGTCGGCCAGGGCCATCGCTTCAAGCTGGTCGTGCGTGACGATGACCGTCGTGAACCGCTGTTCGGTGTGCAGGCGCTTGATCTCCGTGCGCATCTGCACGCGCAGGGCAGCGTCGAGATGGCTGAGCGGTTCGTCGAGCAAGAGTACGGCGGGCCGGCGCACGAGCGCGCGGGCGATGTTGACGCGCTGCTTCTGGCCGGAGGAAAGCGCCACGGGCTTGAGGTCGAGCAACTCCGAGATGTGCAAATACTTGGAAATCTCCGTCACCCGACTGTTTACCTCCGGCTCGGGGACGCCGTGCGCGCGGAGGTTAAAAGCAAGGTTGTCACGGATTTTCAACGGCGGGTAGAGCGCGTAGTTCTCGAACGCCAGACCTACGCCGCGATCCTTCGGATGCACGTCGTTGACGACGCGCCCGCCGATCACGATGTCGCCGCCCGTGACGCTCTCCAGCCCAGCGATCATGCGCAGGGAGGTTGACTTGCCGCAACCCGAGGGGCCTAGCAACGCCATGAACTCGCCATCCCTGACTTCTAAGGACACGTTGTCCACCGCGCGCGGCGTGGTGGCGCTGTACTGCTTGACGACGTTACGAAAAGTGAGTTCAGCCATGGTGTTCGTCCTCCTCTACCGGCATGGAACGCGTGATGTAGTTGCCCGTCTCGGCATCGAAGAAGATGAGATTTTCGGGTTGGACGCTGAAGCGGATTTGTTCGTCGGCGCGGTAAGTCTTGCGGCCGGGTACGAGCGCGCGCACGCGGGTGCCGTCAGTGGCCGTGGCGGTCACGATGCATTTGGTGCCGAGCGGCTCGAAACTGTAGACGGTGCCGACGGCATCCGCGCCCGCGCCTTGATCACCGAAGCGGTGATCAACGGTCACATCGGCCGGACGGAAGCCAACCATGAAACGCTGCTCACGGACACCGTTGCCGTTGTGGCTCGTCAGTGTGCGGGAAAGTTCCGCGCTGAGCAACGGCACTTTGTACTGGCCGCCGAAGAACTCGACCGACAATTGGCCTGCTTGCCCGGCAACCACGCGGCCTTCCACAAGGTTGACTTCTGGGTCGCCGAAAAGAGCGGCCACCCGCGTACTCGCCGGGCGGAAGTACACCTCGTCGGGCGTGCCGACCTGAAGGATGCTCCCTTCGTCGAGGATGACAATACGGTCGCCGAGACTCATCGCTTCCAGGTAGTCGTGTGTGACGTAAATCGTCGTCGTGCCGAGTTGCTGGCGCATCTCCTTCAACTCCGCGCGCATCGAGTGGCGCAGCTTGGCGTCGAGGTGGCTCAGCGGCTCGTCCATTAGGAAGACGTTGGGTTTGCGCACCAGCGCACGCCCGAGCGCGGTACGCTGGCGCTGGCCGTTGCTCAGCGCCTGGATAGGCCGCTGGATGAGATGGTCGATCTTCATCACCTTGGCGTAATGCTTGACCCGTGCGTCCACCTGCTCGTCAGGCAACTTGAACTTGGGACTTTGCAGCGGGAAGGCCATGTTCTCGTACACCGTCAACTGCGGGTAGAGCGCGTAGCTCTCGAACACCATCGCCACGTTGCGCTCGGCCGGTTCCAGACCGCCGATGTCGCGGTCGGCGATGCGCACGTTGCCGCCGTCTGGTGTCACGATGCCTGCGATGAGGTTGAGCGTCGTGGTCTTGCCCGCGCCGGCCGGGCCGAAGATGGCGACGAACTCCTTGTCGGCGATCTTCAGGGAAAGGTTTTTGACCCCGACTCGTTTACCGTAAGTCTTGCTGAGACCTTCGATTTCAATGTTAGCCATGTGGGGAAAAGAAAAAGGTCAGCCTTTGACCGCGCCGAAAGACAAGCCGCGCACAAGGTGTTTTTGGATCATCATGGCGAGGATCACTTCCGGTAACGCCGAGATCAGCGCCGCCGCCGCCACCCAGCCGTAGTGCACGGTGTCGGAGGCAAGGAAGCGCATCATCGACACCGTCGAGGTCTGCGTACGCCCGCCGCCGAGTTGGAGCGAGAACGTGAACGAATTCCAGCAGAAGATGAAGCACAGCAACGCCGCTGCCACCAAGCCCGGACGGACCAGCGGTAGGAGCACCTTGAAGAACACCTGCCACCAACTATAACCGTCCAACTGTGCGGCGGATTCCACGTCGGGCGAGATGTCCTCGAAGAACCCGCGCAAGATCCAGATGAGCAGCGGCAAGCTGATGAGTTGGTAGACCCAGATCAGCCCGGTGAAGGAGTCGATCAACCCAAACTTCTGGTAGATCAGGTACAACGGGATGATGACAAGGATCTCCGGCGCGAACCGGAACGATAGGAACGTGAACGCAATGTCTTCGCGCCCTTTGAACTGGAAGCGCGCCAGCGCGTACGCCGCCGGCACGCCGACAATCAGCGAGAGCGTCACCGCCAGCACACTGATGACAAGGTTGTGCACCAACGCGCCAAGGAAGTCACTCTGTCCGAGCACGGCACGGAAGTTATCCAGTGTCGGGTGAAAGATGAACGGACTGCCGAACATCTCGCTGTCCGGCTTGAAAGACAGGATCAGCATCCAGAGCAGCGGGAACAACGCGAACAGCGCGTAGCAGAGCAGCAGGGCGTTGCGACCAAGGAAGCCGGCCACCGAAGATTTGTTTTCGTTCATGGAGGGAAAAAGAGGAGCTTGGGTCACGCCGCACCGGAAGCCACCTTCTGCGCCTTGCGCCAGAAGCCGATCAGCACAAAGCAAACGAAGTAGATGAACCCCCACAGGAAGAGCAGACCAGGGATCGCCTCGCTCAAATTATAGAAGGGGAACGCCGTGTTGTAGGTCTGGATGGCGAGGTTCATCGTTCGATCACCTGGCCCACCTTTGGTCAGTGCGAAGATGATGCCGAACTCCTGGAGCGAGGTCATCAACCGGAACACCAGCGCGATCAGGAGCACTGGCGAGAGCATCGGCAAGGTCAGGTTCTTAAAGACGAACCACGCCGAGCCGCCGTCGATCAGCGCAGCCTCGTAGGGCGACTTCGGCAACGAGCGCAATCCCGCTGACACCAGGATGATGATAAATGGCGTGTAAATCCACACGTCCACCAGCACAATGCTGAACAGCGCATAGTCCGGGTCGGCGCTCCAGCGGAAGTCCCCGAGCCCGATCCATGCTAACGGGAGCCGCAGCAAGCCCACCGATGGATTGGTCAGCAATTGCCAGATCAGCGCGCCGATGACGGGGGCGATCATCAGCGGGAAGATCAGCACCAGCCGCAGGAACTTCGAGAGCACGCTGTCCTTGTTGAGCAGCAACGAGATACCCAGACCGAGAAGCATCTCGATGCCGGTCGAGTAGAAAGCATATTTGACCGTGACAATCGCCGAGTGCCAGAAGTCCTCGCTCGTCAGCGTTTCCTTGAAGTTGGCGAAGCCAACTCGCTCGTACTCATCCCCTCGCAGGGAGTAGTCCGTGAACGCATAGTAAATGGCGACAAAGAACGGGATCAGGATGCCGATGGTCAGCAAAAACGCTGGGGCCAACACAAGGTAGGGCCGCATCGCTTTGCGGCGCGCGTAGCGGCGGGCGGAATCGGAGAGTTCCGTCGAGGACGGGGAGAATGGGGAGGGCGAACCCTAGGGTCGGGTCGGGTCGGGCAGCGTGCCGTCAGCCGTGGGTGTGGCGGTGCTCA
>CAXTQD010000163.1:6622-10952 GCA_964246175.1 uncultured Chthoniobacterales bacterium | reverse complement strand
GGCACAACGGGGTGGGGGGACGCGGCGGCCCGGAACGCAAGACCCTCAGCCTGCAACCGCTCGTCAAGGCCACGCAGGGTTTGGACCGGTTGGAAGACCTTTTTTCCAAGATCGTGGATGGCGTGGCGGGAGCTGCGTTGGTGTCACGCGTCGGGCTGTTCTACCGGCAGGAGGGCGAGACGAACTTTCGTCTGCGCGCGGGCCGATGTTGCCTGGAAGACACGTCGGCGATGGTCTTCAACGACCGCGACCCGCTCGTGCGCTGGCTCCAAAGGTTCCCGCGCCTGATCACGCGCGCGTCGCTCGACCACATCGTTGATCCTGCCGAGCGCACGCTGTTGCGGCGTTCGCTCGATTTGATGGGTGCGGAGACCTTCATTCCACTGAATCTGCGCGGGCGTGTGCTCGGTTGGATCTTCACGGGGCAGACGGACGGCTTGCCCTTCGACCACCAAGACCATCCGCAGCTATCTTTCCTCAGTGATCACGTCGCCACCGCGTTGGAAAACGCTATCCGTCATCAGGAAATCCTCTCCCAAAAAACGCTCGGTGAAAACCTCCTCCAGTTGATGCCCACAGCGGTCATTACGTCCGATGCCGAGGGGCAGGTGACGTGGTGCAACGCGACGGCGGAAAAGCTCTTTCCCTCTCTGGCGCGCAACCTCGTCCAAGCTAGCGCCGGGCCGTCCGGCCGCTCCGCGACGCGCGTGCCGGTGGAGAGTCTCGGCAGCCGCATTGCCGGGCTCGTGCGCGATGCGCTCTCAGGCGAACCAACGCGTGAACCCGTCTTCCTTGAAAACCGCGGCGCTGAGGTGCGCACCTTGGCCGTACGCACCCGGCAGTTGACCGGTGGCGGGCGCTGCCTCGGCGCGGTGGCGCTCGTGGACGATCTCACCGAGCAACTCGCCGCCGACGCGCAGCAGGAACAGCTCGAACGCACCCGCTTCTGGCGCGAACTCGCCGCCGGGATCTCGCACGAGATTCGCAATCCGCTCGTTGCCATCAAGACCTTCACCCAACTGCTGCCCCAACGGTACACCGACGAGAACTTCCGGTTGGAGTTCAAGGAAATGGTCACCCGCGAGGTGGGCCGTCTAGATAGCATCGTCGCACACATCGAAGGCTTCGCGCATCCGACGGTTGGCGTGATCGACGCCGCCGATTTGCCCAAGTTGTTGCAGGAGGCAGCCGACGCCGCGCGCACGAGCACGGAGGCACTCGACGCACAGATCAAGATCAACGCCGACGATGGACTGCCGCGGCTGCGCGGCGACGCTAAGGCGCTCTCCCAGGTATTCCAGCACCTCTTCATCAACAGCATTGAGGCGGCATCCGCGCAAAAGACACGCGCGCAGGTCCGCGTCCGATTGGCCGCGCAAAAGACTGGGAGCGAAACGATCGGCTTCCGTCTGGCCATCGTGGACAACGGCGCTGGGATCGCGGCCGAAGATTTGCCGAAGGTTTTCTCGCCCTTCTTCAGCACCAAGGCGCAAGGGCTTGGCTTGGGTTTACCCATCGCGCAACGCGTCGTGCTCGACCATGGCGGACGTTTTTCACTCGACCCGGGCACCGCGGGGCTGTGCGTGAATATTTTCCTGCCGTTGGAACCTCCACCCGCTCCGGCTGTGCCAACGGAGCTGCCCGGCAGTCGGTCTGTGCCCGAGCGACTGACCGCGCCGGCGCCGGCCGCAGAAGATGGATCGAGCCTGAAGCTTGAACCCCGCTACCGCATTGGCTATTAAGGGAAGATGGGGCTGGATCGCCGCCGTCTGGTTACTGGCGGCCCAGGCTGCGCTGGCCGGCGACAAGCCGCGCGCGCGGCTATTAGGTATTCCTTTTGAAGGAACGCCTGGACCGCTCGATGCGATCACGGATGTGGCCGGCGTGGAAGTCGGCTACACGACGATCATCTCAGGAGACGGTCCGTTGAAGGTCGGCGTCGGTCCCGTCCGCACGGGCGTGACGGCCATCCTGCCCCGCGGCCACCAGGATACCCTCGAACATCCAGTCTTTGCCGCCGGGTTCAGCCTCAACGGCAACGGTGAGATGACCGGCATGGAGTGGGTGGAGGAGGGTGGGTTCCTCGAAGGCCCGGTGATGCTCACCAATACCCACAGCGTTGGGGTCGTGCGCGATGCGGTCATCAAGTGGCGCGTGGCCCACGGCGCGCCGGATGCGAGCGGCTACTGGTGGAGCCTGCCCGTCGTCGCCGAGACGTACGACGGCTACCTCAACGACGTGAACGGTTTCCACATCAAGGACGAGCACGTCTTCCACGCCCTCGACAGCGCCGCGCCTGGCCCGGTGCAGGAAGGCTCGGTCGGCGGCGGCACGGGGATGATCTGCTACGAGTTCAAGGGTGGCTCGGGCACGGCCTCGCGGCACCTCGGCGCGAAGGCTGGTGGGTACACGCTGGGCGTGTTCGTGCAGGCGAACTGCGGGTTGCGTCGGCAACTCACCATTGCCGGCGTGCCGGTGGGGCGCGAGATCAACTTACCGTCGTTCCGCGACGAGGACCTGGGCTCCATCATCATCGTGATCGCCACCGACGCGCCGCTCCTGCCCCACCAGCTCAAGCGCTTGGCGCGCCGCGCCAGCATGGGCCTCGCGCGCACCGGCAGCGTGTCGGGCAACGGCTCGGGCGACATCTTCCTCGCGTTCTCGACGGCCAATCTCGACGCCGCCAACCCCGAAGGCACCGCACGGCTCGAAATGTTGCCGAACGACCGTATGAACCCGCTCTTCGACGCGGTCGCGCAAGCGACGGAGGAAGCCATCGTCAACGCCCTCGTCGCTGCCGAACCCATGACAGGTCAAAACGATCACCACATCCCGGCTTTGCCCCACGACGAACTGCGCCAGATTCTGCGCAAGTACGGCCGGTTGAGTGAGTGATGCGCCTGCGTTTTCCTCACCCGTTGGTGCTGCTGGTGGCGGGCATTCTTCTGTCAGCCGCGCTGACGTGGTTCGTGCCCGCCGGTGTGTATGACCGGCGCGATGACCCAGCGACGGGCAAGCCCGTGGTGGTGCCGGGGACGTACCATGCCGTCCCGCGCGCGCCGGTCGGTCCCTTCGACGCGGTGGTGCAAATCCCCAAGGGCCTCATCAACGCAGCCGACGTGGTGTTCTTCGTGTTCCTGGTGGGTGGGGCATTCACGGTCGTGGACAAGACGGGCGCGCTCCGGCAGGCCGTGGACTGGCTCGCTAACCGCCTGCAAAACCGTCGCACGTGGGTAATCCCGGTCGTCTGCGTCGTGTTCGCGGCGGGCGGGGCGTTGGAGAACTTGCAGGAGGAAATCATCGCGCTGGTGCCCGTGCTGCTGCTGCTGTGCCGGCGGCTGGGCTTCGACCCGTTGACGGCGGCGGCGATGAGCATTGGGGCGGCGTCAGTCGGCTCGGCGTTCAGCCCCGTGAACCCGTTTCAGGCGGTCATCGCGCAGAAGCTGGCGGAGTTGCCTCAGCTTTCGGCGGCGGGCTACCGGATGGCATTCTTTGTGCCCGCGCTTGCGGTTTGGACTTGGGGAGTGCATCGCCATGCACGCCGGTTGCCCGCGACGGCAGACAACGCCGCCCCGGTGGAAGACGGGCAAGCGGTGGCAGGACCGTCGGCGGCCGTGGTTCTCGCGCTGGTGGCGGCGGGGTTCACGGTGTTCATCTTGGGAGTGACGCGGTGGGATTGGGGCTTCGAGCAGGATGCCGCGGTGTTCTTTATCATGGGCGTGGCGGCAGGGATCGTCGGAAAATTGGGGGTCAACGGAACCGCGGAGGCGTTCGTCGAAGGGTTCGGGTCGATGGCGTTCGGCGCGCTCCTAATCGGGTTCGCGCGCGCGATCTACGTCGTGCTCGACACCGGGCACGTCGTCGACACGCTCGTGGCCGGGCTCTTCGCGCCGTTGAGGGGACTGCCGGTCAGTCTGGCGGCGGTGGGGATGGTCGCCGGACAGGCGGTGCTGCACCCGATGGTGCCGAGCGTGAGCGGGCAGGCGGTGTTGACGCTGCCCATCCTCGTGCCGTTGGCGGATCTCCTGCACCTTTCCCGGCAGGTGGTCGTGCTCGCGTACCAGTACGGGGCAGGAATCTGCGAGCTGCTCATTCCCACCAACGGCGCGCTCATGGCAATTCTCGGTGCGGCGAAGGTGCGTTACTCCGATTGGCTGCGGTTCACGTGGCCTCTGTATGTCGCACTCGTTTTGCTCGGTTTGCTGGCGGTGCTGCTCGGCATCGCGGTTGGCCTGCGCTGAACGCGCTACGGTGCGGCCAAGTCAGCGAACAGCCCGTGGAAAATCAACAATGCCTCCGCCGCCGACGTCGGTCGGTCTTCCGGGTGACG
>CAXTQD010000163.1:4920-6612 GCA_964246175.1 uncultured Chthoniobacterales bacterium | reverse complement strand
GAGCAGACGCATCACCCAATCACACAGCGAGCGAGGCAAGTCCGGGCGTACTCCCGCGAGCGGCACCACCTCCGCGGCGAGATGGGCGGCGATTACAGCCTCCATGGTCTCGCCCAAAAACGGGTCGCGCGCCGTCAACGCATAGTAGAAAATGCACCCCATCGAATAAAGCTCGCTCCGCGCGCTGACCGGCCGCCTTTCAAACTGTTCCGGCGCCATGAACTCCACGGTGCCCAAGATCGTGCCCACGCGGTCCGACGCCGACGGCAGCACGCCGCCGAAGGCCGGCGCAGTGAACCCGGCGATGCCAAAATCCATCAGCTTGACCTGGAGGTCGTTCGTCGGCCCGTGCTTGAGCATGAGGTTGCCTGGCTTCAAGTCGCGGTGCAAGAGGCTGGCCTGATGCGCCGCGGCGAGTCCTTCAAGGCTTTGCTGCGCCAAGATACGAAAGTCACGCAGCGGGAACGCCCCGCGCAGGACGACTTCTTCGAGCGTCTCGCCTTCGACCAGTTCCATGACCAAGAACGGCCCGGCTTCGTCCGCGCCGCAGTCATAAACAGTGACGACGTTGGGGTGCTGAACGGCGGCGAGGTGGATGCCCTCCTGCCAAGCTTCTTTGAGCGACGCATCTTCGCCCGTGGCGGCAAACCGCTTGAGTGCTACCCAGCGTCGCAGGACGCGGTCGTACGCCCGGAACACCTCGCCACGTCCACCCTCGCCGAGCCGTCGCTCTACATGGTAGCGCGAGGGTTGGTCGGGGAGTTGCATGAGAAAATGATTATGCGCGAGTCTGTTGCAGGTGTCGAACGCAGCCTTCCAACAGCCGGACGTGTGCCCGGACACGGTGTGCGAGGCTAAATTCGCTCGGCGTCTCGAAAGTGATGAAGCGCGGCGAGTGGCGGGGATACAGCGCAAATGCCTCCGGGTGGTCGTCCACGTCCTCCGGCTGGATGCGGTGCCGCAGCAAGCCGTCTTTGAACGGAAAACGTTCAATACGTCGACGCGAGTCGATGGGCATCGTCTTCGACTTGCAGGTGCGCAGCAGGGCGGTCCCCAAGTCGTCTGGCGCGTTGCTGGTTTCGTAGAGGTAAACTCCGTAACCGTCGTAGTCCTCGTGCAACGCTACGCCGAGGGCGAAGTGTTCGCCGACAAGGAGACGCTTCAATTCGTGCGCGGGGGAAACCCGGCGGTGGAAGCTGCGATTGAGGTCGCGCCCCTTGGGATCGGAACGGCGGTTCTCCACGAGACCCCAAGGATTCAAGCACGGCAGAATGAAAAGCGGCAGCGCGTCCGGGGCGCGCACGAGCGTGGCGAGGTGGGTCTCCGCCCAGAGCGCGAGTGCCGCGGGTCCTGCGGGTTCGTCGCCGTGGATGCCGGCCGAAACGTAGAACCCACCCGCCAGCGGGCCGCGCGTGCGCAGGTAGTAGACGGGGAACTCCCCTACAAGCGCGAACGAACGCAGGGTCAATCCCGCGCCGCGCGCGATCCGCCGCCAGCGGGCAATGAGGTGGCTGTAGTCGTGGACTTTGTGGCCTGCTTCGTCGAAGGCGGCGACAGCCTTCTTCATGCGGCGACTGGCGTGGGCGCGGCGAGCGCGGCCAGCAACTTGGCGTGGATGCCATCGAAGCCGCCGTTGCTGAAAACCACGATCATGTCACCGGGCGCAGCCAACTCGACGGCGCGCTCGACGAT
>CAXTQD010000163.1:0-4910 GCA_964246175.1 uncultured Chthoniobacterales bacterium | reverse complement strand
GTCCTCGTAGAACGCCGGCTTGCCGCTCGCACGGATGTCCTCGACGACGCGCTCGGGATCCAGACGTTCGGCCTCGGGGATTTGTTCGAGCTTGGCGACGCGTGCCATCACAACGCCGTCGGCCGGCTCGAAGGCGGCGGCGAGTTGGTGCTGGAACACGGCACGGCGCGTCGAGTTGGAGCGCGGCTCGAAGAGTGCCCAGATTTTGCCCGCATCGCCGTGGAGTTGGCGCAGGCCGCGGAGCGTTTCGAGGATAGCGGTCGGGTGATGGCCGAAGTCATCGACGACCTTCACGCCGTTGGCCTCGCCGCGGACTTCCTGTCGCCGCCGCACTCCGGTGAAGCTCGCCAGCGCCTGCCGGATCGCACCCGGCGTCAGGCCATAGAACCGCGCCGCCGAGACGGCCATCGCGCAGTTTCGCACGTTGAACTCACCCATCATGGGCGTGGCGTACTCCTCGCCGCCGAGCCGGAAGCGTGTGGCACCCGCTTCGTAGCGGATGTTCTCGATGCGGCCCCCGTCCGTGGCGTTCGCGCCGAGGCCGACACCAATCTTTTTACAGAGCGCGGCCCCGACCACGTCGGCGCAGTTTCGGTCGTCGGCGTTGAAGAGAATCAGCCCGTTGCCAGGCACGATGTTGACCAGCCGCCGGAAGCTCAGCTTGATCTCATCCACGTCCTTGTAGATGTCGGCGTGGTCGAACTCGACGTTGTTGATGACCAGCAACTCGGGCAGGTAGTGGACGAACTTGCTGCGCTTGTCGAAGAACGCCGTGTCGTACTCGTCGCCCTCGATGACGTAGTACGGCGAATCGTGAAAACGCGCGCCTTGGCCGAGGTTGTTCGGCAGGCCGCCGATCATGTAGCCCGGCGCGAGGCCGGCGGACTGGAGAATCCACGTCACCAGCGAGGTCGTGGTGGTCTTCCCGTGTGTGCCGGAGACGACGATGTTGTGCCGGCCGCGCAGGAAGAAGAACTTGAGCACCTCGGGTAAGGAGCAGTATGGCAGCTTGCGGTTGAGCACTTCTTCCACCTCGGGGTTGCCGCGGCGGATGGCGTTGCCGACGACGATCAACTCCGCGTCCGCCGGGATGTTCTCCGGTCGGTAGCCGCGGGAGAGCGTGATGCCCTTTTCTTCGAGGAAGGTGGACATCGGCGGGTACACATCCTCGTCTGATCCGGTGACGGTGTAACCCTGGTCGCGCAACGCCGCGGCCACCGCACCCATGGCGGTGCCGCAAATCCCGAGGAAATGGAGGTGCTTGAGGTTGGTGAACATGAAGGGAAAAGGACGCGCGCCCCTGCTTCTAGCGGACAGTTCCAGGGGCGTCAACGCCGCCGGCGCGGGCGGGTGCGGCGGCGCAAACGTCCGTGAGGATCGCTTCCGTCGTCGGGTAGCGGAACACGTAGCCGGCGTCGAGCGCGCGGGCGGGCACGGCGCGGGTGCTGTCGAGGACGATGTGCGACGCTTCGCCGAGCAGCGTACGGAGCGCGAACGCTGGGGCCGGCAGCACGGCGGGCCGGTGCATGACCCGGGCAAGCGCGGCGGTGAAATCCCCATTGCGGATCGGCTCGGGACACACGGTGTTGAACGCACCCGCCAGCCCGTCGCGCTCCAGGAGGAATACGATCAAGCCGACCACGTCCTCGACGTGGACGGGACTCGTCCACTGCTTGCCGCCACCCAAGCGCCCGCCTAAGCCTGCGCCGAAGACTTTGTGCTGGAGCGTGAACGAACCGCCGTCCTTGCCAAGCACGATCCCGAAGCGGGCTCGCGCGACCCTCACGCCGATGGCCTCCGCCTTTTGCGCGGCGTCTTCCCACTGCTGCGCGACCTCTGCGAGGAAGCCGCTGCCCGCTGGTTGGTGCTCGTCGAGCGTCTCCTCGCCGCGGTCACCGTAGAAGCCGACCGCGGAGGCGTTGACGAGCACGCGCGGAGCTTTGCCCGGCGGCAACGCCTGGAAGCCGGCGACGAGCCGGTCCGTCGTGCCGACGCGGCTTTCGAGCACACGGCGCTTCTTGGCTTTGGTCCACCAGCCGAGGATCGTCTCGCCGGCGAGGTTGACGACGGCGTCCAGTCCACGCAGGTCGGGCAACCCGTCGGCGGGCACGGGGCGGGTCGAGACGCTGCCAGGCGGCTTGCCCCCGTCCGGACGCGTGAACGCCACCGCCTTGTGCCCGCGGGTGCGCAGGCGGCGGATGAGGTGCTTGCCGATGAAACCGCTCGCTCCGAGGATACCGACTTTCATGGGGAAAAAGTCGCGCAACCTAGCACGGTTGCACCCGGTGTGCGTTCCGATGTAAAGCTCCCGCAAAAAATGTTGCCGACCCGGCATTTAATTTCTTTAGTGGCAGGTTCCGCCATGCTCGCTTCCCTCGTTCAGGATTCGCCGCGCCCGTTCGCCGCGCGTCTACCGGCCCGCCGGTCGATCCTGCCGTGGCTGCCACTGTGTTTGGCAGCCGTCCTGTATCTGGTGGCCAGCGTGGGTCCAGCACTTTTCGACCAGAATGAGGCTCAATACGCCGGGGCTGTGCGCGAGATGCTCAACCGGCCGGCCGACTACCTGCCCGGCACCCGCGGCCAACTCGAACGCGGCCTCTGGTACGTGCCGACCAACGACGGCGTGCCGCGCCTCCAGAAGCCGCCGGTCGTGTACTGGGCGCTGGCGGCGTCGATGCGGGTTTTCGGGATCAACGAGTTCGCCGCGCGTTTGCCCAACGCGCTTGTCTCTCTGGCATGGTTTGCGGGGGTATTTCTGCTCGGCTGGCGCGCCGGTGGCGCGGCGTTGGGCCGGGCGGCGGCGACGATCCTGGCCACGATGGCCGGGACATTCATCTTTTGTCACCTGATCGCACCGGAGCCTTTCCTGGCCGCGACCCTGACGTGGACGTTCTGGTGCTTCCTGCGCGCGTGCGACGAACCGGCGCGGGCCGGACGCTGGGCGCTCGGCGCGTGGCTGTGCATGGCGGTGGGCGTCGGGTGCAAAGGCCTTCACGGCGCGCTGTACCCGCTGGCGGTGGGGGCGATCCTCGCGTGGCGGTTCCCGGCGGCGCGGCCGGCGTGGCGGGCACTGTGGCGGCCGGCGGGGCCGCTGCTGTTTCTCGTGCTGCTCGTGCCCTGGTACGTGGCGGTGGAGGCGCGCTACCCGGGATTCTTGCGCGACCAGTTCCTCAACGAGCAGCTCGGCCACGTCTTCAACAAACGCTATCCCGCCGACAGTTCGCAGGTGCCGTGGTACGTGTTCTTCCCGGAACACCTCGTATTTTTCTTGCCGTGGACGTTCTTCATCCCGGCGGCGTGGACCGTGCGGCGTTCATCCCCGGCCAACACCAGAGAACGGCTGGCGCGCAGACTTCTGGCGACATGGTTCGCAGTGACGGCGGTGACACTCTTGCTTTCTTCGATGCAGGATTACTACCTGCTGACGGCATGGGGCCCGGTGGCGGTGTGGCTCGCGTGGTCGTGGGCGGAAGGTGACAGTCGCACGTTGCCTGCTTGGACCCGTGTGGCTCCAGGGATTGGCCTCGGCGCCCTTGGCTTGGCGGCGCTCGGCACAGCGGTTTGGCTGAACTGGTGGGCGGCCGCGCCGACCGCCGCCGCTCCGACGGCCCTGCGCGACACGCTCGCGAGTACCATCAGCGGCATCTCGCTGGAATCCTGGGGGCGGCTGCTGCCCCTGATCTGGACGACGGGCGCGGTGTTCTCAGCCGGCGGGCTGGCGGTGACGATCCTAGCCTTGCGCGGCGCGTGGCGACACGTCTTGCCGGTGACGGCGGTGGCGACCCTGGTCTTGCTCGGGTGCGCAGCGCGGGGCTTGGTCGTGCTCGAAGACCACTTCTCCCTCAAAGAACTTGCCTTAATCGCTGACCGCGACACCCAGCCCAGCACGCTCGTCGCCTGCGCCGGCCTGCCCATCGACAATCCGAGCATCCTCTTCTACATCAACCGCGAGGTATACTGGGTCGGCGTACCGCCGACGGGTGAGTTCGCCACGCGCCAACTCGGCATTGGGCGCGCGTTGTACCTCACCGACGACGAGTTCCTGCGCCGGTGGGCGGACCGGTCGCACGCGGTCTACCTGATTGTCGAGCAGGACATGTTCGACGACTGGAAAGAGCGGCTCAAGATTGGCAGCGTGCTGCCCTCCGCCCAATGGCGTAGCGGCACGAGGATCATGCTGCGCAACGACGGGGTCGCCCCTTGAACGTTCTCAGCGCCCCTGGTCGAACTTCCGGTGCAGCCAAGCGTAGGAAAACCGGTTGCCGGGGCAATCCGTCGGCACGGGGTTGATCTCCTTGTGCGCGACGACGATGGACAACCGGCGGTCCACGCGCCCGACGCGCTTGCGCAGGTAGGTGATGAGCTCGTCCAGGGCGGCGTACTGGTTGCGCGTGGGCACGTCGCGGTTGAAGTCGCCGACTAGGCAGATACCCAACGCGATGTTGTTGAGGTAATCGCTGTGGACGTGGCCGCCGTTGATCTGGCGCGTCCAGCGGGGGCCGATCTCGATCTGGCCGTCGCCGGTGCTCGTGCCGTTGCCAATCACGAAATGGTACGCCAACCCGTTGGGCATGTGGCGGACGTTGCGGTGGTAGTAGTCGAAGGCCGCGGCGTTGCCTTGCCGGGTCTCACTGTTGTGGACGACGATGTACTTCCAGCGGCCGGCGCGGACGTGGGCGCGGTCGATGGCGTCGAGCACCGACGACGTGAGGAAGCGGTAATCCGGCCCACCCCCGAACAACCCGAAGAAGTACCGCTTCTTGCGCGCCGGGGCGGGGTAATCGGTGTTTTCATCACCGCTCTGTCCGCCGGATTTCTGGATGACCACGGGGGCGGCCGGCTCCGGGGTGTCAGAGGCAGGGACCGGCGGGGGCGGCGTGCGTAGCGCAGGCGTGCCGGCGGGTGACGGA
>CAXTQD010000162.1:6987-11077 GCA_964246175.1 uncultured Chthoniobacterales bacterium | reverse complement strand
GGTCGACGGTGCTGACGCAGCCGCCGAGTGAAAGCGCGACCGTAGCCGAAGCCGGGCGAAGCGCATTCATATCTCGGAGCCTGACTCCGACAAGCTCGGCGACGCGGAACGCGTTCGCTGAGCGCGTGGTTAGGCGACACGGGTGAGAGTGCTGGGTGTAGGGCGAGCATAGAGGAGCGCGATACTCGCCAGCGCCGCTGCACCACACAGAATACAACCTATCGGAAAATCCTGTTGCGCCAAGAAGCCATGTAAATGGGTCGTGAGCATACAGCGGACGGCGAGAAACAACAAAAACCCTGTCCAAAGCACGGTCGGCACTGTGAAGAGCAACCAACCGCAAAGCGTCGGGTAGAAAGCCTGCCAGAGGGCGAAAGCTACCGGCAGCAGGTACAGGGCATCAAACAGGTGCTTTGAATGCAGAAGGCGATGGTCGTCGTTGACGGCGACCGCAGAAACGGCCAGAGGCGCGTAAGCCAGCAGCAACCAGAGTAGGTAAGCCCAGGCGTTGCGAGGTGAGCAACGTTCAAAGAGCAAGCGACCCAAGTAGCGGTGCATAGAAGTTGGACGTGGCAGTGTCGCCTAACGCCTCCAAGCTCAGCGACGGCGGGAAGAAAGGCGAGCCAAAACACGAGCGACCAGCCCCACCGTTCGCTGGAGCGCGTGGTTAGGCGACGGGACGGGCGGGTGGATGGCGCTGGAAGAGGCTGCGAACAAAACAGAACCCGTGGTAAAAGGCGAGTACGACAGGCCACAGGATCAGGAAGGAAAAGGGAACGACGAGTACAGCCTCGCCAAACCGATCCGGCCAACCACAAGAACAATCTGAGCGGAGAAACAGGCCTGCAAGTAAAGCCAGCGTGGCGGGCAAGTAGAGCGTGATGGCGCGGGGTGGCTTGCCGTCGATTACGGGAGGTGTGCTCATAGTCGCCTAACATCTTATTAGACCTTACTCCCACCGGTCCAGCAGCAGGCGGAGTTCATCCACGAGTGACTCGATCTTCTTGAGGTCCTTGCGGCGACCAGCGAGCGGTTTGACCTCCAGGGTACGCAGCAGCGTGATCGCGTCACGCAGGTCATAAAGCTGACTGCTCACTGCAGGCGATGCCTTCCCCTTGATCTCGGCCGCGGTCTGTTCTTCGCCGGCACCAGCGATGCGCTCGCGCAGCCGGATGATCTCCATGTCAATGCGCTTGGCGTAGTGCTGACACGCCAAACGCAGCGTCTTGCGCAGCGCGTCCAGCTCCTCCGCGGCCGACTTGTACGGCGAAGCGGCCGGGAGCGTCGGCGGACCGGCGGCAGATTCCTTCTTCATCGGCTCGGCTTCGGGTAGCGGGTCGGGGTCGAGTCGCCGCCATTGTCGCCGCAAGCACGCCCTGGCGCAAACCCGTGTTCCGTGCGAATAAACCCCACGTTTCTCGAGACCTTTTCTTCGCGCCGACGTTCATCTTTGCGGCTGCGAAAATGCGGAAACTTTGGCGCATGTTCACCTTTCCGAAAAACTACGAAGTGCTCGTCATCGGCGCCGGCCACGCCGGGATCGAGGCCGCTCTCGCCGCGGCGCGCATGGGTTGCGAGACGGCGGTCCTCACGCAGAACCTCGACTCCATCGGCCAAATGTCGTGCAACCCGGCCGTTGGCGGATTGGCGAAGGGCCACATGGTCCGCGAGATCGACGCGCTCGGCGGTGCGATGGGCCTTAACACCGATGCCACCGCCATCCAGTGCCGCGTGCTCAACGCCTCGAAGGGTCCCAGTGTGCGTGGTCCCCGGGCGCAGTGCGACAAGAAGGCGTACCAATTCCGTCTGAAGGCGGTTTGCGAGGCGCAGGAACACCTCGACCTGCATCAGGGCAACGTCGCCCGGCTGGTCCTCGATGACGGCGGAGACCGCGTGGCAGGTGTCGAGACGGCGCTGGGCGTCCGGTTGCGGGCGCGCACGGTGGTCGTCACCACGGGCACTTTCATGCGCGGGCTGCTGCACGTCGGCCAGCAGAACCAGGCCGGCGGCCGGATGGGCGACGCGGCCAGCACGCTCAGCGACTCGTTGCGCGAACTTGGCTTCGAGATCGGCCGCTTCAAGACCGGCACCCCCTGCCGGCTTAACGGGCGTTCCATCGACTTTTCGCGGTGCGAACTCCACCCTGGCGACGACCCGCCGCCAACATTTTCGTTCTGGCCTGATCGGTTGGCGGAACGCGGGCCGATGGACCTGTTCACCCTGAACGACTGGCGCGATGGAATGTTCCATGTGGAACAACTCCCCTGCTGGACTACGCACACCAACGAACAAACCCATACCATCATCCGTGACAACCTCCACCGCTCGCCGATGTACTCCGGGCGGATCGAGGGAGTCGGCCCGCGCTACTGTCCGTCCATCGAGGACAAGGTGGTGAAGTTCGCCGAGAAGGCGAGCCACCAACTCTTTCTCGAACCCGAGGGGCGGCACACGCGGGAGTTCTACGTCAACGGCGTGTCCACCAGCCTGCCGTACGAGGTGCAACTGGCGTTCATCCAGACGGTGCCCGGACTGGAACGCGCCGAGATCATCCGGCCCGGCTACGCGGTGGAATATGATTACTGTCCGCCGACGCAACTCCGGCCGACGCTGGAAACCAAACGCGTGGAGAACCTGTTCTTCGCTGGCCAGATCAACGGCACCAGTGGCTACGAGGAAGCTGCCGCGCAAGGGATCGTCGCGGGGATCAACGCGGCGCAAAAGGCACGTGGCGCGGGGCCGTTCGTGCTCGGCCGGGACGAGGCGTACACCGGCGTGCTGATCGATGACCTCGTCACAAAGGGCACCAACGAACCCTACCGGATGTTCACGAGCCGGGCCGAACACCGCCTCCTGCTGCGTGCCGATAACGCCGACGTACGCCTAACTACCCGAGCGCGTGAACTCGGCTTGATCGACGACGCCTGCTGGTCGCGCCACCGCGACAAGCTTTCGCGGCTGGCTGCGGCGCGCGAGTGGACCGCCGTGGCTCGACATGACGGGTTGCGGCTGGACGCGTGGCTGCGCCGGCCGGAGAACGGTTGGCGCTCGCTGCCGGCGGAAATCCGGCGCGACGGCGAGTTTTCCGCAAAAGTGTGGGAGCAGGTGGAAACCGACCTGCGCTACGAGGGCTACATCCGGCGGCAGGAGGCAGGCGTGGAACGGGCGCGCGGATTGGAGGGTAAGTTAATCCCGCCGGGCATTGACTACGCGTCGATTGGCGGCCTGCGAACCGAGGCTCGTCAAAAGCTCGCAAGGATTGCCCCGGCAAACTTGGGCCAAGCCAGCCGCATCAGCGGAGTGACGCCAGCAGACATCGCGCTCTTGGCGGTGTGGATGGAACGCGGGGCGTAGAATTTCCCGTCGCGCCCGCGCAACGTTCGCAAGGTAAGGCTGCCTCCTGGGGCCGTCCTACCTCAAGATGAGTCGCTCCGCAGCCCCGGACAACACCCTCGCCGCGTTTTCCCAGCGCAGTTCAAGCGCATGCTCGCGGGCTGCTACCCCCATCCGCTCGCGCAACGCCCCTTCCCCGAGCAAACGCGCAATAGCCTCCGTCAACGCGGGAACATCGCCTTCCGGCACGAGCAAGCCCGTCTCGCCATCGACCACCGCCTCCACCACGCCGCCGGAACGGAACCCGGCTGATGGCTTCCCGTAAAAACCCGCTTCAAGAAACGACAGCCCAAACCCCTCGACGCTGCGCGCCAGCGTCTGGCTGGCCTGTACATACAGTGTGCAGCGCGCGTAGACCACGGCGAGTTCGTCGTCACCCAGCCCACCCAGGAATTCGCACTGCACCCCGCCCGCCCGGCATTCCACCTCGACCTCATCACGGTACGCCGCGTCGCCGACGCCGACCACTTGGTAGACCACGCGCGCCCTGGTCTCCGCCGGCAATCCCGCCAGCGCCCGCGCCACCTCGCGTTGACCCTTGCGCGGGTGTAACCGTGCGACCGTCAGCACACGCCATGTGGCGTCGCCTGGCTCCACCGCCGCCCGCGAACGCCCTACGAAAGCCGCCGGCAGCGCGCACGGGGCGACCGCCACCTCCGTGCCCGCTGGCAGCAAGCCGCTCGCGCGCGCCAACTCG
>CAXTQD010000162.1:447-6977 GCA_964246175.1 uncultured Chthoniobacterales bacterium | reverse complement strand
GCGCGAGATCGCGGCGAATCCCCCTGCCCGCGCGTAGTGCCGTTGCGCCAGCCAGCGCCACACCGGGCCGCGGCTGAAGCGCAGCAGTTCCGAGCCGTAGAAAATCACCAGCGTACCCCGTGCCGGCACAATCCCCAACAGGTCGAACCAGAAGAAAATCATCTGCGCGCCCACGCTCATCAGCAGCGTCGGACGCACCCGCAGCTCGCGCCGTCGCCGCCACCAACCCCACGCGAGCGCACCCAGGCCGCGCGGGGTCAGCCGCCCGTTGGAAGCGAAGCGGACCACGTCCGTTTCTCCTGTCATGTCTTGTCCCCGGTCGGGTGCCCAAACTTCCAGAGCGTGGCCGTTTGCCCGTGCCGCTCCCGCCACCTCGTGCACGTACGCCGCCACTCCCCCGCGGAACGGCAGGTACTCGTGGGTCGCCAGGATGCACGGAACGGGGTTCACGCCGGTAAGTTGCCCCGTTGCGTTGCCATTACAAAAGCATTACAACAAACAAAAAAGGTTCCGGAGACGTGCGGCCAACGGCCGGTTATATTGCGGCGTACCGGCCCTGCCAACCCCAACCCGCCTGATGTCCGCCCCGACCGAACAAGACCTCCAGCACCTCAAAACGGCCTTGAAGCGTTGCAGCCCCGAAACCATCGAGGCCGCCATGCACTTCCGCACCACTGGTGACCGCTCGGCGCTGCCGACCGTGGTGTACGGGATCATCGAGCGTCACCTCGCCCCCGAGAAGGAAGCCAGCCTCGCCACTGCCAGCGACGACACGCGGCTCACCGAGGATCTCGGCATCGACTCGCTGACACTCCTGGAAATTGTGCTCACTATCGAGGAAGCCGTCGGCATCTCCATCGAGAACGAGGAACTGCGCGAGATCCGCACGCTGGGCGAGGTGAAGGCGTTCATCACGCGGAAGATCGCCAGTGGGTCCGCCAAGACCGCCGAAGCCACGTCGAAGGTCCGCCGCTACGACCGCGACAGCCTCGTGGCGCGCCTGCCGCAGCAACCCCCTTTCCTCTTCCTGGACGATGCTGAGATCGAGGGGGACACCGTGCGTGCGCGCTACAAGGTGCGGGGCGACGAGACCTTCCTGGAAGGCCACTTCAGGGATAACCCGATCATGCCGGCGTCCATCGTGTTCGAGGCTATCGGGCAGGCGGCCTGCCTGTGGGTGCTCGAAGGCGCGCCTAAGGAGACCCGCACGGAACTCCAGTCCAACGAGGTGCTCTTCGCATCGATGGAGGAAGCTTCCTTCCACCGCCGCGCCCGGCCGGGTGACCTCATCGAGATGGAAGCGAGCTTGGTGCGGCTGCGCGCTCCGCTGGCGATCTTCCGCGGGGGGGCGACACTGCGTGGGGAGAAGCTTGCGCAGATCGAGAACCTCAAGCTGGCGTTCGGTCAGGAGGTCGTCGAGCACCTGGACAAGGAAGAGGCCGCCGATGACCCGGTGGCGCAACCCCAAACGTGATTCTGCGGTGGCAGCAGGCGGCGGGTAGTGGCACTTTCCGAGTCACATGAAACGCGCCGTCATCACCGGGCTGGGATTCATCACGAGCATCGGCAACAGCCGCGAGGAAGTCAGCCGCAGTTTGCGCGAAGGCCGTACGGGCGTGGAGCGTTTCGCGGAGTTCGCGGACGATCCGGCAATCCCCGTCTCGCTCGCGGGCACCGTGAAGGGCTTCGGCTTTCCGAGCACGGATTTCGAGGATTGGACGTACCCGCCGCACTACAAGATTTCCCGGGAAACGCTCCGGCCGATGGCGCCGAACTCGCTCTACGCGTACTTCGCGTTGCGCCAAGCTATCGAAGACGCGCGGTTGAGTCAGGAACAGGTGTCCGACCCGGCGACGGGCCTCATGTGCGCTAGCGGCGGGTCGATGTGGATGGCTTACGCTAACCTCGACACGATGCTCAAACGCGGGGTGATGCGCTGTCAGCCGATGGGCATCATCAATTCCATCCCGGGCTCGCTCTACATCAACCTCGTGCCTGCCTTCCGCATCCGTGGGGCGAGCGTGGGACTCTCCAGCGCGTGCTCGTCGTCGGCGCACGCGTTGGGCTTGGCGACCGATCTTATCCGCACGGGGCAACAGAAGACCGTGTTCGTCGTGGGCGCGGAGGATTGCAACAAATTCTCCATCCTGCCCTTCGCCACCGTGCGCGCGCTCAGTGTGCAGACCGACCCGGAGAAGGCCCCGTGTGCGTTCGACAAAAAGCGCGACGGCTTCGTGGGCACAGGCGGCGCGGCGGTGCTCGTCGTGGAGGAACTCGACCACGCCCTCGAACGCGGCGCAGAGAGCAACATCTACGCGGAGATCCTCGGTTGGGGTCAGGCGTCCGACGGCTACAACGTGCTCGCCCCCGACCCGGGCGGCGACGGGCTGGGACGCGCGATGACGGCGGCGCTCGCCGACGCCAAGGTCCAGCCTGGGCAAGTCGAGTACATCAATGCCCACGCGACCTCGACGCCCTTCGGCGACCCGTCGGAGGTCAAGGCCATCAAGAGTGTGTTCCCCGAAGGCCAACGTCCGCAGGTCTCCTCCACCAAGAGCCTCACCGGTCATGGATTGTCCCTCGCCGGAGCGATGGAGGCGGCATTCTGCTGCGTGAATCTGAAGGAGGGCTTCGTACCCGTGTCCGCACACATCACCGAACTCGATCCAGTCTGCGAGGGACTGCCCATCATCACAAAACCCATCGACCTTGCGCCGGCCACGGTGATGAACAACTCCAGCGGGTTCGGCGGCACGAACGTCGCGGCTGTCCTGCGCAAGTGGGAAGCGGCGTAGAACGAGTCGAGATGTTCAAACGTGTCTTCCTCACCGGAGCCAGTGCTGGCATCGGTCTAGCAATCTCGCGCGCACTGTCAGCGGCAGGTTGCGAGGTGTGGGGCACGGCGCGAGATGTAGGTCGGCTGCCGCGGGATTTACCTGGGTTCCACCCGGTCGCGCTCGACCTTGAAGACGCGGCAGGATTGGAAAACGTTTTCCACGCGGCGCTCACAGATGCCGGCGGGCGATTTGATGTGCTGATTAACAACGCTGGTGGCGGATGGTTCGGGCCCGGCGTGGAGATCCCGCCGGACGAACTCCTAGGCCAGTTCCGCACGCTGGCGCTCGGACCGATGGCGTTGATTCGGCTGGCGACCCCGAGCCTGCGCGCGCAGCCGGGCGGGTTGGTGATCAACGTTACCTCTTTGGCGGCGCGGCTGCCGCTGCCTTTCGGCGCAGCGTACAGCGCGGCAAAGGCGGCGCTGAGTGCGTTCACGGCGGGATTGCAGATGGAGGAAAGCGCACCGACCCGTCCCGGCGAACACCGGGTGCGCTTCGTTGACGTGCAACCGGCGGACATCAACACGGGGTTCAACCGGGCGATGCGCTACTGGCGGGGGTTGGACGATCCGTCCGACCCGGTGGCGGGAGCGGTGCGCGGTTGCCTTGCGGCGAGTGACCGCTCCATGGCGGGCGCGCCACCGCCGGAAGTCGTGGCGCGGACGATCTGCCGACTGGTCACCGAGGAAGCCTCGGCAGCCCGGCGCGCGATGCGCACGGTCGGCAACGTTTGGCAGGCGGTAGGCGGGCCGTTGGCGTACCGGATTTTGCCGCGGCGGCTGATGCTCTGGACGGTGCGGAAGAACTGCGGCCTTTAAGAAGCTTTGTTCCACATGGAACAAAGCCGCCGCTACTTCCCCATCCGGCCGCCGGCGCTCTCGTGGTGACCGCCGATCTCGGTCAGTTCACCCACTTCGCCCAACCCAAACGGGGGCATGTGGTGGTAGATGACCTCGTAGTTCCCGTTCTCGACGCGATACGTCTCGTGGAAGATGCCCACGTCCCCGCTGTCGCCCACGCGTTTGCGGAACTCTCCCCATGCGGGCAGGTGCGCGAGGTCCGGCCGCCGTGCGTACGCGGTGAGCTGCTCGAACGAACGCCAATACTGCTGCACCATCACCGTCCGGCCACCGAACCAACTGTGTGCGCCGAGCAGGCCCAACTCCGGGTGGAGGCGCAACTCTTTCAGCATCCGCGGCATCGCCCGTGCCACCGGCCACCATTGGTGGACCTTCCACAGCCGGTTGATCCGCATCCCGATCAGGAACACACAAAAACTGCCTTCTATGCGCGCAGTCATGCGTTTGGTGTGGATCATCGTGTATTGGCTGATTTGACGTAGATCCAAGCGCGCCACGTCTGCGCCGCGTCGGCGGAGAGTGCACCGCGCCAGGGATAACTGGCAACAACCACCTCGTCCCTGTCGGAGATCGACAGAGGCGAACCGCTGGGAAACTGCACCTGCCGCTGACCAATCCGGAAGAGCGCGACGTAAGTGGTGGTCACCGCGCCATTGTTCCCGCCGCCACTGACACGGCTGGTGTTCTGGCAATGGGTCGCGGTGCCACGGAGAGTTTCCACGCGAGGAAACTACGCACCAAACTCCTCGCGTACAATCTCAAACGCCGCGTCAGCAACGGCCAGCGTCTCGTCGATGTCGGCCGGGGTATGCGCGGCGGACAGGAACCAGTTGTGGTGCGGGTGGAAGAACACGCCGCGCTTGACCGCTTCCCGGCAAAACGTCTGGTTGCGCAGGAAATTGCGCTCCTGTGCGAAGGACATGAAAGGCATCGCGTCCGCCCCCGTGTAGTGGATCGGTAGGCCGTGCTTGTCGGCGAGCCGTTGCAGGCCTTCGCGCAACGCCGCGCCAGTGCGCGCGAGTTGCCCGGGCACGTCGTCGCGTTCGATCACGTCGAGAGTGGCCAGCGCGGCGGCCATGGGCACGGCGTTGTTCCAGAACGAGCCTGTGAGGAACACTTTCCCGGCTGCCTTGGCGAGTTCGGCGCGGCCGAGTGCGGCAGAGAGCGGGTGACCGTTGGCGAGCGCCTTGGAGAAGCAGATCAGGTCCGGCTCGAAGCCGAAGAAGCGGTGTGATCCGCCCAGGTGCAGCCGGAAGCCGCAGCGCACGTCGTCAAGGATGAGAACCGCGCCTTCGCGGCGGCAGGCAGCTTCGACGCCTTTCAGAAACCCCGGCGCGGGCAGCGCGCTATCGCCGAATGCTGGATGGTGGAACGGCGTCAGGATCACCCCGGCGACCTGCCCGCGGTGGGTCTTCAGAAGACGCTCGAACTCGTCCAGGTCATTCCAGGCAAATCCGTGGATGTGGGCGTAGTCCTCCTCGATTAACCCACCGTGGCCCGGCGTGCACCAGGCGTGGCTGCCATGGTAGGCACCATTGACCATGAGGATTTTCTTACGGCCAGTGTGTTCGCGCGCGACCTGGAGTGCCCAAGTGGTCATGTCGGAGCCATTCTTGCCGAAGACAGCCCAGGCGGCGAAGTCCACGAGGGAGACGAGCCGCTCGGCGAGGTCCACCATGCGCGGCGTGGGATGGTTGAAGCAGTCGCCTTGGCGGCGCTGCGTCTCCACGGCGGCCTCGACCTCGGGATGCTGGTAGCCGAGCACGAGCGGGCCGTAGCCGCAGAGATAGTCGATGTATTCGTTGCCGTCCGGATCGCGGTAGCGGCAGCCTTCACCGCTGACGGCGTAGTAAGGCGAGGCCGTGGGCAGTGTGGCGGCGGGGTTGGTGTGCCCGTAGATGCCGCCGGGGATCACACGCGCGGCACGGTCGAATAGGGCTAGGGATCGGGAAAAGGAACGGGACATGGAATGTTTAAGGAGCTTAACGCACAACCTCGCTGATTTCCTGTTCATGCTTCACCGCTTGCCGCAGGTCGCGGACGGTCTTCTTGTCCTCCCCGCCTCGCTTGTGTGGCTTGCACATAGCACACGAGGATTGTTTCTGTGCTTTGAACCGGCGTTTGGTGAGGTTTGTTTTCATCGTGCGGAGGAGGTTCTCGCTGCGCCGGCAGCGTTCGTCCCAAGGTCAACTAGACCAAAAATCAGGGATTGCCTCGGAGAAGCATCCCTACCTCGGGGGACGACCGGCTACATCCGCAGCCCAACCAGGACTCCGGAGCCTACCCCGCCCCGCCGCTGAATGCCACCGCGGGCGTGGCACCCTCAGGCTTCAAATAGCGTTCCACCCGGTCCATTGCCACGCTCAAGCCGTCTGCCAATGGCACCAATCCCTGCACGACCACCAGCCCATGGCCCACCGCAGCGTTGGGATCGAGCGTGCCGAGCAGTGCGGCCTCGACTGTCGGGCGGTCCACGAACGTGATCGCTACGTCGGGTCGACCGCCGCCACCGGGCAGTACCCCCGGACCGGCGGTCATGCGGCCACGCGACCACCGGACCCAGCCCGTCACTCCCAAGCCCGGCGCGCGGATTTCGGCCGTACCGTCCGGCGTGTGCCCGAGCGTGTGACGCGCCACGGGGTCGCCTTCCGCCAGCACCGGCATCGCCCCGAGCAACACGCGAAACAGCAGCCGCAGATGCCGTTCCCGATAAGCAGGATCTTCCAACGCACCCGGTGCCGGCTGCAACGCCGCATCCAGGCTTTTCGCCAGCTTCGTGAACGGCCCCACCCGCGCGACGTTCCAAAACCCGCCCGTCGGCAGCGGCGGCAGG
>CAXTQD010000162.1:0-437 GCA_964246175.1 uncultured Chthoniobacterales bacterium | reverse complement strand
GGCAGGGCACGGCGGTTGAGGAACGTGCGGTTGAGCTGCACAGCCGACAGGAAACGCAGCGTCAGCTTGGCGGGCAGGTCCCCGTGCGGATGGACCGCGAGGCTGCCGTCGCCGGGCGAAACCAGCGTGGCTACCGCACCATGCCGCCCGCCGAGGAGCAGACGCAACGAAAAATCCCAGTCTTTCGCCAACGCCCGCGCCTCGGGCGAGAGTTCCACGAGGTCCGCGAGCGCGGGCAACACCGCGTGCAGATGCAGGCGCGCCAGCAAACTCTGGAACGGGATGCCGTCGGCCACAGTGGATCTCAGGGCGTCGGCGCGTACCAGCCGGGTTCGTCACGGTCGGCGCGGCGTTCACCTTCCTTCCGCATGCCCGCAGACTTGGGCGCGGCGGGCGGGACAGGTGGCGGCAGGTCCGCCGCGAGGTCGGCGACCATG
>CAXTQD010000161.1:0-11085 GCA_964246175.1 uncultured Chthoniobacterales bacterium | reverse complement strand
GACTGTAGAGGGTAGGAAGCATGGGAAGAAAGAATTGGGTATGGTCGCTGCTGATTCGACCGTCCAACGCCGGGCGGTTGCCGCGCGGCGAACCCGCCATGATTCCAAACGATGCTTCTAGCTTGAACCTTCCCCCTGCCAGGGGTATGACTTGCTGAGATTCGTTCTCAACAATGAGCGCCAAGCCTCTTTCCTTGTCCACGGCCGAGAACGGCGTGTGGCGACACATCCAAGGTGAATGGCGGCAGCTTTTCGGCAGCTTTTCGCGCGAAGGGGTGAGCATCGAGTACCACAACTTCAGCTCCGAGAAAGAGTTGGATTGGAGCCGGTCCTTCCACGCCGACAGCCTCGAAATCTGTCTCAACCTCCAAGGCACCGCCACGTTGCGCACGGAGGGCAAGGGGCGCGAAACGCGTATCGGTGTGCGCTCCGTGGCGTTCTACGCACCCGCACAGGCGCAGAAGTTTGTCGCCACGCGCACCCCGGGCGAGCACCACCACTTCGTCACGGTGGAGCTTTCGCGCGCCTACCTCGCGCGCCGGCTAGGGGAGGCGGCCGAGGCAGCCGAGGGGCCGGTGATGGCGTTCCTGCGGGAGAAGTCCAGCGCGAGTGCGTTCGTGATCGCCCGGCCGATGACCCTCGCCCTGCAAACCATCGCCCGCGCCGTGGCCGAGCCACCCGTCAACGCGCGTTCGGCGGCTGGGCGGATGTGGTACGAGGCGAAGGTGCTCGAACTCCTGTCGTTGTTGTTGTTCGTGCCCGACGCGCCCGAGGCTGAGGCCAAGAAGGAAATGTTCTGCGACCGTCAGAAACGGTTGACGCGTGAGCGGGTCGAGCAGGCGTGCGCCATCCTCCAACGTGACCTAGAGAACCCGCCATCGTTGGAAATGCTCGCCACGCAGGTGGGTTGCGGGACGTTCCACCTGAGCCGGATGTTTTCGCAGCAGGTCGGCCAAACGGTGCCGCAATATTTACGGCAACTACGTCTGGAACGCGCCGCGCAGCTTCTGCGCGAAGGCCGGCACAACGTCACCGAGGCGGCGACGGCGGTGGGCTACAGCAGTCTGAGCCATTTTTCCAAGGCGTTTTGGGAGACGTACGGGTGCTGCCCGGGGCTCTACGGCAACGCCAAACTGCGCGAGACGGCCCCGGCGGCGGGGATCAAGAAGCGGGCGGGCAAGGGGTGAGTTCCCGTCGCGTCACGCGCCGCTCATCCTAAAGTAGGGACGAGCGGCCAGGTGCCTTGCAGGTGGTGCTTGATCAATGCTGCGTGCGACAGCGGGCGGGACAGGTCTTCCACGTCTGCATTCGTCTCGTAGTCGAGCAGCACCAGAGGCTCTTCGGCGGCCATTTGGTGCAGTCGTTTGACCTCGGCCGTCAGGCGGTGTTCTAACACCCACCGGTACGCCGGTAGGTAGATACGATGGCGGGCTTCCCGGTAATTCAGCAACACTTCGCTGCCCACCCCGAAACGATGCCCATGCACCAGCCCGCGGCTTTTGCCGCCTCGCTTGATGCCAACCATGTCGGTGATGGCCCACTTGCCCGGGTCGATATCCTCGCGCTCGAAGACCTTCAAACCCTGCCACAATCCTTCCACCGACTGAGCGGTCTCACCGGGCGTGTTCGGGATCGGAATACCTCCGTGCGGATAAAACGGGCTGAAACGCACCCATGGCTCCGCCCCACACGAGGTCACGTCAATGACCGTCGCAGCGGGCCAACGCCTTTCGACGTTGGCAAGCTTTTGCCGCCGGCTCTCGACGGCAATCTCCATCCGGCTGCTTACGGCCGCACGGCGCTGTTTTCGACCGGCGCGACCACGCGGCCGTTCGCACCGTTGCCGTTGCTGCTGGCGCTGCCGTTCTTCTCGCCGGCGATCTTCTTGAACATCGTCAGTGCCGCACCGACGACCTGATCCATATTGTAGTACCGGTAGCTCGCCAACCGTCCGACGAAGTACACGCCTGGGGTCTGGTCGGCCAGTTCCTGGTACTTTTTATAAAGCGCGCTGTTTTCCGCGCGCGGGATCGGATAGTACGGGTCGCCCTCGGCTTGTGGGAACTCGTAGACGACGCTCGTCTTGTTGTGTTCCTGACCAGTGAGGTATTTGAACTCCGTGATGCGCGTGTAGGCGTAGTCGTTCGGATAGTTCACCACCGCCGCCGATTGGAACTTCGGCCGGTCGTGGGTCTCGTGCTTAAACTCCAGGCAGCGGTATGGCAGCTTGCCGAACTGGTAATCGAAATACTCGTCGATAGGCCCTGTGTAGATCATCTCCTTGAACGGCACGAAGTCGCGCACGTCGCGGTAGTCCGTGTTGAGCATGACCTTGATGTTCGGGTGATCGAGGATGTTCTCGAACATGCGCGTGAACCCATGCAGCGGCATCGACTGGTAGCTGTCGGTGAAGTACCGGTCGTCGCGGTTCGTGCGGGTCGGCACGCGGGCGGTGACGAGCGCGTCCAACTCCGAAGGGTCGAGCCCCCACTGCTTGCGGGTGTAGTTCTTGAAGAACTTCTCGTAAAGCTCGCGCCCCACCTTGCCGACGACCACATCCTCACTGGTCTTGACCGGGTCGCGCTTCTCGGCCTTGGACGCGAAGAACTCTTCCACCTGGAAGCTCGTCAGGTTGAGGCCGTACATCTGGTTGATCGTGTCCAGATTGATCGGCATCGGCAGAAGCTGCCCGTCCACGCTGGCGAGCACGCGGTGCTCGTAGCCGCGCCACTGGGTGAACTTCGACAGGTAGTCGAAGATTTCACGCGAGTTCGTGTGGAAGATGTGCGGTCCGTACTTGTGGATGAGCACGCCGGCGTTGTCGTAGTGGTCGTAAGCGTTGCCCGCGATGTGGTTGCGGCGGTCCACGACGAGGACCTTCTTGTTGCAAACGCGCGCGAGGCGCTCGGCGAGTACGCTGCCAGCGAACCCTGCACCGACGATGAGATAATCAAAAGCCATGAAGAAGAAAGGTGAAATGATAAGGACGCCGCTACTTCCGCCGGGCGGCAGCCACTTCGCCGTCAGCGGCCAGGTCGGGTTCGGAGCATCCTTGCCTCGCCGACCGGGGATCTGTTGAAAACCAAGCTGCCTTGGAAGCAGCCGGTTGTGCTTAAGCCACGCCGCTTTCCACCACGGGCAGCTTGGTGGCGATGGCGTCGGCAATGTGGGCTTCCATCGCCTCGACGATGGATTCCCACGAATTGCGCGTTGCGAGATCCCGGCCGCGCTTGATGCATGTCGCGTCAGGGTTCGCCGCCGCTTCCAGGCAGAGCGCGACGAACTCGTCGCTGTTCTGCGAAATTTTCACGACTGCGCTGAATTGCAGCACCACGTCCTCGACCGGCGTGGAGACGATGGGCTTGCCCGTCGCCATGTATTCGAGCGCCTTGGTCGGATTGATGTATTCCGTGGCCTCGTTGATGGCGAAGGGCATCAGGCACACGTCGAACTTCTTGACGTACGCGGGCAAGAGCTGGTAATCGCGCCCGCCGAGCCAGTGGAGATTTGGCCGCTGCGGGATGGCCGAGGGGTCCACCTTCGTCATGGGGCCGATGACGACCACGCTGCCCTGCGGATTGGCGTCGGCCAGCTTGGCGACGAGTTCGTAGTCCATGCGTTCATCCACCACGCCGAAGAACCCGAACACCGGCCCGGGCAAGCTCGCCACGTCAGCCGGGATCTCCGTACTTTTGCTGCGTGCGGTGCCGAAGTGCTTCACGTCCACGCCGCAGCCATAGGAATGCGTGTTGGCGTTGTACTTGATCTTGTCGCGCCCGATCTTGGGGCCGCCGGCGAAGACCACGTCGGCGATAGCGAGGAGTTCGCGCTCGCGGCGCAAGAGTTCCTTGGGCGCGCCCTTGAACTGGCTGAGCTGGTCCATGCAGTCAAACACGATGGCTTGCTCGTCCATGTGTCCGGCGAAGGGAGTCACCGCCATCGGATCGTAGAACCACTGGACGGGGTCACGGAAACGCAGTCCGAGCGGGCCGGCGAGGAGTTCCTGCACGAGCCGGCGGCGCTCCTTGTCCACGTACGCGCCGTCGAACCAGCGCGCGACCGGCATCTTCGAGCGCATGATCGTGATGTTCGGAAACTCCGTGACCTCACGCAGCTCGGAGGTGGGCTCGGTCACTTCCTCCGAGGGAACTGGTCCCTCCACGAAAAGGATTTGGTGACGTTTAGAAAAGCGTGAAAGAAATTGCTGCGGGCGTTGCCAAACCCAGTCCCAGCCGAGGTGCGAGTGAACGATGATGGGGTATTCGGATGGCGGTCGATTCAATTTCATGTCTCCCTGTTTTAGTCGGATGGAGGGGGCTTTTTATTCGCGCGGGATATTGGTAGCGTCCGGAGTCGGCGTCCAATGGTTTTTTTTGACCAGTTCTCTTTTTTCTCAGTTCTGAGAGAAAGTTGCCGCGTGCCAGCATCAACCGGCAATCTGTATATACGATAGCTGGACGCCTCTGGGCCGTCAGGCAGGTGCCTGATCCTCTTATCGGGCAAAACCAGCCAACAACCAGAGAGTGCCCCGCCCGCGAACTGGCAGATAACCCTATGGAATACCGCCGCCTCGGAAAGTCTGGTTTGCAGGTCAGCGTGCTGTCGTTTGGTGCGTGGGTGACCTTCGCCCAGCAGATCAGCAAGGAAACCGCCCGCGACCTCATGCGAACTGCATTTGACGCGGGGATCAACTTCTTCGACAACGCCGAAGCCTATGCGCAAGGCGGCGCGGAGAAGGTCATGGGCAAGATTCTCAAAAAGGAGGGATGGAGTCGGGACGAGTTCGTGGTGTCGAGCAAGGTGTTCTGGGGCGGCGACAAACCCAACCAGAAGGGGCTCTGCCGCAAGCACGTCGTCGAAGCGTGTCATGCGGCGATGGAGCGGCTGCGGGTGGACTATTTGGATCTCTACTTCTGTCACCGGCCCGATCCGGAGACTCCGATTGAGGAAACGGTGCGCGCCATGGCCGACCTTATCGCCCAAGGCAAGGTGTTGTACTGGGGCACGTCAGAATGGAGTGCCGCGCAGATCAACGAGGCCGCCACCATCGCTCGCGAACTCGGCCTGCCGCTGCCGACGATGGAGCAGCCGCAATACAACATGTTCGTGCGCGAGAAGGTGGAAAAGGAGTTCGCGCCGCTGTATGGCGACATCGGGCTGGGTACGACGATCTGGTCGCCCTTGGCGAGTGGGTTGCTGACAGGCAAGTACAACGCCGGCGACCCGGGCGACACCCGCATGTCGCTCAAGGGTTACGAGTGGCTCAAAGAGCGCATGTCCAACGACGAAGCCAAGAAACAATTGGAAAGCGTCAAGGCGCTTGCCGATGTGGCATCCGACCTTGGCACGAACCTACCGAGACTGGCGTTGGCGTGGTGCTTGCGCAATCCCCACGTGAGCACCGTCATCACGGGCGCGTCGCGCGTCGAGCAGCTTCAAGACAACCTCGGCGCATTGGAAGTTGTTCCCAAGCTGACGCCCGAGGTGTTGGAAAAGATCGAGGGTTTGTTGGGCAACAAGCCTTAGTGCCTCCAAGCTCGGCGACACCGCAGGCGTTTGCTGGAGCGCCTCGTCAGGCATGGTCGAGCCTCCTAGCGCGGTAATCTGCGAGGCTGGGCTCGGCACAATCCATAGACTCTACGAAGTGGTTGCGCTCCTGCCAAATCACCTCCAAGTCGTATACACAAAACGAGTATCTTGCCGGGTCTTCCATCCAACCGGATGCGGTTTGCACCGACACCGAAGTAAACAACTCGTTGTCGTTGCCCCACCAAGCCAGCACGAGATACCTCATGGCTGCACCGTCGTGGAAAATCGCAAAAGCCGGTACATGTGACCAATCCACCGGCCTTTGCTCTTTGCTGTCGGCAAGTCGAGCAAGATATGGAGTTTGCTCAACGGGCTGGTTGCAAGCCGAAATCGTGTAAATCTTGATGCCGTCCGGGTCTAGCCAATCTGGCCGGGTTTCAGTTCTCCTGGGCTGAAACATGGTGACAAACCGAGTGCCCAACGCATCAAAGCTCAGTGAACAGAGGCTGGCGAGGATGGACTATGAACTCGAAACACGCTCGATGCCAGCCTCTGTTCGTTGGAGCGCGTGGTTAGGCAGCGGGTGTGGGAGTTGGGCGGAACTCGTGGATGACCTCGATACGACCAACAATCTGCGCGTTGAACTCGGACAACTCCTCCGCCGGAACCCACAACTCGCGGTGCTCGCGCCCACCGACCTGCTGGACCGGGTAGTGGGCAAGGAACTCGGCCGGCAAGGAAAAGCGGGTGACGTAGCCAACAGAACCATTCTCGGGGTCTTTGGTGTTCCAGTCGCGGGCAATCTGGATGGCGTACTCCTCGTTGGTGACGGGGTAGAAGATGGGCTGCCAGGACAAGCGAGGCGGGAAGGCACGGAAGTCGGCGGCAGCAATGAGGTCAAGCTCACGCTGGCCGACGGGCCGGTAGAGAGTGGTCAAGGTGCTCATAGCGCGTAGCTGCCTAACTGGTTGTAGACGAACGAAAGTCGCCGTACAAGGCGAACGTCGTTCGTCTGGCACCTGTTAGCGGACCATTGCGGTTGCGAGTGTCACCGTTTCTTCGTCTCGGGACATTCCGCACTCAAGCCGTCCAGCCCCTGCTGCTCGCGGGCGAAGGTCACCGTCCGCTTGCCGCCCTCGGTGCGCAGGCGCACCACAAAAATCCCGTCGTAATCGTCCGCCGCCCATGTCGGCACTTCGCCCGCGTCGCTGCCGCACTCCGCCAGGAGCCTCTTCACCAATTGCTCGAGCGCCGTGCTCTCCCACGCCACGAAAACCGTCGCCCGCTGGTACGTGGGCAACAGCAGTTCGCTCTGGAGACCGCCGATCTCGTCGTAGGCAAACCGCGTTTCCACCGGCAGCCCAAGGCGCACGGCCGTCGGCTCGATGGTCATCAGCGGACGCACGTACGAATACGTCTTCCCCGGGGTGTTCCCCGCCGCTCCTTTGAGGACCGGCTTTTTCGTCGTGGTCGGCGCGAAGATGTACTGCGCCGCCCCGTAGCGGGCGACCAGCACGTCCGGCAGCGCTAGCGCGCGGTTGAAGCCCTGGCAGGAAAGCTGGCCCTCGTCGTTGGCGGGCATCTCGCCATGGCGTACGAAGACGACCGTTTCCACGCGCACGCCGTTGTCCTCCTGCGCGCGGAGCGTGTGGCCGGCACCGACCACCGCGAGGAGAAAAAAGAGGCGAACGGGGAGTCGGTGCATGGCGGTTGGAGTGTCAGTGTGGTGGGGGACGTGCCGCTTGTCACCGTTTGTTTGCACGCGGGTCGTCCTTGGCAAAGGAGGATTTCGGGGGTATGGGTTCCTTCCTTTTTTCCATGGATCGAACCGCTTGGATCGCTGTAACGTGCTGCATCATCGGCCTGGTGGCGTGGCAGTATTATTTCTCGAAAGCCTACCCGCCGCTGCCCACGCCCACGCCGACCCCGGCGACGGTTGCCGCGGCCTCGTCGCCGGTCCTGACCTCTGGTCGGCCGGAGGACGTGAGCCAGCGCACGGAGGCCGCGCCCGCGCAGGCGATCCCGTCTGTCCCGGAAACCCGGCTGCAAGTCATCACCCCGCAGCTCAAGCTAACCTTCACCAACCTGGGCGGCGGCATCGCCGAGGCCGAGCCGCTGGGCAAGGAGCACCTCGCCGAGGATGGCGTCAACGTCGAACTCAACCACGCCGGTCTCATCCCCATCGGGGCGCTCAGTGCCCGGGCCGGTGAAGATGCCACGCTGCCTTACGAGGGCACGCAGGAGGGCAACACCGTGCGCTATACCCGCACCGAACCTTCCGGCCTGAAGATCACCAAGGAATACACCCTCGACTACCAGGGCGACGAAAAACAAATCCCCGCCGTGCGCCTGACGGTGACCTTCACCAACACCGGCGCGCAGCCTGTTCACGACCCCTATTACATCTACGCTGGTTCAGCCGCGCCCATCCACCGGCGCGACCAGCCGCAGTACCTAGCGTACGACTGGCTCGCCGACGGCAAGTACCGCACCGCGAACGCCATGGGCTTCGATCCCGGCCGCGTGCCGCTGCTCGGCTACGAGACGCGCCAGGGCCGCGACGTGATCACCCAGGGCATCGGCAAGGCGGCGTGGGTGGCGGTCAAAGACCAGTTCTACACCACAATCGTCGCGCCGATCCCCGCGATCATCGGCGAGGAACCGGCCGCCCGGGAAGTCTGGGCGCGGCGCTTCGACCTGACACGCAAACCGGACGAGATCGCCCACAACGCACCCGTCCTCCACGGCCTCGATGCCGCCCTCGGCATGCCTGCACTCGACCTCGCCCCAGGGGCGACCAGCGCGCAGACGTTCCAGATTTACGCCGGGCCGAAGTACTACAGCCGCCTCGAAAAGCTCGGCCACCAAGAGCAGGAGGTCATGGACTTCGGCAAGTTCAAAGCGGTGAGCATCCTGCTCCTCGGGCTGATGAACACCTTCCACGGCTGGTTCGGCTCGTATGCGGTGGCGATCATCCTCCTGACGATCCTGGTCAAGAGCGTGCTCTTCCCGCTCCAGAACCGGGCGAACAAGTCGATGAAGCGCATGTCCGTGCTCTCGCCGCAGCTCTCGGAGATTCGTACGAAGTACGCCTCCGACCCCACGCGCATGAACGCCGAGACCATGAAGGTCTACCGCGCTAACGGCATGAGCCCGCTCGCGCCGTTGGGAGGGTGCTGGCCGATGCTTATCCAGATGCCGATCTTCTTCGGCTTCCTCTACATGTTGGGCGTGGCGACGGAACTGCGCAATTCGAGCTTCCTGTGGGTGCACGACCTGTCGCAGCCGGACACGGTGGGACGGCTCTTCGGGTTCCCGATCAACGTGCTGCCGCTCGCCATGATGGGCACGCAGTTCTGGCAGATGCGCCTCACCCCGCGCACGGGTGACCCGGCGCAGCAAAAGACGCTGATGTTCATGCCTTTGCTCTTCGGCTTCTTCTGCTATAGCTTTGCGGCGGCGCTCGCGCTTTACTACACGGTGCAGGGCGTGTTGACGATCCTCCAGCTCTACATCACCCGGCAGAACGCCACCCCGGCAACGGCCGGAGCGGTGGCTGCAGTCCCGACCGGGACGACGAAGTTCGAGCCGGTCAAGGACCCGGAGCGACGGAGCTTCGGCGGGTTTGGCTCCAGCGCCAACTACGGCAAAAAGGGCGCTCCCAAACGGTCGAAACCCTGACCTCCCTCCACCCATGAACCCGACCCCCCAAGAACTTCTCGACACGATGCTTGGTCACCTGGGGTACGCGTTCGACATCCAGGAGAGCACGGGGCCGGAAGGGGTGCTAACACTTCAAATCTTCACGGCCGAGGCCGACCGGCTGATCGGTCCGGGCGGCCGGGCGCTGGACGATTTGCAGCTTCTGCTCAATCGCCTGCTCCAGGCCCGCGACCGTCATGCGCCGCGGGTGGTCGTGGACGTGGAGCATTACCGCACGATGCAGCAGGACGGGTTCTTGCGGGAAATCCGCGCGCTGGCCGAACAGGTGCGCGCCACGGGGCGGCCGGTGCAGTTGGAGCCGATGAACTCGTACGACCGGCGCTTGGTGCACAACGCGTTCAAGGATGACCCGCAGATCACGACGTTCAGCCCGCCCGACGAGGCTCGGCTCAAGCGGATCACGCTGGTGCGGCGCTGATCGGCATCCAAACTAAAACGGGGCTGCCCCAGAGAGGCAGCCCCGGCTTGTGAAAACCGTCGCGCGTCTTACAACGTCGCTTCGAGCGTCTTGACGAAGCGCAGGTGCGCAATCGCCATCTTGAACTCCTCGCGCATCTCCTTCATCGCCTCGCGGGAACTCTCGAACGTTTCTTCCGTGCGCTTGACGTACTCGCGGCGCTGGACAGCCCAGCGCTCACTGAGGTCGTTCAGGTAATCCGACGAAGCTTGGAGCAGCGCGCGGGTGCTCTCCGAAAGGCTCTGACCACCTTCGGCCAGCTTGGCCTGGAGTTGCTGCTGCGCTTGGCTGATCTGCGCCATGAGGATTTTTTCCGACGGCACGCGGCGCAAGTTGCCGGCCAGGCCCATCTTGTCGAAGAGCCAGATGGCCCACTTGGTCGGGTCCCACTGCCAGGGCTTCACGCCGTTGCGGTAGTCGTGTTGGAACTCGTGGTGATAGTTGTGGTAGCCCTCACCAAAGGTGAAGAGTGCCATCAGCCAGCTGTCCCGCGCGCTGCAACGGTCCGAGTACGGCTGGTTGCCGAAGGTGTGGCAGGCCGAGTTGATGAAAAACGTGCAGTGCTGCACCGCTACCACGCGCGCCACCCCGCCGAACAGGAAGCCGCCCAGGAAACCCTTCCAGCCGCCCACGACCGCCATGCCGAGCAGGGCAGGGAACAGGAATCCGACGCCGACTGCGATCCACTGCACGTAGCGGTGCTGCCAAGCGACGAGCTTGTCTTTTTTGAGGTCGGCGACGTTGCTGTAGTTCTCGTCGTCGGGCTTGAGCTTGAAGAGCAGCCAGCCGATGTGTGCGAAGAAGAAGCCCTTGCTGATCGCGTAAGGATCGTCGTCGTGGTCGACGTGCTTGTGGTGCTGGCGGTGTTCGCTGGCCCACATGATGACGGAGTTCTCAAATGCCGCCGCGCCGAAGAGCAGCGTGAAGAGCTTCACCGGCCACTTGGCCTGGAAGGTCATGTGCGAGAACAGCCGGTGGTAGCCGAGCGTGATGCTCATGCCCGTGGCGTAGAACATCACCACGAACATCGCCACGAAGAACCACGGCAGCCCGTAGGCAAAGAGGTACGCCGGCACGGCGGTCAGGGAGAGGGCGAGTGTACCGATCAAAAAGGAACTGGTCACCCAGTTGATTTTGTCGATGGGAAAGCGGTTGAAGATCATGAGGCGAGCGAGCGTCGGCGGAAGAGGGTTTTGAAAAAGGGTGGAGACGACCGGCGGGAAAAGACCGCCCGCACTTAACGCCAAGTTGACCCTGGTAGCAATGTAATAGTGTGTCGGGCGACAAGAAGGTTCAGCCGGGGCATGACCAGCGGGATTTGCGCTTTGCTTTTCGTACCACGGGCTCCGACCCTTGGCGCGTGCCCGAGCCTGTCC
>CAXTQD010000160.1:2135-11119 GCA_964246175.1 uncultured Chthoniobacterales bacterium | reverse complement strand
GTGGTCAACGGCAGCGGCACGCTCAACCTCAGCGCGCTGACCTACTTCGGCCAAATGTACAGTAGTGGAGGCCAAGGCTCACTTGCTTCATCCTTTACCCCGAGCAGCGCCGCTTTGATCGCCGGTCTGGGGCTGGGGTCAACCTATCAGGTGAACATGTACAACGGCGGCGGGCTGACGGGTCCCGCCAGCTTCGGGACCGGCAACAGCAGCTTCGCGGATTCTGGCACCGGCCTCTTTGCGGGGGTCGGCAACGGTGCCCGGTTCGTCTACGTGCAGCCGAGCTACGTCTCCGGCACGACCTTGACGGACAGTTCGACCTACGTCGGCCAGACTTTTGACTCGCTTGGTTTTACGCCGGGCACCTACGTCTACACTTGGGGCACCGGTACAAACGCCGACTCGCTGACCATCACCAGCGTGCCCGAGCCGTCCACCTGGACGCTGCTCGGCGTCGGCGCAGGACTGCTTGGCTTAGCCCTGCTGCGGCGGCGCGACGGGGACGTGTGAACTTGTGGTGCCCACCGCGCCTTCATCGTTTCTGCCCTGTCAATGCCCACGGTGGACAGGGAAAGCCTACAAAGCGTGACTGTCCTTCAATTTCCGCTGGTCGGCAGGCAACAAGCTCGACGTGGAGGCTGCCTCGTTCCAGCACATCATGGGCCGGCCTTCGCACACTCAGACCATGCAGATGGGCCGCGAGGTTTGGACCCAGTGGTCCCACGACTGCACCGAAGGCACGATCCAGCTTGTCGCCGATGCGCGCCTCCTCGCCAAAGGCGGCCGGTTGCAGACCACCGTCAACGACTACTGAAAACAGCGACAAGACAGAGGGCACATCGTCTCAGTTCCCGAGGGTACAACCCTATCGTCTCGTTTGATTTCTATCCTGTGGCCACCTACGACCGCGCCCGCCTCAACGCCCTGATCTTCCACGACGCCGTCGTGCTGCCGCGCGACTCGGCGGGCTTCGGCGAGGCCAGCTTGGCCGTGGCCGAGTTGCAGGGCGGCAACCTGTCCAAGGCCGCCGTGTTCGCCGAGGGGGCCGTCGCCAAAGACCCGCACCTTGCCGCCGGGTGGATGGCCAAGGCTGCGGCCGACGTGTTCGGAGCCACCGGCACGGACCTGCGCACCGAGCGCGCACTCTTCTGCCTGGAGCGCGCCGTGGAGTGCGCGCCCTCGCGCCGGGCGGCGTTGGTCGAGTTCTTCGTCTCCAACCTCCTGGCTCATTACGTTGCCATGCTCTGCACGGCCGCCGAGGAGCGCGCTGACAGGTGGATGGAGGCAGAGACCGAGGCGTGGCGGCGCTACCAACAGGCGGCCCTGCTCAGCGCCCTGGGCATGTCGGCGGCGCTAACGGCCTTCTTCGCCAAGCGGTTCAGCGTGCGGGTAGCCGCCGGGCTGGTGTCCGGCTGGGCCTATGTGGAAAGCGCCCGCCAGGAGCGTGACGCCGCCCTGGCGAAGATCGTTGCGCACGGGCACCGCTCGGCGTCCTTGCTGCACCTCGTGCCAGCCCGTGACCTGATCTGGCTGTCGGCCCGCATCCTGGAGGCCGAAGGCTTGCCGCCGCAGCCGCTGGAGCCGGTGGTCACAGGCTTCCTCGACTCGTTCCGCACGGTACTCGGCGTGCATCTACGCTGGCTAGAAAGCCGACTGGCCGTGGCAATCGAGAGGAACATCGAGGGAAATGATCAACTTCTGCTGCCGATGTTGGTCGCCCTGCCAGCCTATCCTTCCCTGGTGCATCCAGACAGCGAGGCGGCGTTGTCGCTCTTGAAGCAGGTGCTGCCTAAGGTCGAAAGCGTGCCCGAGTACGAGTTTCTGCTGCACCCGCTCAGACTTGCGCCGCCGACCGTCTCGATTTCGAGCTTGCCCGAGCCGGCCAGCGAAGCGGCAGGGTGCCTATTCTTCCCCTCATTCTTCGGCATCGTGTTTCTGCTCTTCGCCACGGACACCCCCTGGAAGGTGCTGGGCGTTCCCTTCTTGTGCTGGGTGGCGGTGCGGTCGGGCCGCAGCCTCTGGAAGGTATTGCCCGAGATCGGCGCGTCGGAGTTCCGAAGGGCGCAGGCCGCCGACCAACGACGGGCCGTGCGACAACGCGAGGTGCCACGGCTCCATGCCGTCGCCGCACGGCTCTGGCAGGTGGACACGTGGCTCAACGCGCAGTCCGAGCAGGCGATCAGGTCGTCCCTCACCCCATAGACAAAGCATCCTCGCCTCGGAGCTTTCCCCCGGCTTCGTGGTCACGGAACGACCGACAAACCGAGGGCCGCTGACAACGAGGGTACACCCCGGGCTTCTACAAAGGGGAACAAGCCGGAAAAGGGGGTGGTGCCGTCGTGTTGATCAGGCAGGCTACACCGTCGGCCCCGGGGGGAGGGTGAGGGTAGAAGGCTTTTACAGTGCGAGGGGTACATGGATACGGTGGCAAACAGATGGACCGCACACACTCCTGGACATACCGACGAGCCTTTACCAACCGAGAGTGGGACCAAATCCTCGCAATGGCCCGTCGGATCGTCGCCCAAGCCGAGCAGGGCCTCTACAACGAGGCATTGTTTCCCCGCCGAGGTGAACCGATCTCGCTTGCCGGGCCGAGGGGTACGCTCTGGCCGTTGTTCGAGCATCAGGTCATCGCCCTCAACGGCAAAAGGCCCGAGCACCGCGACGGCTTCGTGTTATTCAAGAGGCCAGCCGGGCGGGGGCCGACCGGACAGGAGGATGACACATTTTCGGGTCGTTGTGAGACGGGCAGTCGGCCCTACGATGCAGTTGTCGCCTCAATTTTGGCTGCCGCGCGTGCCGTCGCCCCCGGAGCTATCGAGGTCTGACGCAAGAGTAGCGACCCCGTTGACACAGCCGTGGAAAAATCCAGCGATTGTCTGCACCGATGCCGCGTTTTTTAGTCGGCGTAGCCGACTAAAAGATTGTTTCGCTTGTCCGTCAAGTGGTTGCGAGTCGATGATCATCACTACATGAACAAGTCGGCCAACCCTACTGTTCGCGTAGGCACGGCGTCCTGGAGCGAGCCGGAGTTCGTCAAGGCCGAGTGGTACCCGAAAGGCTTGCCCGCCGGCCAGCGCCTGCCCTTCTACGCGCAACATTTCGACATGGTCGAGCTAAACTCCTCGTTCTACGCCATCCCGGCGGCCACGATGTGCGCGCGCTGGGCCAAGGAGACGCCCGAGGGCTTTCTCTTCGACGTGAAGTGCCACAAGCTGCTCAGCCGCCACGCCACCAAGGCCGACGCGCTGCCAGAAGACCTGCGTGGCGAAATCGAGTTGACCGAGCGCGAGAACGTGGTGCTCACCCCTGATCTGGAGCAAGAAGTCGCCCGTCGCTTCCTGGAGGCTTTAGAACCGCTGGAGCACGCGGGCAAGCTCGGGGCCTTGCTCTTGCAGATGACGCCGGGCTTCGCGCCGCGCACCGCCGACCTGACGGCCCTGGAGCCGCTGCTGCAACAGCTACGTGGCCCGGGCAAGAACCCGCGCAAGGTCGTACTCGAACTGCGCCACCACGATTGGCTGGATGGCCGGCACCAAGAAGCGACGGTCGGCTTCCTGCGCGAGCAAGGTGTCACCCTAGCCAGCATCGACGGGCCACCGGCCGACGCAAGGCACTTCACCATCATGCCGGACGTGGACGCGATCACCGATGGGCGGCTGGCCTACCTGCGCCTGCACGGCCGCGACGCCAAAGCGTACCTGACCGGCAAGACCGTGGCCGAGCGCTTCCACTACGACTACAGCGACGACGAACTCGGCCAAGTTGCCGCGCGGGCACAAAATATCGCTACTCACGCGGACGAGGTTCACGTCGTCTTCAACAATAACTCCAGAGACTACGCGCCACGGGCCGCCGAGCGGCTGCGGCAGCGTCTTGGTCAACAGCCCCGCAGCCGCTCGCTTCCCGTCCGGCCAAAGCAGGGCGAGCTACTGTAAAGGCCAGCGGTCTCGGTGCGTGCGGCAGCAACGCAGCACGGGATGCACGGCCTAACTTCCGGTGCCAGGGACATCGAACATCGCGTGACAACAACTGCATGATTGGGTAATACGTCGCTTCGTCGCGGGCACGGCAGGTACCATCGAAGTTGACGCTTATGCAGAGGGAACAGGTTCTCATCACGGCAAAAACCTATCCGACGCTTTCACGCAAACATGGCGAGACGGTGTGTACGGCCGGTCTGCGCGCGGACGGATCGTGGGTGCGGCTCTACCCGGTACCATTCCGCCGACTCGATGAAGAAGAGCAGTACCGTAAATTCGACTGGATCGAGCTTGAACTTCGCAGAGGTAGCTCCGATCCACGACCGGAGACCCACCATCCGACCGACCCGAAGGCCATCCGGGTGCTGAGCCACCTGGACACGGGTGATGGTTGGCGCGAACGTCGCCAAATCCTCCTCAGAAAGGCTAAGGTTTACACACGCCTCCAGCCGCTTTTGGACGGCGCGAAAGCAAACACCCTGTCGCTGGCCGTGTTCAAGCCGACCAAGGTGCTCGATTTTGTCTGGGAGGATTGCGAACGAGACTGGGACGCCGCCAAGGTGGCCGCCATGCGGAACAAGTCCACGCAGGGGGAACTCTTCACCGCCGACGAGTGGAGGCAGACCTTTCGGCTGATGCCGAAGCTGCCGTACAACTTTTCCTACCGCTTCGCCGACAGCGAGGGACGTGAGAGCGAGTTGCAGGTCCTGGACTGGGAAGCCGGACAACTTTACTGGAACTGCCTGCGGGCTGCCCGGATGCACGAGCCGACCGCGCTGGCGAAAGTTCGACAAAAGTACCTCGATGAATTTGTCCGCCGCGATCTGCATTTCTTCCTGGGAACCATGCAGCAGTTTCACGGGTTCTCGCCCAATCCTTGGGTGATCATCGGCGTGCTGCCGATCCCGCACGAAACTCAGTTATCGTTTCTGTGAACAGGACGAGCACTTCCCATCCGCATCAGTAGCGGATGTGGTGGACAACCAGATCAGGCTGCTCGGCGGCCATCCGCCGCACGATCAGGCTGCGGTGGCAGACCCCCGGCTCACGCTCGAAGCACAGCAGACAAATAGACCTCTCAGCGGCGAGGTCGAGCAAGGCTTGCACCTCTTCCCCCTGGTCCGCGAGGTGGGCGTTGTAGCCGCGCTCATATTCCGCCCACGTTCCTCCGTCACGCAGGGCGTCCCGAACGGCCTTGGGCGCGCCTAAGCGGACGAAGTGCTTATACTCCACATCCATCGCCGTCAAAGCGGCGGCAAGCTGGTTCTTGGAGAACCCTGGTTTGCGGCTCAGGGGCACCGCTCGCACGTCGATGACCATGTCGATTCCTGCCTCGGCCAGACGGTCAGCAAACTCGGTAGGGGTGCTCTGCTCGTAGCCGATGGTGCAGACGCTGGCAGACTTTTTCTTCATGGGCGGCAAGTCGAGGGAGCAGGAAGCTGGCCGGGGACGGTTCCGGTCGGCACGGTACTCTGTCGGTCTTGCCTCCAGCAAGAATTCTCCTTGCTGATATTGACCAGCGGGAAAGGTTCTGAACATTGTTGAACTATAATTTAACATATTTGAACATTTTTCAAGTCCGTGATAAAGGCAGTCCGTGGCTTCCTCATCCAAGATCGTCGAGCTTCGGGGACTCCTGGCAGCGAAACACCCGCCCTCGACTCGCCCGAGCAGTGGCTATTTGCCCACTGGATTGGAGCGCATAGATGCTGCTCTGGGGGGCGGTTTGCCGCACGGCAGCACAGTCGAGGTTGTTTGCCGCAGCGGGTGTAGTGGACTACTGCTCGCTGCGTTGGTGCGCTCCACCCTGGAACGTCGTGGGCTGATGGCTTTAATCGACGGCACGGACTCCTTTGACTACGCGGGCGTGCCGAAGGCAGCGCTCTCGCGCTTGTTATGGGTACGTGGGCGCTCAACGGAACGGGCGGTGCAGGCCGCCGACCTGTTGCTGCGCGACGGCAACTTGAGCCTCGTCGTCATGGACCTGCGCTCCAACGACGCGCGTGAGGTTGCCAGGGTACCCGCCAGCAGTTGGCACCGGCTGCAACGGGTCGTAGAACCCTCCACGACGGCCTTCCTCGTGCTGACTCGCCAGCCCACGGTTTGCGCCGCGCGTCCGCGTCTCCTCCTTGACGCCCGCTTTGGCCTGGATGCCTGCCAGCGCCATCGGCGCGACCTCCTGGCGGCGATCAACGTGACGCTCGTGCGCGGTGGCGAGCAGCATGTGCGTTTATCCGCCTGAACCACGGCTACCCCAAGGCGCGTCGCCATGTACGGAGTCATTTTGCTGCCCACATTCGCTCTGCAAGCGGCCCTGCGTCATCGTCCGACGCACGGACAAGCGCCGGTCGCCATCCTGAGCGAGGCGACCGGTACCAAGCCCGTGGTCTGGCAGGTCAACGCGCCAGCAGAGGCGACGGGCGTACAGGCCGGCATGACTTCCAGCCAAGCCCTTGCGCGTTGTGGCACGGTGGAACTGCTTACCCGCGCTGCCCGCCAGGAGGCAGTGATGGCCGAAACACTTTTGGAAAGCGCGTTTGCATGTTCGCCTTGGGTCGAGGCAACGGCGGAAGGTGTCGTCACCTTTGAGCTGCGCGATGTTTTCCAAAAGCCGGAGGAACTGGGCGGTCGTACCATCGCCCATCTGGAACTCCGTGCCCAGGTTGGCTTCGCCGGGAACCCAGACCTTGCGCTACTGGCTGCCCATGCCGCGCAACTGCGCGACGCTGCGCGGGGACACGGCGGCCAGCACGCTCTTCGGCCACGTGCGCGGAGCGTTCACGGGCGCACAGCGCGACCGGCCCGGGTTGCTGCGCACGGCGGACGGCGGCTTGCTCTTCCTAGACGAGATCGGCGAACTCGGGGCCGACGAGCAAGCGATGCTCCTGCGCGCCCTGGAAGAGAAGCGATTTTTACCAGTTGGGTCAGACGAGGAGGTCGCCAGCGACTTTCAACTGATCGCCGGCACCAACTGCGACCTTTCGAGCGCGGTGGCGAAAGGAGAGTTCCGCGAGGACCTGCTCGCGCGCATCAACCTGTGGACCTTTGCGCTGCCAGGGTTAGCCCAGCGCACGGAAGACATCGCGCCCAACCTCGACCACGAACTAGAGAACGCGGCGCGCCGGCTCGGACGGCGTGTAGGAATGGTAAAAGATGTGCGGGCTGCCTTCCTGGATTTCGCGCGTTCGGGCGAGGCGAAATGGAACGCAAACTTCCGTGACCTCAACGCCGCCGTGACCCGCATGGCCACGCTGGCCCCAAGCGGGCGCATCAGCCACGAGGTGCTCGGCGGCGAGTTGAACCGCTTGCGCGCAGGCTGGAAGACCGTGGCAGGAACGACGGTGGGAGAAAGCGGCGACGAGGCGGCGTTGTTGGCCGACGCCTTGGGTGCCGAGAAGGCCGCCGCGCTCGATCTGTTTGACCGTGCGCAACTGGCCTGCGTGATCCGTGTTTGCCGCGACAGCAAGACCTTGAGCGAAGCGGGACGACGGCTTTTTGCGGTGACGCGCGGCCAGCGCAGAGTGGCGAATGATGCTGACCGGCTGAGGAAATACTTGGGACGCTTTGGTCTGGTTTGGCCCTGCGGTAACTACTCGCCTGCTTAGCAGTCTGCTCAAGCGCAAACAAGCGACAACTGGGCGTGGAAAAGCGGAATACAACCTTCGAGGAAGAGCATCCACTTAGCGCAGCTTTTTCGCTTCTGCGCTATCCACAAACATCAGTGGCATGTGATGATTCTTGTGATGACTTTGGCCATTTCGAGGTGACCAGATTTGCATATATCCCTCTCGCTGAGAGAGATTTGCCAGAGGGGAGAATCGAACTCCCGACCAAGGGCTTATGAGTCCCCTGCTCTACCGCTGAGCTACCCTGGCATCACGCTATCCGCCGAACGCACGGAAAATAAACGTCCCCGGTGGTATCCGCAACGAAATCGTTTATTTTTCCTCCCTGCATCTTTTCCCCTCCCGCTTATGCCTGAACTCGCCGAAGTCGAACACAGCCGCCGCCAGTGGGACCCGGGTCTCGGTCAGCCCATCGTCGCCGTTCGCCTTGCCCGGCCCGAAATCCGCGTCTTCCGTGACACCGACACCGCCGCTCTCCGCTCCCAACTTCCCGGCAAGAAACTCCTTGCCTCCGAGGCCCGCGGCAAACAGATGCTCTTCCAGTTTTCCGACGACCTCTGGTTGGGCGTTCACCTCGGCATGAGCGGTGAACTCCGCCGCGAACCCCTCCCCGATTATTCCCCGCGCAAGCACGCCCACCTTGTCCTCGATCAGGACGCTCACGCCCTCGTTTTCGAGGACAAGCGCCATTTCGGCCGCGTCCGTCTCCACCAGGGTGCTGAACCGCCCGCCTGGTGGTCGAAGCTCGCCCCGAGCGTTCTCTCCAAGAAGTTTACGCTCAAAGGACTCACCCGCTTCCTCGAACGCCGCCGCCGCACCCCGCTCAAGGCCGTGCTCCTCATGCAGGAACATTTTCCGGGCGTCGGCAACTGGATGGCCGACGAAATCCTCTGGCGCGCCCGCCTCCATCCTTCCACGCCCGCTGGCGCCCTCGAGCCCGCCCAAACCCGCCGACTCTGGCAGACCGTGCGTTGGGTCAGCCGCACCGCCGTGCGCATCATCGACGATGACTGGCGCTATCCCAAGAATTGGCTTTTCTCCCACCGCTGGGAAGCCGGCGGACAGTGCCCGCGCTGCCGCACTGATCTTGACCGCGCTACCGTCGGCGGCCGGACGACTTGCTGGTGCCCGGAGTGTCAGCCGGCCGAGCAGGCCGTTCAGGCTTTGAAATCGCGCTGAGCGAACACCGCCAACCCCACAATCAAGAGCGTCGCGTCCACCGCGCCCAGGTACGCGAGGTCTGCCGTCACGTCGCGCCACGGGATGCGGCTGTGGAACGCGTTGATCCACGTCGCCAGGTGCGCCGTCACGAAGTACGGCTTCAAGTCGTCGAAGAGTGGCACGTTCCGAAAGATGTTGTCGGCGAACAGGA
>CAXTQD010000160.1:0-2125 GCA_964246175.1 uncultured Chthoniobacterales bacterium | reverse complement strand
GGACCGTCACCGTCACGACGGTCGCCGTCACCGGCTTCATCTTCATGCACGAGAGCATGAACCCGATGCTCGTGATCGTCGTCAGGCTGCACGCCAGCAAACCGATTCCGATGAAGTAGCGTCCCAACCCTTCCTCGGGTTCGTACAATGCCATCACACGTTCCAACGGCGCGAACGCGAAGAGTCCGCCCCACCCGCGGTATGCCACCCCAGCCAGCAGCGCCGTCACGCCGATGAATCCTACCATCGCAAAGGTGTAGGTCACGCACGCCGCGTATTTGAGCGCCACCACGCGCCCGCGCGACACTGGGCGGCAGAGCATCATCCGCATCGTGCCTTCCTCCACTTCCTTGCTCACCACGTCGCCCGCCACCAACGCCAGGAAGAGGCCGCCCAGGAGCAGCGCCGTCCAGTACAACATCATAAATGCCAGCGTGATCCCCGAGAAGTAGCGGTCGAAGCCGAAACCATTCGTCTCGATCATGTGCTGGAAAGCTCGTCGCGGCCCGGGACGGTTGATGCCGACGAGCACCATGCCTTCCAACGCCAGGAATGCGCCGAACCCCAAATAGGTGCGCCGCCGGGCGAACATCTTCGCCAGTTCGTGCCGGAATTGCAGGAAGAAGAGCGTGTCTAACATCAAGCTTCTAGAAAAGTTAGCCTCGGAAGACGGGCCACGCAGTGGCCGGTTGATTCCTCAAGGCAGCTGCCGCTCAGCGACCGTGTCGAGGTAAACGTCTTCCAGGCTCTGCCGCACGGGTTCGACCGCGCGCACGCGCACGCCTGCGCCGACCAGCGCCGCCACCACGTCGGCCACGTCGGCACTGGCATCGGGTAGTGACAGCGTGTGCGCGGCAGCGTCGACGGTCGCCCCGCACGACCCCGCCGCGTTCACCGCGCGCGTCCAGTCGTCCACATCCAGCCGGTAGCTGACCCGGTCACGGGCCAGGTCCTGCCAATGTCCCTGGAACACCAGCCGCCCGCGGTGCAGGATGGCGACACGGCTGCAAGTCTGCTGCACCTCGGCCAGCAGGTGCGAGGAGAGCACGACCGTCATGCCGCGCTCGCGGTTGAGCGTGAGGATGAGTTCGCGCAGTTCACGGATGCCTTCGGGGTCCAACCCCTCGGCGGGTTCGTCGAGGAGCACGAGTTCGGGCGAGGGCAGGAGCGCCTGCGCGAGCGCGAGCCGCTGGCGCATCCCGTGGCTGTAGGTGCGCACTGGGTCGTGGATGCGTTTTTCCAGGCCGACGAACTTCACGGCCTCGTTCGTTTCCTCCGGCGTGACGCGGCGCGAGAGCGCGGTGAGCATCGCCAAGTTGCGCCAGCCGCTCAGGTAATCGTAGAATGCCGGTGTCTCGAAGATCGCGCCGACGCGCTCCAGGGCGCGCCCGCGCTCGCGCTGCACCGACACTCCGCGCACGAACACCTCGCCGCCCGTCGGCCGGAGCTGACCCAGGATCAGCCCGAAGGTCGTGCTCTTGCCCGCGCCGTTGTGCCCGAGCAAGCCGAAGATTTCGCCGGCCGGGATTTCGAGGTCCAGCGGGGCGAGGGCCGGCTTGTTGCCGAAGTCTTTGCGGACGTGATCGAGCCGGACCATGCTTCAGCGTTTGGACGTGGCCGAGGCCGGTTTCGAGTCGGCGAAGACGCTGTCCGGCAGCGAATCGACGAAGCGGACGTCAGTGAAGTGGTACTGCGTGCGGATCGCGTGCGCCGGCGTGGTCGGCAGGGTGTTGACCTCCAGCGCCTCGCAGAGCGCGCTCGTCTCCCGGTCGATGAGCAGTTCCCACCGGGTGCCTTCGTTCGTCTCGCCCGCGAGCTTGCGGCAGGGGCGTCCGTCCGCGCTGTCGGCGTCGGCGAGTAGGCGCAACGAATCGAAGTGCAGGTAGCCCGGGTCGCCGAACAGCAACGCCGGCACGAGATACGACAAGCCCAACGAAATCCCCGCGCAACTATCCAGCGCCTGACCCAACGAAGGCTCAGGCTCCTCGCGCGCCGCCCCCCACTGGCGCAGGACCTTCGCCCTGCTGACCATCGGTCTGCCTCTCATCGCCGCTGCCGGTGGCGCCTACGTGTTTTCGCTCGTCCGGCACAACCACTTGGCTGCCGGCGCTTGGAGCCTGGAGTG
>CAXTQD010000159.1:0-11178 GCA_964246175.1 uncultured Chthoniobacterales bacterium | reverse complement strand
GAACAGGAAGTCACCAACCTGGGCAGCGATCTCGGGGCAACTCGCCCCCACGGCCATCCCGGCCAAGGAAGCCCTCGGGGTGGAGACCATCCAGGCCACGGCGGACCGGGGCTACTTCTCGGGCGAGGACATCGCGGCGTGCGAAGCGGCTGGCATCGTGGCCTTCGTGCCCAAGCCGCTGGGACGAGGTGCAGCGGCCAGCAAAGGCCTCTTTCCCAAGGAAGTGTTCCTCTACGACGCCCAGACGGACACGTACCGCTGTCCCAACGGCGAGACCTTGTCGCCGCACACGGAGTCGGTCACGCGCGGCCACCGGATCATCCTCTACTACGACCCGGCCGCGTGCCGACGCTGCCCGCTCAAGGCGCAGTGTACCTCAGACAAGCGCTGGCGGCGCATCGCCCGCTGGGAAGGCGAGGCGGTGCTCGACGCGATGGCGGCACGCTTGGCCGTCAACCCGCAGATGACCAGGCTGCGACACAACACGGTCGAGCATCCCTTCGGCACGATCAAGCACGCCATGAACCAGGGCCACTTCCTGACCAAAGGGCGGCGCCAGGTGCGCGCCGAGTTTAGCCTGAGCGCGCTCGCCTACAACCTGCTCCGAGTCATGAACATCGTGGGCGTCAAGGCCCTGGTGGAGGCCCTGCGGCGGCGCTTACGCGCCCTCGCACGGGCTCTCCAGCGCGCCCACGGCTTTCAGAGGCTGGTTTTACGCCCGCCTGTTCGCTTTGATCGCTCGCCGCGAGAGAAACTTCGTCACGGCCGGCCTGCCCGCCTGAACGAACCGCCGAGCCAGCGTTTTCACACAACCTCGGTCCTTTGCCGCGTCAATTGGGCCGTTTTGGAACTGGCGTTTCACCAACGGAGATTTGCTGCACAGCGGTTCATCAGTAACCCACGCCTCACAGACGGAGCTTTATCAACGCCTCGGACTTTGGCATCTCGCCACGCCGCCAATCTCGTCAGCGTGGTCACGGTTGATCAGGCAGCGGTGAGGCGCATCCTGTTGTACGGTTTTCCACATGAACACCAAACCAGGAATCGCAGGCAAGGTGGTCGCGATCACCGGGGCCAGCAGCGGCATCGGGGAAGCGACGGCGCTGCTGCTGGCTGACCATGGAGCAAAGGTCGTTTTGGGTGCGCGTCGGCCCGAACTCTTGGAAGCACTCGCCGGGCGGATCACGGTGGCAGGAGGCGAAGCGGCGTACCTGCCGACCGATGTGCGCAAACGCGGTGACCTGGCTGGCCTCGTGCAGGTGGCCTGTGAACGCTTCGGCAAGCTGGATGTGCTCGTCGGCAACGCTGGGGCCGGCCCGATCTCGCCGCTGGACGAACTGCGTGTCGAGGACTGGATGGAAATGGTCGACGTGAACCTCAAGGGCTTTCTCCACGGCATCGCCGCCGCGCTGCCGGTCTTCCGGGCGCAAGGCTTCGGGCACTTCGTGACGGTCATCTCCACGGCCGGACTAAAGATCGTGCCCAACCAGGCGGTCTACGCCGGCACCAAGAACGCCGTGCGCACGATCTGCGAGGGCTTGCGGCAAGAGGCCGGGGCCAGGCTACGGGTGACGGGCATCTCGCCGGGGTTCATCAAGACGAACTTTCCCGACTCGATGACCAACGCCGAGTTGAAGGGACAGATCAAAGCGCGGATGGAAGAGATGGCCATCCCACCGGAGGCGGTTGCCCGCGCCATCGTCTTTGCCATCGAGCAGCCCGACGATGTGGACGTGGGCGACATCACCGTGCGGCCCACGGCGCAAGCCTGAGCGTGCCATCGTGACAGGGTGAAAGGTGGCACGGCGTTGCAACGAGGAGGGTCCGCTGGTCAGAAAACGGTCCTTTAGCCGCTCCTTGGCCGCCACAAAGCCGGGCGTCCCACCAACGGAGGTTTTCTGGACGGTTGCCGCCGTCGGTTTCAACGCTTAGCGCTTAGCCGTCCGCAGCACGCAGGTTGGTGAGTGCCGAGCTGCCAGTTTGGCCATGTTCGGCGCAGAAGTCGTTTTCCGTTGGAGTTGTCGTCACCTTGCATGGGTCTTCACGCCGCACTTTCATCCAACCCCGCCCGGCGGCGTGCGATCCTGGCGAGGGCCGACCAATCCTGGTCGCCGAGTCCTTGCTCCACGGCCTGCTCCAGGTTTGCACGCACGATCTCCGCCGTCGGCAGGGCGGCGTCCTTTGCCTTGGCGGCATCGAGTGCGAGATTTACGTCCTTGAGGCCAAGGGTGAGTTTGAAGCCCGGTTCGTAGCTGGCTTTGGCGATGTTGCCGCCGTAACGCTGGTAGCTCGGGCTGGCGAAGATCGTGTTGGTGACGATCTCCAGGAAATCGGCTCCCTTCAACCCGTGGTGCTCGGTCAGCGCCGTGGCTTCACCCATCGCTTCGATGGCCATGGTGATCATGAGATTGCCCGCGAGCTTGGCCACGTTGGCGTGCCTGGGCTCGTCACCCAGCGGCCAGGTCTTCTTACCGAGGGCGTCAAAGAGCGGCTGCACGGTCGCCCGCGCCTGCGCGTCCCCCGCCGCCAGGATATTCAACTCCGCCTTGGCGGCCACGGCGGGCACGCCGAAGACCGGCGCGGCCACATAGGCTACACCCGCACGGCGGTGCGCTTCCTGGAGCTCTTCGACGAGCGTCAGCGAGATCGTGGCCATCATCACGTGCACGCAGTGCTCGCGCGCGGCGGCGAGCGCTCCGGAGTCGAGGATCACCCCGCGCACTGCTTCGTCGTTGGAGAGCATGGTGAGGACTGCCTCGCGCTCGAACGCGGCGGCGGGTGACGGCAGGACCGTGACACCCGCCAGCTTCCTGGCCGCGTCCGGGTTGCGGTTCCACACGCTGACCTGGTGGCCCGCCTTGACCAGGTTGGGGACCATCGCGGCTCCCATGCTTCCGATGCCGATAAAGCCGATGTTCATACGCTCTGTTCAGATCAAGCTAGAGGGAACTCAGTTCCGGGTGAGCCACGCGCAGTTCCTCGATGCTGGTGGTACCGCCGAAGACGCCCCAGTTGATGGGGTCAACCTCCCGCAGGACGATGTACACCGGCGCGCGTTCTTGCGGGGCAATCCCGGCGTGTCGGCGGACGGCCTCGGTGAAGCGCGCGTAGAGCGAACGCTTGGCGCTTTCGTCCAGGCCACCTTTGAAGGCGTTGACTTCGAGCGAGACTACCCGGGTGCCGCCGGGCTGGCCACCGTGGTAGACGTGGCCGGGCGGCGCTTCGTGAAAATAGATCCAGGTGGTGCTCTTATCGAAAGGAGTCATCGGCAGGTTCTCCGACTCCAGGGCGATGACGGTGAGTTCCTCCGCTAGAGCGTCGCGGGCGGCGTCGGAGAAGGTTTCAGCGGGGGAATGGACGTGGATGAGTGGCATGAACGGTTGATGCTTGGTGTGGGATGCCCGGCCTTGCAGGGCGAGGCCAGTGGTTGCCGTGAAGGCACCCGGACGAACCGGCTGGTCCCGGGCGCCTCTCTTTTTCCTGGCGGTTAGATGGCCTGGCCGCCGGAGACCTCGATGCGCTGGGCGTTGACCCAGCGGTTGTCCTCGGTGAGCAGACTGGCGATCATCGGGCCGATGTCGTCGGGCAGCCCGGCGCGGCCGAGCGCCGTCATGCCTGCGAAGATCTGGTTGACCTCTGGGTTGTCGCGCACCGCGCCGCCGCCGAAATCCGTCTCGATGGCCCCTGGCGCGACCGTGTTGACGGCGATCCGGCGGGACCCAAGTTCCTTGGCCAGGTAGACGGTGAGCGTTTCTACCGCCGCCTTGGCCGCGGCGTAGGCAGCGTAGCCCGGGTAGGACACCCGCGTCAGCCCGGAGGACAGGTTGACGATGCGCCCACCGTCGGCCAGGAGCGGCAACAGGGCTTGAGTCAGGAAGTAGACGCCCTTGAAGTGGACGTTGATCAGGCCGTCGAACTGCGCCTCGGTTGTGTCAGCGACGAGCGCGTAGTCGCCGTGCCCGGCGTTGTTGACGAGGGCATCGAACGTGTCGCGGCCCCAAGTGTCGCGCAACGCCTGCTTGAGCTGTCTGGCGAACGACGCGAACCCGGACACTTTGCCCGCGTCGAGCTGGAAGGCGAGGACCTGGCGGCCCAGGGCTTCGATCTCGGCCACGGCGGCCCGGGCTTCGTCGGCGCGGCTCTGGTAGGTGAGGACCACGTCGCCGCCGCGGCGGGCGATGGAGAGGGCGGTGTTGCGGCCGAGGCCGCGGCTGCCGCCGGTGATGAGGGTAATTTTGCTCATGAAGTTCGCTTTTGGTTGCTTCTGATACCTTCGCGCCCCTTCTCGAACCGGAAAGTGGTTTGGCTTGCCAAAACCTCCGGACGTTTTGCCAATTCCTCCTCCGCGACCGTCGCGTGTCGCCCTCTGCTGCCCGCGGCAACCTTGCCCATTGCTACGAAGAAAGTGTCTTCTTCCTGGAGATCGGTTAGGTTAAGCGAGTGACAAGCACGCTGCTGAACGCCGTCCACCGCTACACGGCTGCCCACGCCGACCGGGCCGGCCTCGCCCGCACGCCCATCCCTGGCCTGACCACCATCCGTGCCGCCGCGCCGAGCGGCCTAGTGCACGCGGTCTCGCACCCCATCGTCTGCCTCGTGCTGCAAGGGCGCAAGCAGGTGACGCTCGGCGCGGCGGCCTTCGCCTTCGGCGCGGGCGACTCGCTGCTCATCACCGCCGATGTGCCCACCGTCAGCCAGATCACACAGGCAAGCGCCGCCGCGCCTTACCTCTCGCTCGTCGTGGACCTCGACCCGGCGGTGATCGCCGAGTTGACGGTGCAGATGGAGGCCGCGCCGCCCACCGACGGTCCACCCGTCTGGGTTGAGCCGACCGACGGGGAAGTCACCGAGGCGGCGTTGCGCCTCATGCGGCTGTTGGACCGGCCGGGAGCATTGCCAGTGCTGCACGCGCCGTTGATGCGCGAGTTACACTACTGGCTCCTGCTGGGACGGCATAGGACGGCCATCCGGCGGCTCGGGCTGCCCGAGAGTCACCTGGGGCGCGTGGCCCGCGCCGTGGCCGTAGTGCGCGCGGAGTTCGCGCGGCCGTTGCGCGTCGAACGTCTGGCGGCGACGGCCGGCATGAGCCCGTCATCGTTCTTTCACCACTTCCAGGCGGCCACTTCGCTTTCGCCCCGGCAGTTTCAGAAGCAATTGCGCCTCATTGAGGCACGACGGTTGATCATGTCGGAAGACTCCTCGGCGAGCAGTGCAGCCTACGCGGTGGGCTACGAAAGCGTGCCGCAATTCACACGGGACTACGGCCGAATGTTCGGCTTACCGCCTGCCAAGGACCGGGCAAAGCACATGGGAACATTGGCCAATCCTGTTTGATCTGACGGCGTCAAGCAGGTTGCCGCCAGAACGCGGGTCACCACCAAATTTCACAAAGCGCACTTGACTACAAAGCGGCTGCGGCGACGACCCAGAAGCACCGCGCCAATCCCAGCGAACCTTGATGAGCCCTGGTTCACGTCAAAAAACGGTCTAGTCTGTGTTCAAGGACTTTGCCTGGCACGAGGGCGCGCGGGAGTGGCTCGACGCGACCTTGAGCGGCACCGAGCCCGTGGCTTTGCCATGGGTGGTGCTAGCGGGCTTCATCCGGGTCTCCACCAACCCACGGATCATGAGCGTGCCGCTGACGCTGGATCAGGCCCTTGGCTACGTGGATGAGTGGCTGGCGTTGCCGACGGTGCAGGTCGTCGGACCCACGTCAGCGGACCAGCAGGTGTTTGCGCGGACCCTGCGGACGGCAAGTGCTACGGGCAACCTGGTCAGCGACGCACACCTGGCTGCACTGGCGACCGAACACGGCTGCTGGATGGCTTCCACCGATGACGACTTCCAGAAGTTCCCTGGGCTGCACTGGCTCAATCCGCTGTTGAGTTGAACCGGATCGTCTCACAAAGGGACCTTTTCCGGCATGCATCAATCTCGGATAGCGGGCTGCCAGGAACGCTTAGCCCTTTTGCCTTGCACCAACCGGCCCGGCGACGGGTGACCGGTGTTCGCGGTTCGACCGGACCAGCACGGTCAACGCAATGATGGCGGCGGCAAAGCCCGCCCCGGCGCCGACACCCAGCGCCCAGCGCGGACCGAACCGGTTGGCTACCCAACCCACGATGGGTGCGCCAACCGGCGTCCCGCCCAGGGCGACCGCGAGGCGCAACGCCATCACCCGTCCCCGCATGGCGGGCGCGGCCTCCAGCTGCAACAGGCTGTTGGTGGTGTTCGTGAACGTCAAGGCCGCTACCCCAATGACCACCAAAGCAGCGGCGAACCGCCAGTAGCCCGGAGCCAGGGCCGCGAGCGCGCAGCCAAGCCCGAAGACCGACGCGCCAAGCGGCAGGGAACCAAAACGCGGCCGGTCCCGCCCGGCGGCCAGCAGCGCCCCGGTGATCGTGCCGACCGCCATGATGGAAGTCAACAAACCGAAGCTCTTCGCATCCGCATGGAAAACCCCGACAGCCATCGTGGAGATGAAGATGGGAAAGTTGAGGCCGAACGTTCCGATCAGGAACAGCATCGCCAAGACGGCCCGAAGTTGCGGATGGCTCCACACGTAGCGGAACCCTTCCAGGAACCCACCCGCGTTGCGCTGGGCCCTGGCGTTGGGTCGCAGCTCCGAGGCGCGCAACAAGCACAGGGAAAGCAGCACGGCCGCGAACGAAAGGCCGTTGATCAGGAACGCCCAGCCGGTGCCCACTTTGGCGATGATCACTCCGGCGACGGCCGGGCCGATCATGCGAGCCGCGTTAAACGACGTGGAGTTGAGCGCCACGGCGTTGGGCAAGAGTTCGTCACCCACCAACTCCCCCACAAACGTCTGCCGGACCGGGGCGTCGAGCGCGGCGGCGCTACCGGAGAGAAAAGCAAACGCGTAGACTTCCCATAGCCGGATGGTGCCCGTGAGGGTCAGCATGCCCAGCGCGAGCGCGAGTGTACCGAGCGCGGCTTGGGTCGTCATCAGCAGCTTGCGCTGGTTGAAGCGGTCCGCGGCCGACCCCGTCCAGGGCAACAGCAGAAGCTGCGGCGCGAATTGCAGGCCCATGACCACGCCGACGGCCGAAGCGTCGTGGTGCGTCAACTGTGTGAGCACCAACCAGTCCTGGGCGACGCGCTGCATCCATGTGCCGATGTTGGACACCAGCGCGCCTGCGCTCCACACCCGGTAGTTGAAGTTGCCCAACGCTCGGAAGGCACCCGAGGCGGGGCGCTTCATGAACGCTCCGGGACGTTGCCGCCGTGGAAACGGCCGAAGTGCCGCGCCGAATAAAGGCTGATCAGAAACGCGCCCAATCCACAGGCCAGCACATCGCTGGTAGCGTGCAGATCAAAGCGGCCGACCCGCACCACCAGCACATAGCCGATAGCCACGTTGAGGAAGCCCCACAACACGTTGACGGTCGAAGAGGAGAGACCGCGTCCTGGCGGTTTGGCGAAGGGGCTCTGGAACGGACGCCCCAACACGCCGCTAACCAAGTGTGGCACGGCGTTGGCCAAGAAGACGCCGCCGAAGAAGTAGGAAACGAAGATGAGCGAAGGCATGTTTTAGTCCTTCGACTTGAGCAGTCGGATGATGTCATCGGTTGAACCCATTTCTCCGAGACGGGGAAAGACGTGGGCGAGGCTGTAGGCGTGTGCCTCGGGACGCAAATCAGTCATGGCATCGGTAGCCAGCGTCACATTGAACCCCAGTTCGTACGCCTGCCGTGCCGTGGATTCCACCCCGGTCCCGGTGGCCACCCCGGTGACGACCACCTGCGTGATGCTCCGGGTTCCGAGTTGCGCTTCCAGGTCCGTGTGGGCGAAGGCCCCCCACGTCCGTTTCGTCACGGTGAGGTCACCGGGTTGCCGATCCAGTTCAGGCAGCAAGTCGGCGAAGCCATCGGGTAGCGTGGTGTGACGCGGCGGCTGCTCGGTTCGTCCCGGTGCCCGGCCGGTGACGTTGACCAGGACAACCGGAAGATGGCGCTCACGGAAGGCGTCCAGCAGAGCGCGGGTGCGTTCGAGAACGTCGGTGAACGGGTGAGCAAAAGGCGCGTTGAGAATGCCTTTCTGTAAATCGACGACGATCAGGGCGGTGTTGGGGTCCAGGGTGGTTAGAGGCATGGGGCCGTTTTCTTTGGTTTGGGCGGAGTCGATGTGAATTGCCGGGAGGGCGTCAGTCCTCCACGAGCCGGGTGAGCAGGGTGAGAGCGGTGGCGAGCGTCTCCTGCTCCCGGGCGGAGAGCTTTTCCTGGATTCTGGCGGCCAGCCAATCTTGTCTTGCCGCCCGGCCTTCCTTGAGAAACTTCCGGCAGGTGAGAGTCAGCGACATGAACGTCTGTCTGCCGTCGCCGGGATCGGGTGCGCCGCTAACCAGCTTTGCCTCTTGCAGGGAGGCGACGAGGGTGCTCATCGACTGTGGCCGCATGCCTTCGGCGCGGGCGAGGTTCGACACGGTGGTGGGACCTTCTTTCTCCAAGCGCAGAACCACGGAGACCTGCGAGGGCGTCAACTCGTGCCGCCCGCCGTGCTCACGCAGGCGCCGCTTGGCCTTGCCAAGGATCATTCTGAACTGAGCCGCCAGCATGGAAATGCGTTCGGTGGAGGGAGAACGCCCAGGATTTTCCATGGAAGGCACCTTGGCATATGTACAGCTTACCTGTCAAGTTTACCTGTGCAGTTATCCTGAATGAGATGGGCACTTGGAACAATCTACCTTTGGAAGGCGCAATCATGCCGCACGAAGTCTTCTGACCATCAATGCGCAACGCTGGTCGAAATCATTGGCCACTTGGCCGGTGATGAACACCAAACCGGACGCCACAACGAACCGCCCCAGTCCGAGGCGACCCTTGTATCAGCGACCAGCGAGCGAAGCTGTCATCCTGCCAACCAACGCAGATCATCACGACTTCGATGCCGAACGTGTCGATTGGGCTTCAACGCACGTCCCAATTAAAAGCAAAGTGTCAAAAAACGGTCCTTTAGCCGCCCCTTGGCCGCCACAAAGCCGGGCGTCCCACCAATGGACCTTTCCTGCTCTGGCAGCTTCCCCCAAGACTGGCGTCTCACAAGAGGGTTTTTCGTGGCGACGTGTGCTTGTGGAACGGCAGCTTACGGCAAGGCAGCTAAAGTGCGGAACACCGTCTGGAAAAGTAGGGTAGCTGGACACGTCGCCCCGGGATGGGACCGCGCAGGGTGCCAGCGTGGACGCCAGTTCGAGAAGGGTCCTGCCTCCGGCTACCGGGCACCGGGGGCAGGACTTACCTGCCGATCAACGCGCCGCCAACTCCTTGATTTCGGACCGGGCCTTCGCCAGGCTGCTCTCGCGCACCTCGTCGGCACCCGTCGTGTTATCGGCGTAGACCACCGCGACCTCGGTGATGCCGATAAAGCCGAGGATCTGCTTGAGGTAGGGCACCTCCGCGTCCAGGTGAGCCATCGCCTCGCCCGGCCCGTAGCCCGCCCCACCGCGCACGGTGATAACCGTGGCCCACTTGCCGGTGACTAACCCTTGGTACGAAGGATACTCGAAGGTGCGCCCGACGCGCACCACCTGATCAATCCAAGCCTTGAGCGAGGCGGGCACGCCAAAGTTGTACATCGGCGCGCCGATGAGCAATTCGTCAGCGGCGAAGAGTTCGTCGACCAACTCGTTGGACACGGCGATGGCCGCCTGCTGCGCGGGCGTGTGGCCGGCGGGATCACTGAATGCGGCGGCGATCCAGTCCTCGCTCACCAGTGGCACGGGGGTGATGCCCAGTTCGCGGTGGATGACTTTGCCGTCCGGGTGCGCCGCTTGCCAGGCCTGGCTGTAGTAGGCGGTGAGTTGCCGGGAGTGCGAGCGTTCGGCGCGAGGTGAGCTGTCGAGACAGAGAAGCGTTTTCATGAGATGCGAACGATGGTTGTGGCGTTGTGCTGACAATCCTTCTTGTTGATTATATCTATGTCAATATAATTTTGTTCTATGGGTTGCTACGTTTGGTGTTCTACCGTGTAAACACATGCCGAAACCGCCTTGTACTCAGCCGCAGAAGCCCGCCCCGGCCCCAGTGCATGTCTGGCTGGTGTGGATCAAGGCCACGCAGGCCATCGGTCGCGTCCATGCAGCGTTGCTCAGGGAGTCAGGTTTGGGCGAATCCGAGTTCCGGGTGCTCGAAGCGTTGCTGCACAAGGGCGCGCTGCCGGTCAACGTCATCGGCCCTAAAGTGGAACTCACCTGCGGAGCCATCAGCGTGGCCGTGGACCGCCTGCATGGCCGTAGGTTGGTGACCCGCACCGAAGATCCCGCTGACCGGCGGGTGCGCCTGGTCGATCTCACCTCCGAAGGCAGGCGTCTGATTGGAACCGTGTTCGACCGCCACGCCGCCGACGTGGCGGACATCATGCGCGTGTTGTCGGGCCAGGAGCGCGGCCAACTGGAAGCTTTGCTCAAGAAGGTAGGCCGCCACGCGGAAAAGCTGGGCGAATCTCTTGTGGAACCTTGACCCGGACGATCCGGGGGCGTCTTGCCATCCAAACTCTAGACTGGCTTGACCTTGTTTGTGGACTCGGGTTGTTTTACTGCGTCAGGAAACGGTCATTTGCCGCTTCAGAGACTCCGGCAAGACCAGCGTTTCTCCAACGGAGGTTTTCTGGAGCGGATGATTCGATTTTCTATGGGTCACCTTCCCGTCTCCAGGGAGAGATCTGTCCATCGTGGCCGCAGGATTAGAGCTGAGGAATCGGAATCGGTTCTGTTCACATTTTGGCCCTACCTTCCAGAGCCAGGCTCGATCTGTTTTCTGGTAAGCTGCGTTGATGTCACGCTCCTCCAGACTCTTTGACTTGATGCAGGAGTTCCGCCGCCACCGCCGTCCGGTCAGCGCCGCCGCCTTGGCGCGCTCGCTCGGTGTTTCCACCCGCACGATCTATCGGGATGTCGGGCTGTTGGTCTCGCATGGTGCCGTCATCGAAGGCGAAGCCGGCGTGGGCTACGTGCTCAAGCCGGGTTTCCTGCTGCCGCCGCTGATGTTCGATGCCGAGGAGCTGGAAGCTCTCGTGCTGGGATTGCGCCTCGTGGCCGAGCGCGCCGACGCGACCTTGGCCGCCGCCGCCGGCAACGCCGCGGCCAAGCTGTCGGCCGTCCTGCCGTCTGACCAGCGCGCCACGGCGGCGGGCGGTCAGCGAGCGGGCGGTCAGCCAGCCGAA
>CAXTQD010000158.1:0-11199 GCA_964246175.1 uncultured Chthoniobacterales bacterium | reverse complement strand
GGCGGTCACGTTCGGCGGCGGGCGGGGCCGGGGGCACCGGCGCGTTGTCCTGGGCGTGTGACACGCTCAGGTGACCGAGGCCGAAGGTGGCCGTGAGCACACCAGCGGCGGCAACTGCGGCCAGTGGGAAATGTTTGCGTTTGATCATGAGATTTTCTTTTTGGTTTGGGATGGAGTGGCAGGCGGCTTGAGGACGATTCGATGAAATGTTTCCAGCAAGCCCGTCTGACGCATTCCCCTCTTTGCAGGCGCTATGCCAACCGATTTGAAATATCACAAGTCGTTGATTTAGAACTATCTACTCGGATACATAATGGGTGGTGCCTTGGGCGATTCCGCATGAAAACCGGACGGGCTCCGTCCGCTAGCCGGACAAGCCACTCTTTGCGAGCACCGAACCATCCGTAGTGCCCCCCGGCCACTTCCCGGCGTCTGCTTACCGGACACCAGTCGTCCGATTTTCATTCTTTTGGCGCGTCGTCTTTTCCATGGCTCTCCTCTGAGAACCCGCATTTCCTGCGACGGCACAACACCTGCAAAGGGTGACCAGACCAAAGCCGCGCTGCCACTCCTTCTCATGAAAGACTCTCCTAACCGTCCCGCTGGTTTCTCCGCTCCGCCCTCTGCCCGGGCGGGAGGCAAACCGCGCGGGGACGACGGCGGGGCGGAGTCCGGCAAGCGCGGCAGCGTGCGGGCGCTCATGGCGCTCAACTTCTGCATCGCCGACGTGCAGAACGGCATGGGGCCTTACGTGGCGCTCTTTCTCCAGTCCGCCGTGGGCTGGGGACCCGCACAGATCGGCACGGCGCTCGCCGCGGGCAACCTCGCCCAAGTCATCGCCCAGACCCCGGCGGGCGCGCTCATCGACCGGCTGCGGCAAAAGCGCGCGCTGCTCATCGTGGGCATCGTTTTCATCGCGGCGGCGTGTCTGGCCACGGTCTGGTTCACCCGCCTGCCCGTCGTCACCGCCGCCCAGGCGCTCATCGGCGTGGCGGGTGCCATCTTTCCGCCGTGTCTGGCCGCCGTCGCGCTGGGGTTAGTGGAGCGCAAGCGCATGGACCGGCAGATGGGGACCAACCAGGCGTTCAACGCGGGCGGCAACATGTTCGCGGCGCTGGCGCTCGGGTTCATCGGGTACTACCTCGGCATGAAATGGATGTTCTACCTCGTGGGCGGTTTATGCGTCGCGGCAGTGGCGTGCGTTTCCTTCATCCGGGCCGGCGATATAGACTATGACTTGGCGCGTGGGGCGGACTGCGAACCGGACCAGAAAAAAGCGCAGCAAACGCAGGGCGGTGTGTTCCAGGGGATCAAAGACTTGCTCAAAGGGTTCACGGAACTCTTCAAGCAACGGACGGTGCTCATTTTCATGGCGTCGGCGGTGATCTTCCATTTCGCCAACGCCGCGATGGTGCCGCTCGTAACCCAGATGCTGGCCAGGAACGCAGGCGCACAAACGGCCATTCTCTACACGAGCGGTTACATGGTGGCTTCGCAGTTGGTGTTCCTGATCGTCGCGGCGGTGAGCGGAAGGCTGGCTTCGAAGGTTGGCCGTAAGCCGCTCTTTCTCTTTGCTTCCGCGGCGCTGGCGGTGCGGGGCGTCCTTTATACGCTGAGCGACAAACCGGCGGCGCTGATCGCCGTACAATGCATGGATGGGTTGGGCGCGGGCATTTTCGGAGTCGTCAGCGTGCTCATCGTCGCGGACCTGACCAAGGGCACGGGCCGCTTCAACGCCGCGCAGGGAGCCATCGCCACGGCACAGGGCTGCGGAGCTTTCTTGAGCAACTACGTGGGCGGCGAGGTCGCCAAGCACATGGGCAACGATTTCACGTTTTACATGCTGGCAGGCATCGCCGCAGGGGGGCTCGCTTTCTTCTGGCTGCTCATGCCGGAGACCAGGGAGAAGGCCAGCGAGGCGTGTGACACGGACGGGGCGGGCATTTACGTCGCACCCGCCGCCGCGTGATCGGAAATCAACGCCGTCGTGATGAACTCGTCCCGTGTAGACTTCCGCCCCCTCGACGCTTCCGGCATCTTGAGCTGGGTGCATTTGGGCGACCTGCACCTCACCACCGAACACGAGCAAAACTACCAGGATTTACTTGCCCTCATCGCGGACGCCAACGCTCACCTCGCAGGCGAGAAGGGCGTGAATTTCGCCGTGCTGCCCGGCGACAACGCGGACCATGGCCGCGAGGAACAGTACCGGCTCCTGCGCCGCGCGCTGGACGGCCTGCGGCTGCCGATTCATGCGCTGCCGGGCGACCACGACATTCAAAGCGGCAGCTTGGACCTGTTCAAGCAGTACCTGGAACCCGGCTTGCCCAAGAGCTTTGTCGCGGGGCGCTGCCGATGCGTTTTCCTGAACTCCGTGGACATTGAAGGTAAGGAAGGTTTCGGCCACGGTCCCGCACTGTTGGCGTACCTTACCCGGGAGCTGGCGGAAGGGGAGCGCAGGCAGGAGCGGGTGATCCTCTTCATGCACACCTACCCGAGTGAACTTGGGGACGCCGCATCCGCCGTTACCGCGCTCATCCGGCGCAGCGGCGCGGTGCGCGTCGTGGAGATGGGGCACACGCACTACAACGAGGTTGCCAACGACGGGCGCGTGATCTACGCCGCCACGCGTTCGACCGGCCAGATCGAGGAGGGGCAGGTGGGGTTCTCCATCACGTGCCTGGACGGAGACGTGGTGAGTTGGAAGTTCAAAGCGCTCTCAGACCCGTGGCCTTTTGTCATGATCACGGCACCCGCCGACCGGGACTTGCTCACGGCGGCACTTGGACCCGTGCGCGGAACCGTGGAAGTGCGTGCCCGCGTCTGGGACGGCAGCGGCATCGTCCGCGTCGCTTGCCGCGTGGACGATGGTGAGTTTCGATCCATGTCCCGCACGGACGACGCGGCGGTGTGGCGCTGGGAATGGGACAGCGCCCGGTTTGCCAACGGAGAGCACCGGCTGACCGTTCGTGCCGAAAACACGACGGGCGAAACCGGCGAGGACACCCTCACAGTCTTATGTGAGCAGTCCGGCGCTTACCAAGCACCCGCTCGCTCGCGGGTAGACCTGGAAAACCAAATCGGCGAACGCCCGGACAAGGGGCTGCTGGGCACCCAGCTCGGCCCGAATAAAAACGGGCATCCGTGGTGACGCCGGCGCGTCTGCCAAACACTTTTTCCGCCGCCAAGCGGCACGTTGCTTTCCGATGACTCTTTCTGAACTGACCGCCATTCCCCTGCCAGTCGCCGCCACTTGGCTCATCGCGGCCGGGACCATTGCCTGCGTTCTTGGCCGTCCGCACAATCTGCCCGAGGCGGTTTGGGCTGCCGCCGGTGCGGGTCTCCTGATCGTCTGCGGCCTGCTGCCGTGGCGCGATGCCTGGCACGCGGTAGGCAAGGGGCTGGACGTTTACCTATTTCTTACGGGAATGATGCTGCTTTCCGAACTCGCACGGCGCGAAGGGGTGTTCGACTGGTGCGCGTCGGTCGCCGTCGCACATGCGAAGCAATCCCCCACCCGTCTGTTCTGGCTCATCTATGGCGTGGGGGTGGTCATCACGGTCTTCCTGTCCAACGACGCGACGGCGGTGGTCATGACCCCGGCGGTGTTGGCGGCCACCAAGGCTGCCAAGGTCGAAAAACCGCTGCCGTATCTGTTTGCCTGCGCACTGGTCGCCAACGCCGCGAGCTTTGTGCTGCCAATTTCTAACCCGGCGAACCTCGTGCTTTTCGGCGGCCACATGCCGCCTTTGGTGCGATGGCTCGCACTCTTTGCCGTCCCATCCGTGCTGTCCATCGTGGCGACCGGGGCGGCCCTGTACTTCGTGACCCGCCACGACCTGGCAGGAACGGTCGAGAAGCCGTCCGAACCCGCCAAACTGTCCGCTGCCGGCAAACTTGCCCTTGGCGGCATCGGGCTGGCGGTGGTGGTACTGCTCGTCGCCTCGGCGTTCCGGCTGGACCTGGGCGCACCCACGTTAGGTGTCGCCGTCGTGGCGCTGGGCCTCGTGATGATCCGGGACCGCCAGGCACTCTGGGGATCCCCCAAAAGTGTTTCGTGGAGCGTGCTGCCATTGGTCGCGGGACTCTTCGTGGTGGTCGAGGCCGTCAACCGCGTCGGCGCGCTGGATGCCAGCCGCCGGGGTCTGGCGGAGTTGGGCAAGCTGCCGCCGTGGCAGGGCGATCTGGCGGGAGCCTTCGGCGTCACCGCGCTTTCCAACGTCATCAACAACCTACCCAGCGGCCTCATCACCGGCACGGCGGTCGTGCAGAACCACGTTTCCGAATCGTTGCGCAACGCGCTGCTCATCGGCGTGGACCTCGGCCCCAACCTGTCGGTGACCGGTTCGCTGGCGACGATCCTCTGGCTCATCGCGCTCCGCCGTGAAAAACAGGAGGTCAGCGCGTGGTCGTTCCTGAAAACCGGCCTCGTGGTGACTCCCGTGGCACTGGTACTGGCGGTCCTCGCTTCTACTTTCGTGCATGCCAGCCACTAACCGTTCCCTCAAGTACGACCCCGAAACGGCGCGCCGCCGTGATTTCTCCAGCCAGCATCTTCCCCTCACCCGTAGTCAAACGCACCACTCCGCTTAAACCATCCAAATCCTATGAACCCAGGCATCTATCTCTTCATCATCGTCGGAGGCGTGCTCCAGGCCATGGGCAGCGCCATGAACGCGCAGCTCTACAAATCGCTTGTCAATCCGTGGCTCGCCTCGCTCCTGTCGTTCTCGCTGATCGTCGCTTTCTTTCTGGCCGCCTTCGCGGTGCTCCACAAGCCGCTTCCCAGCGTGGAGCAGGTGATCCAGATGCCCTGGTGGGCACCGCTGGCGGGCGTCATCGGCGCGGTCGCCGTGTACGCGGGGTTGGTGCTGGTGGGCAAGGTCGGGGCGGGACCGTACACGGGCCTCAACGTAACGGCGGCGCTGATTACTTCCATCGCCATCGACCATTTCGGCTGGCTCAACGTGGAGGTGCATCGCGCCCACCCGATGCGTCTGCTGGGGGCTGCCTTGATGGTTGGCGGCGTGTCGCTCATCGCCAAGTTTTAGAGCCATCGTCTGGGGCGACCATGAAGTTTTCCCTGCGGACGGCGCTCACCACCCTCTGGGCACTGGTGCTGGCGCTGTGCCTGGCGCTGGCGTTTCTGATGTACTCGCTTTTCGAGCAGGGAGCGGGCGCGCAGCTGCGGCAGGGGCACGACAAACTCGACCAGGCGGCGGACGACGCTGCCCGGCGCTACGACCGCTACCGGGCCACCTTCGAGGGTCGTCCGCCCCCGCTCGACGACCCGCAGACCCGCTCGGATTTGGAAGCCATGCTTTCGGTGGCCCTTTCTGGTCATCCTGGCGTGGAGGGAGGTTTTTGGCGGGGACAGAGCGATTCACTGGCCTACGCGTTCCCAACCCACGATGGACCCCGGCAGAAGAAGGACTTGCCCCAGGCAGAACTGGGCCAGATCGAACAGGTGATCCACGACAGTCAGAACACCCGCGCGCCCTTGGACCGCCGCTACAACGGCGAAAATGTTTCGGTCTTGCTCCACGCGTCCCCCTTGCCGGGGCCGCCGCCGGACCTTTCGGTCTGGACCATGACCCGGGTGCCGCTGAGCATCGGACAATCCTACGGACGACTAAGTATGGGTCTCGCCGCGCTGCTTTTGCTCGCGCTAGGCAGCGGCCTCTGGCTCTTGATGGCATTGCGCCGTTGGACGCGCCGACTGACGACCTTGGAGGAAGCCATCGCTTCCACGCCGTTAGAGAAATTGCCCCCGCTCGCGCCGACCGGCGAGCGCGAACTGGACCGGATCGTGGCCGCCTTCAATCGGCTCAACGACCGGCTGAAAACTTCCCGTGAAGACAGCGCGCGGATGGGGCGTGACCTCGCTCGCGCGGATCGGTTGGCTGCGCTCGGACGCATGGCAGCAGGCCTGGCTCATGAAATTGGAAATCCTCTGGCCGCGATGCGCCTGCGCTGCGAAAACGCGTTGGCAGCCGAGCCCGAACGGGCGCAAACCGCTTTGTGGGCCATTCTGCCCCAAATTGGCCGCCTGGAAGAACTCCTGGCTGCCTTGCGGCTGCTCACCCGCATGGTGGAGATCCGTCCGCGACCCGTGCCTCTACGCACGTTCCTGCAAGCCCGCCTGGAGGAGGTTGCACCCACCGCCAATCGCACGGGAATCACGCTCGCACTTGAGCCCGAGCCCGACGCCGACCTGCGTTGGAACTTTGACGAGAAGAGCCTCGCCCGCGCCATGGAAAACCTCTTGCTCAACGCCCTGCAACACTCGCCGCCCGGCGGACACATCGCACTCGGGGCGGAGGTGTCAACGGAACGCTGCCGCCTGCTGGTCAGCGACACCGGACTTGGTGTTCCGGTCGGTGACGCCGAACGGATTTTCGAGCCGTTTGTGACGACCCGTGCCGAGGGCGTAGGGTTGGGCTTGAGCCTGGTGCGCGAGATTGCCGAGGCCCACGGCGGTACCGCCCGTTGCCTCCCGCCCGTCGAAGGCAAGCCGGGTGCCGTGTTCGTCATTGATATTCCTCCCTATGGCCAAAATCCTGATCGTCGATGATGATGCCGGGTTCCGGGAAGGGATCGCCGAGACGCTGACTGACCTCGGGCACGAGGCCGTGCAGGTTGTCTCCGGCGAAAGTGCGCTGGCCCGCCTACACGAGACCGGAATCGGCGAAGGCTGCGGCGGCTTTGATCTGATGCTGCTCGACCTGCGGATGCGTGGCCTGGACGGACTAGAAACCCTGCGCCGCCTGCACACCGACCATCCTGATCGCCGCGAGCTGCCGGTCATCATGCTGACCGCTTACGCGGACAGCGGCAACACCATCGAGGCCATGAAGCTCGGGGCCTTCGACCATCTGACTAAACCTATCAGCCGGGAACAGGTGCTTGGGGTGCTGGAACGGGCGCTGGGCCGTCCGCGCACGGGCGCTGGCAAGGCGGAAGCCGCTGCCGCCACGAGCGAACACGACCAGCTCATCGGTTCCAGCCCCGCCATGCGCGAGGTGCATAAACTCATCGGCTTGGCCGCACCGAGCGACGCGACGGTGCTGGTGCAGGGGGAGACCGGCACCGGCAAGGAGGAGGTCGCCCGCGCCCTGCATCGCCACGGCGCGCGCGCCGGCAAGCCTTTCGTGGCGGTCAACTGTGCGGCGATCCCGGCGGAGTTGTTGGAAAGCGAGCTTTTCGGCCACGTCAAAGGGGCGTTCACGGGAGCGGTCAACCAACGCGTGGGCCGGTTCAGCGAGGCGAACAAAGGCACGCTCTTTCTCGACGAGATCGGCGACATGACCCTTCCCATGCAGGCAAAGATTTTGCGCGTCCTGCAAGACCGGATCGTGACGCCGGTCGGGGCCAGTGCGCCTGTGCCCGTGGACGTGCGGATCGTGGCGGCCACGCACCGCGACCTGATCGCGATGGTGCGCGACGGCGGGTTCCGCGAGGACCTGTTCTACCGGCTCAACGTCGTCTGCGTTTCTCTGCCTCCATTGAGAGAGCGAGGGGCGGACATTTTAGTCTTGGCTGAACACTTCTTACGCCAGTTGGCCCCGGCAGGACAAACAGCGAAGCGGTTGGCCCCAGCGGCATCGCAGGCGCTGCTCTCCCATTCTTGGCCCGGCAACGTGCGCGAGCTGCGCAACACGATGCAGCACGCGACCGTCACGGTGCGCGGCCTCGTGATCGACCGCGGGGATTTGCTGCTCGGAGCCGCGTCCGTTCCCGGCGCGACGGACACCCTCGATGCGCTGCTCGGCCTGCCCTGGAACGAAGCCATCGCCCGGCTGGAAAAGGCGCTGCTCACCCGCGCCTTGCGCCTGGCGGACGGCAATCGCACCGAAGCGGCCCGCCGCCTGGAAATCCATCGCCAGCTCCTTTACGCCAAGCTCAAGGAGCATGGATTGAGCGACGAACCAGCGGGAAGCGGAGGATGATCTTCGGGACCGATACTTACCCCTTCACCCGCTCATGATCCCGGAAGCCTTTCAACGTCTCGGCGAAAAATTGCACGGTCTCTGGTAGCATCTTCCCCTCAAGGGGTTGGGCGTGCTCTCGGCGGCGCTGCCGATGGTGGCCGTAGTTGCTTCCGCCGGGCTCGCGTTCGTGGGCAACCAGAACCGCCAGCGGATGGAAACGGCAGTGACGCGGCATTTCGAGATGGTCGAACGCCTGGGTGAATTGTTGACCCTCATGCTCAATGCGGAAACGGGCCTGCGGGGACACCTGCTTACCCAACGCGCGGAGTTCCTGGAACCCTTCGCGTTTGCCCAACAGTCCTTGCCCGATGAACTGGAAAGCCTGCACGCGTTCATTGAAGCCGAACCGGGTGTGGGACCTCGCGGGCAAAAGCGCGCCCGATTGGAGCAAATCCGAGGGACGGTCGAGCAGGAAATGACCCTGCTCGCGCGGTTGCGGGACGCCAGGACCGTCCAGCCATCCGGTGCCGCCGGCGAGGAGCTATCGACCCAGCTCATCCAGAGCAAGGCGCTGATGGACCGTTTGCGTGGCCAACTGCGCGTCATGCAAGACGAGGAGAAAAAGCTACTGGGCGAGCGCCTGGAGGAAATCCGGCAGGTCAGGCGGCGGGACTATCTTTCGATTTCCCTGGCGCTCTTGCTGGGGCTGGTGACGCGGGCCGTCGTGTTCTGGCTGTTCAACCGGCGGGTGGTGCGTCGCATCGAGTTGCTGACCGCCAACGTGCGCGCTTTGGCGGCCAACGAGTCACTGCCAAATGCTCCCTCGGGCCACCACGATGCCATTGGTGAGTTGGAGCAGGAACTGATGAAAGCACAATTCGCAGCGGCGAACCGGGTGCCAACCTTGGACATTCGCACCGCCCCGCGGAACTCATCGTGAAAATGAACTCGAAAATTGCCGGGGTCTGCACACTGGCCGCCGTGCTTTTGCCTGTGGCGAACGCAAATATCTTTTACGACGAGGCGGTGGGAAAGCCATTTGTCGAGCAGCACTCACCACGCGTCCTGGATTGGTACGATCTTGCACATGTCTAACGAAGAAACCTTCCTTCCCCCCATCCTCCCTGCGGAAGTCTCGCCAGAGACAGCCGAGCAGGTGGGCCGCCTCTTGGGGAATCCCGGGAAAATCGATGCCGAGTCGCGCTGCTGGCTGTACGAATCCATCCTCTCGGCCACCGATGATTTCGCTTACGTCTTCGATCTCGACGGACGGTTTCAGTACGCGAACCGGCGGTTGCTGGAAGTATGGGGCCGAACCCTGCCCGACATCATCGGCAAGGATTGCCTGGAACTCGGCTATCCCGCCTGGCACGCTGCGATGCACGGACGCGAGATTCGTCAGGTAGTCGCCACGAAGAAACCGATCATTGGCGAGGTTCCTTTCACCAGTCAGACCGGGCATTTTGGGATCTACGAATACATCTTTACCCCGGTTTTCGGCGCGGACGGCGAGGTCCGGGTGGTCGCAGGTACGACGCGCGATGTCACCGCGCGCAAGAAGGACGAGGATGCCTTGCGTGTCTTGGCCGAACAGAACGCGCGATTGCTCGCCTCCGAGCGCGCGGCCCGCGCCGAGCTGGAGCACGCGAGCCGGATGAAGGACGAATTCCTGTCTACGCTCTCCCACGAGCTGCGCACGCCTCTCAACGCAATTTTGGGCTGGGCGCACATCCTTCGCATCGGCCCCGGTGGTGCGGACGAGGTGGCGGAGGGCCTAGCCATCATTGAACGCAACGCCCGCGCGCAGACGCAGATCATTGAAGACCTGCTCGACATGAGCCGGATCATTTCTGGCAAAGTCCGGGTAGAAGTGCAGCGCCTCGACTTGGCTGCGGTCATCAAGGCAGCCATCGAATCGGTCAAACCTGCGGCGGCGGGCAAAGGCGTCCGACTGCAAGCGGTCTTGGACTCCCATGTGCGCCCCATCAGCGGCGACCCGAACCGCTTGCAACAAGTATTCTGGAACCTTCTGAGCAACGCCGTTCGCTTCACGCCCAGAGACGGACAGGTGCAGATCCTTTTGGAGAGGGTAAGTTCGCATTTGGAAGTGAGCGTGATTGACTCCGGAGAGGGCATCGCCGCGGAGTTCCTGCCGCATGTGTTCGACCGCTTCCGGCAGGCGGACGCTTCTACCGTCCGTCGGCATGGTGGTTTGGGCTTGGGCCTCGCCATCGTCAAACAACTGGTGGAACTTCACGGCGGCACGGTGCGCGCGAAAAGTTCCGGACTTGGCCAGGGATCGACTTTCGTCGTGGTGCTGCCTCTCACCGCCGTGCACGTCGAGGCTGGTGCCGACGATGCCGAGCGTCGTCACCCAAGCGCGGGTGGCGGTGCCGCTCCCTCCCTGGAAGCCAAACCAGACCTGCGCGGTGTCAGGGTAGTTGTGGTGGACGACGAAGGTGACGCGCGTGCATTGGTCAAGCGGCTGTTGGAGGACTGTGCGGCCACGGTCTGGACCGCCGGTTCCGCCGCCGAGGCGTTTGCACTGGTGGAGGAGCAAAACCCCGACGTGCTCGTGAGCGACATCGGGATCCCGGGTGAAGATGGTTACTCGTTCATCCGCCGTGTGCGTGCGCTCGGAGTCGCACGGGGTGGGGTTCCCGCCTTGGCGTTGACGGCCTATGCGCGTTCCGAGGACCGCATGAAAGCGGTGCAGGCCGGCTTTCAGATGCACATCGCCAAGCCGGTCGAAGTTGCTGAATTATTGGCGATGGTAGCCAGCCTGGCGGGGCGGAACACCACGAGTGAACCCGGTCAATCCCGGTTGGACGGCCTGTAGGAAGGATGCCGTTCATCGGATTCAAGGATGCCGTTGATCGGATTCGTGCTCTTTCTCGCGCGCCGGAGGCTATCTGTTCGTCCAACGACCCGGCCAAATCGGGGTGCTTTCTTCGCTGCCAAGTTTCGGACCGGTTGGGGCGTCCAGGTGTCATCCGCCGATTGTTGGCTTTCAGTCGGCAGCTCTTACCCAGCGAAATTGATGCCCGAATACACCGCTGCGGAACAAAGGCAAGGGCGGGACGCAAACACCCTCTCGTCCACGTCAGACGTTTCACTCCCACACCTCAAAACGCCCACTTGCCATGATTTTACAATAAAAAGCTGTTGAGTTAAAGCGTTGGCGTTTCGTTGGAGCGTGGGCAGGTGGGTGGCGTGAGCTACCCGAGCGATCTGAGCGACCAACAGTGGCAGCGGCTGGAAAAGTTCT
>CAXTQD010000157.1:0-11213 GCA_964246175.1 uncultured Chthoniobacterales bacterium | reverse complement strand
CGCACCGTGCGGATGAAGCGCGGGTTCTTCGGGTCGTCGCCCAGCTTGCGGCGCAGCGACCAGATGTGCACGTCGATCGAACGGTCCAAGCCGTCGTAAAGCCGTTCGCCGAGCGTCTCGATGAGGTGCTCGCGCGTGCGCACCCGGCCGCGGGCGCGAGCGAGGCTTTCCAGGAGATTGAACTCCAACGCCGTCAGCCGCAGCGGCGCATCGCCCAACGCCGCGGTGCGCGAGGCGGGCTGGATGCGCAGCGGACCGACGACGAGTTCGGCCTCATCGCCACTGCCCGCACCGCCATTGCCTGCCGCCGAGGCCACCCTCCGGCGGGTGACGGCGCGCAGGCGGGCGAGCAGTTCGCGCGAGCTGAAGGTCTTGGGCAGGTAGTCGTCCGCGCCCATCTCCAGGCCCACGATGCGGTCGGTCTCCTCGCCGCGCGCGGTGAGCATGAGCACGGGCACGTCGCTCTGCGCGCGCAGCCGGCGCAAGACCTCAAAGCCGTCCAGGCCGCCGGGCAGCATCACGTCCAGGATCACCGCGCAGAACTGCTCGCCGCCCAGCGCCCGCTCGACCCCCGCCGGGCCATCGCGTTCGAGCGTCGTTTCGTAGCCGAGCGGCGCGAGGTAGTCACGGATCAACTCACCGAGTTCCCGGTCGTCGTCGATCACAAGCAGCTTCATCAAAGAGGAGAGACAGCGTCTTAACGGTGTCTTAACAATTTTCTGTCCCGGGCCAAATACGCGCTTAACAAGGCGATGGCAGCTTGCAAGGAAACTGCTCCCACCCTTTACAACTCAACACGGTTCTGCCCATGCTTCCAACCAAATCCGCCACGTTCACCGCCGTCGCTGCCGCCGCACTCGCGTCTGGCCTGTCCCCGTGGACCGCGACCCGCGCCGCCGCTCAGAGCGCGGCCGCGACGCCTTCTGTCTCCACCACGCCCGCTGCCGAACCCCGCCCGGACGGCGGCGACCGGCGCGAGGAGTTCCGTCAGCGCATGGAGGAGCGTCTCAAGGGACAACTCAAGGCCAGCGACGATGAATGGACGGTCATCCAGCCTCTGGTCGAAAAGGTGTACGAAAAGCAGCGCGCCGCCGGTGGGTTCGGCGGCCCGGGCGGCCCCGGTGGTCCTGGCGGCGGACGCCGCAACCCCGAGGGTGGCAATAACCCCGCCCCGCAGCAGGCAGCCGACAATAATGGCCAGGGTGGCGGCAACCGTTACCAGCGCCGCGAGGGCGGCGGTGGCCCGCGTGGCGGCACGCCCGAGACCCAGGCCCTGCGCGCGGCGTTGGAGAACGACAACACGACGGTCGCCGACATCAAGACCAAGCTCCAGGCTGTGCGCGACCAGCGCAAGCAAGCCGCCAACGAGCTGGCGCAGTCGCGCGACGACCTGCGCAAGGTGCTCAACATGCGCCAGGAAGCCCTCCTCGTGATGTACGGCCTGCTTGATTGAGTACGCTCCCCCCTCCCTGCGATGACCGCCCCCGCCGAACTCGCCGCACGCATGGTCGAGAGCCGACAACTCTCGACCCTGGACGCCGACGCGCTCGCGCGTATGAACGGCGACGCCCCGCAGAACGAAGAGGAAGTGTTGCGCTGGCTCGCTGGCGAGTATGGCCTGGAATACACCGCGCTCGATGGCTCCGAGCCTGACCGCGACATCCTCGCTCGCTTCCCCGCGCGCATCCTCCTGCGTGAGGAGATGCTGCCGTTGCGCCAGACCGACGGCCACGTCGAGGTCGCGCTCAGCCGGCTCTTCGCCGCGCCGGGTCTGGACAGCCTCCAGGGATTCACTGACCTCAAGCTGCGCCCGGTCCTCGCCCCGAGCACCGCGCTGCAACGCGAGATCAAGAAGCACCTCGGCATCGGCGCGGACACGCTCAACCTCCTCGAACAGGAAGAAGGTTTCCAGGTCGTCGCCGACGACCGCCAGGACGAGGGCGACCTCGATAAGGCCGCCGAGGACGCGAGCATCATCCGTTTCGTCAACCAGATCCTCGGTGACGCGCTCTCCCTGCGCACGAGCGACATCCACGTCGAGCCCTTCGAGCACGAACTGCGCATCCGCTACCGCATCGACGGTTTGTTGCAGGAAGTCCCCGTGCCCGGGCAGATCAAGCGGTTCCAACCCGCAATCGTGTCGCGCATCAAAATCCTCAGCAACCTCAACATCGCCGAAAAGCGCGTGCCGCAGGACGGGCGCATCAAGATTCGCGTGAAGGGTGCGGACGTGGACATCCGCGTGTCGGTGATTCCCATGCTCCACGGCGAGGCGGTGGTCATGCGCCTCTTGCGCCAGAGTGGCGGCAGCGTGCCGGGGCTGGCGGGATTGAACATGGCCGCGCGCGAGCGGCAGATCTTCGAGCGCGTGCTCGACCTGCCGCACGGCATCGCACTCGTCACCGGGCCGACCGGCTCGGGCAAATCGACGACGCTTTATTCCGCGCTCGGGCAGATCAACGACTCGGTGCGCAAGATCATCACCATCGAAGACCCGGTCGAATACCAGATCAAGGGAGTCAACCAGATCCAGGTCAGCGAGAAGGCGGGGCTGACGTTCGCACGCGGGCTGCGCGCCATCTTGCGTCACGACCCGGACGTGGTGCTCATCGGTGAAATCCGTGACCAGGAAACGGCGCAGATCGCCGTGCAGGCGTCGTTGACGGGCCACATGGTTTTCTCCACGCTGCACACCAACGACGCGCCCGGTGCCTTGACGCGATTGGTGGACATGGGCGTCGAGCCGTACCTCGTCGCGTCTTCGTTGGAGGCGGTGATGGCGCAGCGTCTCGTGCGCAAGCTTTGCCCCGAGTGCAAAGCGGCCGACACGACGGTGCGCACGCGCGAGTTGCGGGGGAACATCCCGGCGTTGCGCGACGTGGAAATCTTCGCCGCGGTCGGTTGTAAGAATTGCCGGCTGACGGGCTACACGGGCCGACAGGCGGTGTTTGAAATAATGGGCATGAGCCCGGGCATCCGCCAAGTACTCCTGCGTGGAGGCAGCAGCCTGGAAGTCAAGGAGATCGCACGCCAAGAAGGGATGCGCACGCTCATTGAGGATGGCTGGCGGCTGGTGCGCGAAGGCATCACGACGCCGTCGGAAGTCATGCGGGTGTCCAAGGACGAGGACGCCGCGATGATCGAGAGCCAAAAGTAGATGGATTGATGCGTCCTCAAGCCCTCATGAAAACGCCGACCACGTTCTTTTCCAGCCTTCTCGTATTGGCGGTGGGTTGGCTTGTCCCTAGCGCGCTTGCCGCGCAGGCAGAGGTCGCTGCATCGAAACAAGAACTCGAAGATGCCACCGTCTGGCTCAGGACGCACCATTTCTCGGAGGAAGAATTCATCCGGGCGAGCAAGGAACCGAGCACGGTGATCCTCGATGCCTCTGACGACGAGACGTACGACGAGTTGCACATCGCGGGCGCTTCGCCCCTGAGCGCCACGAGCATCGAAGTCCTTGCCAGGCTTTTGCCTGATAACACGCGCATCCTGATCTATCAGAACAACCACTTCAAAGCCCGCGCAAAGCAGCGGGCGGCGGGCGCGTACGTCAACGAGTTAGGGGTGCCTTTCGCGGGTAAATGGTCCGGGGTCAACGAACAAACCTGCGCTCTGCTGCGTCACGATGGCTACCGCAACGTTTACGAACTCGCCACCTACGTCGAGATCGACCGTGGCAAGCTGCCGCTCGTCACCAACATTCCTCCGGTGCATCTCGACCAGCCGCTGGTGTTCTCGTTAAGAAACTAACATCATTCCATGCCCGTTTTTGAATACAAAGCCCTCGCCGTCGGCGGCGCGACGACCCAAGGGAGGGTCGAAGCGGGCGGTCGCGCCGAGGCGATGGGTATGATTGAGGACAAAGGCTTGACCCCGCTGCGGCTCAGCGAGGTTGGTGGCAGCGCACCTGCCACGCGCGCCTCGAAGTCCGTCGCAGCCGCGAACAACGGCGGCGCAGCCAAGAAGCCGGCGGCGTTTTCCTTCCAATCCAAGAAAGTGCCGCACGCGGCGCTGGAAGATTTCACTCGCTCGCTCTCCAGCCTGCTCACCGCCGGCGTTCCGCTCTCGCGCGCGCTGACCATCCTCTACAAGGAAACCTCGCAGCCTGCCGCCGCGGCCAAGTGGCGCGAACTCCACGACGCCGTCATCGACGGCGCGCCGCTGGCTGCCGCGATGGCGAAGTCGCCCGACGTGTTCCCGCGCGTTTACACCGCCATGGTGGAAGCGGGCGAAGCGGGCGGGTTCCTCGACGTGGTACTCGGGCAGATTGCCGAGTTCCAAGCGCGAGAAAAAGAACTACGCGCCAAGGTGTCCGCTGCAATGATGTACCCGGCCGTCTTGCTCACGCTGGCGACGGGCGTGGTGATCTTTCTACTCGTGTTCTTCATCCCGCGCTTCCAGACGCTTTTCGCGGGCTTCAATGCCACGCTGCCGCTCATCACGCGGATCATCGTCGGCGCGAGCGACCTGTTGCGCCACGACGGCATTTATATCCTCGCCGCCGTCGCGGCACTCGTGTACTTCGGCCGCACGTGGCTGCGCAACGACGCGACGCGCCGTTCGCTGGAAGGCGCGCTCCTGCGCACGCCCGTCATCGGACCGTTGATGTCGCAGATCGCCATGGCGCGTTTCTGCCGGATGTTGGGAACGCTCCTCAACGCCGGCGTGACGTTGGTCAACGGCCTGAACGTCGCGCGCCGCTCGCTCGGCTACCAGACTCTCATCGACCTCGTCACCAACTCCACTGAGCGCGTCAAAAAGGGCGAGTCCCTCGCCGGCAGCCTCGCCGAAAACCGCGCGCTCTTCGGCGGCTCGACCTTGGAAATGATCTCCGTCGCCGAGGAAACCGGCCGGCTCGACACCGAGTTAGTCCGTCTCGCCGGCGTCACAGAAGTCACGCTTGATCGGCAGCTAAAAACCGCCGTCTCCCTCGCCGAACCGCTCATGCTCTTCGCTATCGCGGGGGTCATCGGCGTCATTTTCATCGGCATGGTAATCCCTATCTTCGCCATCCAGGACCAGATTAAATAACGAATTTCATGAAACCCCAACCATCATTCCACCGCACACGCGGCTTCACCCTTGTCGAGATGCTCCTGGTCCTCGTGATCCTGGCGACGCTCGCCGCCATCGTCATCCCGAAGATGGCCGGTCGCAGCCAGCAAGCCAAGGTCACCGCCGCACTGACGCAGATCAGTTCGTTCAAGCAGGCCCTCGACTCCTACGAGGTAGACACCGGCGCTTACCCGAAGGGGGGTAACCTCGGCGAACTCGTCTCCTCCAACGTGCAGGGCTGGAAGGGGCCGTACCTCGACAAGATTCCCGCCGACCCGTGGGGCAACAACTACACGTACGACTATCCCGGCAAGCACGGCACCTATGACCTGATGTCACCCGGCCCCGACCAGCGCGCCGGAACGGACGACGATGTGACAAGCTGGGGCGGCAAATAACTTCCTGTCGCTCAATTTGAAGACCCGCGCGGCGTTTACCCTCATCGAACTGGTCCTCGTCATGGCATTGCTCGTGACGCTGGCAGCCATCGCCGTGCCGCGGCTGTCGCGTTCGATGCGCGGGCACAACCTTGACCAGGAAGCCGACTGCCTGCTCGCGCTCACCGAGTACGCGCGCGACGAGGCCGCCTCGCAAGGGGTCCCGATGGTCGTGTGGATCGACGCCGACGGCGGCCGCTGCGGGGTGGACGCCAAGCCCGGTTTCGGGCCTGCGGGCGGTGGCGACAACGCCCGGGCGCACGAGTACGTGCTCGGCGACGACGTGCATCTTGATCCGGTCGGGCCGGGCATGGTGCCCGCCGCGCCGACCGCCAGCCCGACGCCGAACGCCAACGCGCCCGTCTCCACGTCGACCCACGGTGGGGTCATCCTGGCAGAGTTCGCACCGGACGGCACGCTCGTTCCCGGCAGCGTGGCCAGCGTGCGGCTCGCCGACCGTGCCAACGATGCGCTCATCCTCACGCAGACCGCCGACGCGTGCGGCTACGAGATCACCCGCGACCAGTCGCCATGAGGAGAACGTCGTCTACCGCCGCTGGCTTCACGCTCGTGGAGATCCTGGCCTCGCTGTTGTTTCTGGCCATCGCGGTGCCGGCCATCGTCGGGGCGCTGGGTGTCGCCAGCCGCGCCTCGGAGGTGGCGGAGCGATCCTCCCTTGCGGGCAACCTCGCCGAGAACAAGCTCGACGAGTTCCTCGTCGGCAACGCCTGGCAGAGCGCCGCGCAGCCGGCGGGTGACTTCGGCACGGACTACCCGAATTATCGCTGGCAAATGACGACCCGGACCTGGGCTGGCAACACCACGAACACCGGCACCACGAGTTCCAGCGCACTCGGCTCGAACACGCTGACCGAGCTTGCCGTCGAGGTGTTCTACCCCGTGCAGGGAAGTGAACACAGCGTCCGGTTGACCACCCTCGTCAGCCCGCCGGCTTCCTCGACGACCACGACCACGCCATGAGCCTCCGTCCTCCCACGCGCGGCGGCTTCACGCTCATCGAAATCCTCCTCGCCGCCGTCGCCGCGGCGCTGGTGCTCACGGCGGTGTACGGCGTCTTCCGCCAGGCCGTGCGCATCCGCGACAGCGCGACGGGGCGGGTCCGCGACTCGCGCGTGCGGCTGCGGGCGGAGAACCTCCTGCGCGCCGACCTGCGCGGGGCGCTCGTCTCCGGCGGTCTGTTCGCCAGCGTGTGCGTGGGCGACAGCGCGAACGTCGACCACAATCTCTCCAGCGGGGCCAACGCCGCGGCACACTCCACGCCGAGCAACCTGCCCGGCTACCTGCGCCTGACGACGACCACCGGCCGCAACGACGCCACCGGCCTCTACGGCGACGTGCAGCAGGTGGAATACTACATCGCGCAGGACCCGCACTCCGCGGGCGACAACTCCAGCGGCGTCCTCGTGCGCTCCGCCACGCGCGACCTGCTCGACAACAGCGGCCTGGGCACAGGCTCGCTTTCGGGATCATCTTCGCCCGCACCCTCTTCCTCTTCCACATCTGCTCCAACACCGAGCGAAACAACCGTGCTCGCGGGCGTGCAGAGTTTCCAGGTGTCCTTCTACGACGGCTCGAACTGGCAGACGAGCTGGCAGTTCTCGGACCTCGCCACGCGGATTTCGCCGGCGTACGTCACCTCCAGCAGCACACAGGCTTCCACCGGACAAACAGGCTTGCCGGCCGCGGTCCGCATTGATATCCAGCAAGCGCCCACCACGGCCGGCGGCCCGACGCCCCCGCCGTTGTCGATCCTCGTGCCTTGGACCACGCAGCCCTACGTCGCCGCCACACCCGCCATCGCGGGGGCCTCGCCGTCCTCTACCCCATGAAGCCTGCGGCGAACACCTCTCGTGCCTCCGTGCTCGTCGTCGTGCTCGTGGTCTGCCTCGGGCTCGCGAGCCTCGCCCTCGTGCTCGGCCACTCGATGCTCATGGCCTACCGTGGCGCGGACAACGAGATCGCCGGCCGCCAGGCTGACGCCGCGATTCTCGGCGCGACCCAGTACGCGCAGAACCTCATGGTCAACACCACCAACGTCGGCGATTTCCCTGACCCGACGACGTACCAGAACGCCGCCGTGCCCGTGGGCGACGCCCTCTTTTGGTTCATCGGCGAACCGCCCGACAACACCACGCCGGACCAACCCGCCTTCGGACTGGTGGACGAGGCCAGCAAGCTTAACCTCAACCGCGCCACCTTCGACATGATCCGGCTCTTGCCCAACATGACCGATGATCTCGCGCAAGCCATCGTCAACTGGCGCACGCCCCCGGGCAGCTCTATCAACGCCGCTTCCACCGTCACGCAAACCACGGGCGCGGCCAAGCAGGGTTTCATGGAGTCCATCGACGAACTCGGCCTCGTCATCGGCGGCACCGACCCGACGCTCCTCAACGGCGACGACACCAACCTCAACCACGTCCTCGACCCCGAGGAGACCAACACGGCGGGCAACACTGTGCAGGGCGCGTTCAACGCCGGCCTGCTCGAATACTGCACCGTCTACAGCCGCGAGCCGAACACGAGTTCCACCGGCGGCACACTCATCGCCATGAACACTCCGAACAGCGCCGAGGCCGTCCGGCTCACCATCGACCGCGTGCTGGGCGGCGGCCGGGGCGAGAGCGTCGTCGCCGCCGTACTTGCTTCCCTCCAGCGAGAGGGGACGGCCAACCTCCTGCCCGCCCGTGAGCCCGCTGGCTCGACCGCGCCGCCCACCTGGGTCGGCAGCTTGCTGGAGTTCTACGCGCGCAGCGGCTTGAGCGCATCCGACTTCTCCAAACTCCTGCCCTCCTTCGCCAACAGCACCGGCGGCGCATACACCTGCGGGCAAATCAACGTCAACACCGCCAGCGAACCCGTGCTCGCCTGTGTGCCCGGGATCGGCGACGCCAGCGCGGCGGCGCTCGTCAGCACCCGCGCGCAGCGCGGCACCGGGGCCGACCAGACGGACCTGAGCTGGGTCGTCACCGTGCTCGGCGCGCATAATTGCCGCGCCGCCGGCCCGTGGCTGACGACGCGTTCCTACCAGTGGAGCGCCGACGTGGCGGCGGTCGGGCGCTACGGGCGCGGCTATCGGCGTACGCGTTTCGTCATCGACCGCAGCGCGGGCACGCCGCAGATCGTCTACCGGCGCGACCTCGCGTATCTCGGTTGGGCGCTCGGCCGCGACGAACGCGCCAATTCTCTTCATCCGAACGGCGCGACCCAGGGAGGCACCACGCCATGAAACTCCCTGCCCGTCCCGACCTGGCGCGTTTGCGCAAGCGCCTCCAGCCACGCGCCGCGCTGGCGTTGACGCTCACCGCCGACGGGATTTCCGTCAGCGTCGTGCGCTTGCGGTTGGACCGTGATGGCCACGATGTGCGGACGGTGCGCGCGGTGCCGGTCAGCGCGGAGGACGTGTTCCGGCACCCGGAGAAGGCCGGCGCGATTCTTGGCGCGGCGCTCGATGCCGCCGGGGTGCGCGAAAAACGCTGCGCCGTGTGCGTGCCGCCCGGCTGGGTGCTGACGGCTTCCGCCGACCTGCCGCCGGTCGGCGCGGAGGACCTGCGCGGCTACCTGGAATTGCAGGCCGAGCGGGAGTTCCCCGTCGCGTTGAGCGAACTGCGTCTCGGTCACTGCCCTTACACGCTGCCCGATCGCACGCGCCGCGCCACGCTGGCCGCGCTGCCCGCGCGCCGGCTCGAAGCCGTGGAAACGATGCTCGCGGCCGCGGGCGGACGGCGGGCAGTCTCGGTGTCGCTCGCGCTGGGTGATACTCTCGTCGCGGACAATGACTCCACACCGACGCTCGGCTTCCTCGCCGCGCCGGGGCGCACGGAGGTCGTGGTCACCGCCGGGGGCGGCGTGGCGGCGCTGCGTTCGCTGCCCGGACCGGCGGCGGAAGGCGTGGGACATCCGCATCACGCTTGGGCGGCTGCCGTCGGCAGTCAGCCAGGCGCTGCGGTTCGCGCGGTTCGGCGGCGACCCGGTGGCAGCGGCGGCGCTGCGGCGGGAAATCCGCGACGGCCTGTGGCGCATGGGCATCGAATCGTTGGAGGACGAACCCACTTCCGGGTCACCGGAGGGAAGCGCCGTCAACGCCACCGCCGAGCGCGCCGCGACCCTGCGCCTCCGCCGGGAAGAAGTGCCGTTCGAGTTCGTGGTGTTGCAGCCGCACCGGCTGGAAACGTTTTATAAGCGATACAACACGCCGCTTTACCGCAAGGCCGCGGCGGGGTTGGCGTGCCTGATCTTGGTGCCGGCGGTGTTGTTCTTCGTGCGCGGGCAGTACGAAGGGCGTCTCAATTCACAGTGGGAAAAGATGCATGACAACGTCGCCGAACTCGACGGCTTGCAGCAAAAAATCCGCCGGCTGCGGCCGTGGTTCGACGCCGCCCCGGTGACGGTGGCGACGCTGGAAAAACTCTTCGGCCTGTTCCCTGAAGGCGGCGACGTGTGGGCCAAGAGCATCCAGGTCAACGGTGGGCTGATCACCTGCACCGGCTTCGCACGCAACCAAAAGGCGCTGCTCGACCTGACCGGCCGCCTGAGCGGCAAAGATTCGGGCTTCAGCGCCGTGACGCTCAAAAGTCAGCGTGGCGAGAATCCGATCCAGTTCACCCTCACCTGCCAGGGAGGAGGCCCATCTTGACATGGCCGGCTTGAAGGACATTCCGCGGCCCACGCTGCTGAAGCTCGCCGCCGGTGTGTGCGCCGGACTCTTCGTGCTCGACAGCTTCGTCGTCGAGCCCGCGCTGCACGCGTGGAGCGAACAGGGCGAGCGCATCGCCGCGCTCCAGAAAAAGGTGGACAGCGGCAGCAAGCTCCTCGCCCGCGAAAAGATCATCCGTGACCGCTGGGCCGAGATGGAACGCGCCAACCTGCCCGGCGACGACTCCGCCGCCATGAGCGAGGCCATCAACGCCATGGCGCGCTGGAAGCTCGCCAGCGGCATCGGCCTGCCCAGCCTCACGCCGCCGCAGCAGGCGCGCGAGGATAGTGGCTACGACGACTTCGAGTACCGCGCGACCGTGACGGGCACGGAGGCCACGGTCGGTCGGTTCCTGTACGAGCTGGAGACCGATCCCATCCCGGTCAACCTCCAGGAGTGCGAGATCACCTCGCGCGACCCGAAGGGCGAGGGACTCACGCTGACGGCGCGCTTCTCCTTCGCACGACTGACGGCGGACAACAACGGCGGGAGGAACGCCCGGTGAACCCGCGCACGCAACTCCTCGCCGGGTTAGCCGCGCTCGGGTTGGTCGCGGCGCTGGTTTTCGCGTTTGCCGGGAGCGGGCCGGAGACCATCCGGCCGTTGCGCACGGCGTCAGGCGGCCACGGAGGGAGCGCCACGCCCGCGCCGGGCGGCTCGGCGGCGGGCAGCGGGCGCTCGGGCTACGACGCGTTCCGGCTCTTCCACACGCGCAACGTCTTCGATCCCGACCGCCGCCCGGCGCGCGCCGTCGCTAGTGACACGTCCGCACCTACGGCGGCCCCGGCACGCACGGACTTCGTCGCGTTGACGGGCGTGCTGCTCAAGCCGGATCGTTCGCTGGCGTTCTTCTCGGGTTCGCGCGCGGAGTACAACCGGGTGCTCGCCGTCAACGACCGCGTCGCTGGCGCGGAGATCACGCAGATTTTGCCGGCGGGCGTCGAGATCGACCGTGCGGGACAGAAAATCCAGGTAGGCGTCGGCCAGACCGTGCCGCTCGC
>CAXTQD010000156.1:3515-11237 GCA_964246175.1 uncultured Chthoniobacterales bacterium | reverse complement strand
GCCGGCTGACGCGCCCACCCGGCGAGGATCGCTGGCTCAGCAGCGCCCGCGCCCCCGCCGATGCCCACCGACTGCGTGCGCGCGTAGACGCAATCCTCGTCGGCGCGGGCACGGTGCGCGCCGACAACCCGCGGCTGACCGTGCGCGGGGTGCCCGGCGCCGATCCGACGCGGCAGCCGTGGCGCGTGGTGCTCGCCCGGACGGGGAGCTTGCTGCCGACGGACGCGTACCTCTTCACCGACGAATGGAAGGAGCGCACGCTGGTTTTCCGCGACCAATCCCTTGCCGACACCCTCGCCGAACTCGGCCAGCGGCAGGTGACGAGCGTACTGATCGAAGGCGGTGGCAACGTGCTCGGCCAAGCATTTGAAGGAGGGTTGGTGGACGCCGTGGAAATTTATTTTACGCCCTGGGTCACGGGGGGACCGCACGGGGCAGTCGCCGGAATCGTCGGTGCATCCGGGCTGGCGGGAAGGGGTTGCGAAGGGCGTTTTGAACGGCTCGGCGCCGACGTGGTCTTCCGCGGAGAAATGATCCATGCCAATCGTTGAGACCGACCGCAACTCGTGCTACGATACAGGGTTCAAACCACTATGAAAAAGTTGCTTCTTATGATGGCAGTTTTGGTGGGCGTCGGGCTGTTCGCCACGCCTAAGGCGGAGGCAGGTGTCTTCGTGAGCGTTGGGGTTCCCATCGGGTTTGGTTACCCAGGTTTCTACGGATACCCGTACGGATATCCCTACGGCTATGGGTTCGGATACCCGGTCGGGTTCTACGGCGGCGGCTTCTACGGTGGTCGTTATGGCTACTATGGCCGCGGTTATTATGGTGGTCGCGGCTACTATGGCCGGGGCTATTATGGTGGTGGTCGCTATGGCTACGCCGGGCGTGGCTACGCGGGCCGCGGAGTGAGCCGCGGTTATGCCAACCGGGTCTCCGGTGGCCGTCGCTAACTGCTGACAAACGAATTCAGAAAACGCGGTCCCTGTTCATCAGGGACCGCGTTTTTCGTTTGATGGCACGACGATATGGCGGCGGACGCACGCCGCGCTGATCGGGGCAAAGTCTTGTGGCCATTGAAGGTAGTGTTCATCCAAGTGCGCCAGCAAAAATGCGGCCACCTCGCGCCGCGACAGATCAGTTGCCACGCCTGCCATCGCCAGCGAACCTGCCCGCTCGCGGAGTTCCGGCGGGAAGTCTTCCGCGCTTTGGAGCACGTTGAGCCCGATCCCGACCACAACGAATCCAGGCTCTTGCCCGTGGTGAGCTTCCAGCAGGATGCCCGCGACCTTGCGGCCGGCGAGGAGCACGTCGTTGGGCCACTTGACTTGCGCCGTTCTCCCCGTGAATCGCTCGGCTGTCTCGGCCACGGCTAGCGCGGCGCAGAAGGTGAGTTCCGGCCAACGTTCGACCGGGATCGACGCAGGGCGCAGTAGGATAGAGAGCAAAAGATTCTGACCTGGCGGCGACATCCACCGCCGGCCCAACCGTCCGCGACCGGCACGTTGCGACTCCGCGAAGAACACGATTCCTTCCGCTACTCCGTCGCGCCCGGCCTGCGCGGCGAGGTCGTTGGTAGAGTCAGTTTCCTCGAAGACCACGATCTCGCGGCCCACGACGACTCCGACGGGCAGCGTGGCGCACAAGTCATCGGCGACGAGGCGGGTGGGTGAGGCGATGAGGTGATAGCGTTTACCCGGCGAGAGCGGACCCTCGATGACGTAGCCTGCCCGGCGTAGTTCTTCCACGCGCGCGGGGTCGGCGGGAAGAGTTCGGTCTCTCGCCGCCCGCCAGGCGCGCAGCAGGCGGGCGTCCACGTCGGCACCTGTCGCCATCGCTACGGCAGGAACTCCAACGAGAAGTCGATGGCGCGCGCCGAGTGCGTCAACGCTCCGACGCTGATGCATTGCACACCCGTCTCGGCAATCGCACGCACCGTTTCCAAGTTGACGCCGCCGCTGGCCTCGAACTGCACGCGGCTACCCTGCGCGCGGCCGAGGTTGACGGCGGCACGCAGGTCCTGGGGCGTCATGTTGTCGAGGAGGATCACGTCCACGCCGGAGAGCGTCAGGAAAATGTAGACCTGACCCAGGTTATCAGCTTCCAGTTCGATGCGCAGGTCTGGTCGGGTGGCGCGGGCACGGGTGATGGCCCCTTGGAGGTCGGGGTCGGCGAGTAGGTGGTTATCCTTGACCATCACCATGTCGTAGAGGCCCATGCGATGGTTGACGCCGCCACCCGCGACGACGGCGGCCTTTTCGAACGCACGCAGACCGGGTGTGGTCTTGCGGGTGTCGAGGATCTTGGCCTTCGTGCCCGCGACGGCGTCCACGTAGCGCCGGGTCAGCGTCGCCACACCCGAGAGGCGTTGGAGGAAGTTGAGCGACACGCGTTCGCCCGTGAGGATTGAGCCCGCGCGGCCCTGGATCGTCAAGACCGTGTCGCCAGGTTCGACGGCGGTGCCGTCGGGACGCTCGATGTGGACGGTCAAAGAGGAGTCTACGCGGGCAAAAGTTTCCGCCGACACGTTGGCCCCGGCAACAACGGCGCGTTCCTTGGCAAAGATGCGGGTGGAGGCCGTCTGTGCCGGGTCGATGAAGAACTCCACCGTCGCGTCACCCGCGCCGATGTCCTCGGCCAGCGCGAGGGCGATAGGATCGTGGTCGGGCATGGCCTCTCCTGAAAAAGCGACCGGGCCGTGCGCGCGCTTGGAATCAGCAAGCAACGACGCGCACGGCCCGGAATCACCTTAACCTGCTGCATTCGACCAGCGAGAAAGAAGGATGTTCAAAGATTCTCGCCAAAATCTTTGGATGGTGCGGTGGCACAGTCAGGCTTTCGACGAAAGAAAAATGGAATCGAAAGCCGCCCAACCGACAAAGAAGAGGACGGAAGTAATTGAAAGCACGGATGCCCACCAAGCACCCCGATGCCAGACGGAGGCATCCCTGCGTGGACGCAGGCGATGAAGATTAATCATGCTCAACGTGGGGCAAGTAGGGCAAGCCACCAAGAAGGCGAGTACGGACAGGGGCGAATTGGCGGTGGCGATGCCCAAGCTCAGGCAACCGGGCGCGGCAAGTGCGCAAAGGCAGCTGAAGTAAGGGGCGTGCTTGGTCCGAGAGATGAGCATCGCCAAGCAAATCAGCAGGAATAAAGCTGGTAGGACGAAAGTCGCGAGGATCGTCGCAATTTCCACCACGATGGCCGGCGTGTCGGCCGGGGCAAGATTGAGCGGGTTGACCATCATTCGGCGGCAGGGTGGAGGTGGTCCGCCGATCAGCCCACCGCTGCCTTGTTGGTGACCTGCGCCATCGCGCGCCACAGGTCGGCGGGCAGGAGCGGCTTGCGCAACACGGCGTCGCAGCCGGTCGGCCGCCGGTCGCCGCCGGGCAGCGTGTCGGCGAAGCCCGTCAACAGGATCACTGGACAATCGGCGGCGCGCGCCTTGATCGCCGCGGCGAGCTGCTCGCCGCTCATCTCCTCCAGCGCGAGGTCAGTCACCACGAGGTCAAAGCAGCTCGCCCCGAACTTCTCCAATCCTTCGCGCCCGCTCACCGCCACGGACACCTCGTGTTCGTCGCGCCGCAGGTATTCGCCGACGAGGTCGCGCACCTGCGGGTCATCCTCGACCAGCAGCACACGCAACGGCCGGGCGGGCTTGTCGCCGATGGCCGGGGACGATGCCTTCAGGAGCGCGGCATCCCGGGCGATAGGCAGGCGCACGGACACCGTCGTGCCGTGGCCCGGTTGGCTGAGGAGGTCGAGGTTGCCGTCGTGGCGTTTGACGATGCCGTACGCCACCGAGAGCCCCAGGCCTGCGCCGGGCTCGCTCTTGGTGGTGAAGAACGGCTCCAGGCAGCGGCGCCGCACCTCCTCGATCATGCCGATCCCCGTGTCGGCTACCTCTAGGGCCACCGCGTCCTTGCCGGCGCTGCGGGTGCGCAGCGTGATCTCGCCGCCGTTGGGAAGCGCGTCGACGGCGTTGAAAATCAGGTTGGCGACGACCTCGCGCAGTTCGGCGGCGTTGCCGGCGGCGTCGGGCAGAGAGGCGAGGTCCAGGCGCACGTCGATCTGGCGGCCGTCGGCCCGGGCCTGCGCGCGCCACTTGGGCTGGGTGTGCTTGGCGGCTTCCTCCACGAGCCGGGAGAGGTTCAGCGGCAGGAACACATCCTCCTCCTCGCGGTGCCGGCCGAACTCCCGCAGCCGCGTGACCACCGCCGATGAACCCTGCGCCGCCGCCCGGATCGTCTGGAGGTAATGGCAGGCCATCGGGCGGTTGCCGAGCATCCGGGCGTCGTTGAGCAAAAGAAGCTCGGTGTAGCCGACCATCACCGTGAGGTGGTTGTTGAGGTCGTGGGCGATGCCGCCGCTCAACTCACCAAGCGCGCGCAGGCGTTCCTGCTGGACCTGCGCGACTTGCGCAGCACGGAGTTCTTCCAAGGTGCGCTCCAGGTCGGCGGTGCGCCGGCGGACGGTTTCCTCCAGGGCCGCGTTCTGGTCACGCAGGGCGAGGTGCAGAGCGCGGGTTTCCAGGAGGTTCTTGCAACGCAGAGCGACCTCCTCGTACTCGAAGGGCTTGGTGAGGAAATCGTTCGCGCCGCTGGCGAGCGCCCGGCGGCGGGTGGGCGCGGTGGCGTCGGCCGTCAGGACAAGGATGGGCAAGTACGTGCCCGGAGCCTGGGCCGCGCGGATCATCTCCATCAGCGCGAAGCCGTCCAGATACGGCATGGAAAGATCGAGCAGGATCAGGTCCGGACGCACGCTGGCAACGATAGGCAGCACCTCGCGGGCGTCGGTGGTGCCACGCGTACGGTAGACACCTTGGCGGGCGAGGAGCAGTTCCAGCAACGTGACGTTGGCCGGTTCGTCGTCGACGATCAGGATGGTGGGCAGCGTAGACATTTTTTGGATACAGCTTGGGGTTTGTCCTACGGGGAAGGGGAAAACGGGACGGCTGCGGCCAACGCCGCATCGACCGCGCCGAGTAGTTCACGGATGCGGAAGGGCTTGGTCAGGTACTCGCGCGCGCCGAGGGCCTTGAGGCGGTCGATCTGCGTGCGGGTGGCGTCGGCGCTGAGTACGACGACGGGCACCTCGCGGGTGCGCGGTTCGCTGCGCAGTCGGCGCAGGACCTCGTCGCCGCCGATGTCGGGCAGGTGCAGGTCGAGGAGGATCAGGTCGGGCACTTGCTGGCGTGCCTGGGCGAGGCCGCTCATGCCATCGAGGGCGGTGAGCAGGCGCAGGTTGTCGCGGGCTTCGAGCACGCGCTCGATGAGAGAGACGTTGGCGCTCTGGTCGTCGATGAGCAGCACCGAACGCATCGCCGGCAAGAGCACCCCGGCCGGCGGCTCGGGCAAGCCTTCGGGCAGGGACGGCGCCATCGGCACGAACGCATCCGCCGCAGCGGCCGGCAGGTCGACGTGGAAGACGCTGCCTGTCCCCAGGATAGACTCTGCGCCGATCCGGCCGTTCATGGCTTCGACCAGGCTGCGCGAGATCGTCAGCCCGAGGCCCGTCCCGGCGACGCCGCGCCCCGCCGTGCTGAGGCGCACGAAGGGTGTGAAAAGCTGGCCGAGTTCCTCCACGTTCATACCCATGCCGGTGTCGTGGATCGACAAGCGCACCGTGCTGCCGTCCAGGCCGGGCGCGCACGTCACACGCACCTCGCCGCCCTCACGGTTGTACTTCACGGCGTTGGACAAGAGGTTGAGCAGCACCTGGTGCAGCCGGCCGCGGTCGGCGACGACGGCCGGGCAGTTGCCGCCGGTCGGCAGCGGCACGAACTCCACCCGGTACTGCTCGGCCAGCGGGCGGATGAAGTTCAGCGCCTCGCGCAGCACGCTCGCCACGTCCACCGGGGCGAGCGAGAGGTCCATGCCGCCGCTCTCGATGCGCGTGATGTCGAGCACCTCGTTGATGAGGTCCAACAGGTGCCGACCGCCTTTGAGGATCTGCTCGACGCTGCTGGCTTGCACGGGCGGAAGCTGTTCGAGGCCCAGGAGTTGGCCGAAGCCGAGGATGGCGTTGAGCGGGGTGCGCAGTTCGTGGGAGATGCGCGAGAGGAACTCGCTCTTGGCGCGGTTGGCTTTTTCGGCCTCTTCCTTGGCGGCTTGCATGGCCTCCTGAGCGCGCTTGAACTCGGTCACGTCGAAGACCACGCCGTCGCGGTAGATGTCGCCGTTGGCCAAGCGCTCGGGACGGGAGCGCGCGGCGATCCAGCGCACCTCGCCGTTGGGGTGAACGAGCCGGCCTTCCCACTGCAGCGAGGTGACGTTCGCGTTGGAAGCGGCGATCAACGCCCGGGCGCGCGGGATATCGTCCGGGTGGATCATCGTGTTCATCAGTTCGGGCTGCGCCAGGAGCTGCGCAGGCTCCACCCCGTAGAGCTGCCGGCAGCCCTCGCTGACGAAGGAGACGGTGACGCTCCCGTCCACGTGCCGGACCGACTGGTAGACCATGCCCGGCGTGTAGGCTGCGATCCGTTCGTAGCGGGCCTGCACTTCGCGCGATGCTGCCTTGTGCCGCTCGCTCTTGATGACGGCCGAGAGCACGTCGGCCATCGTCTGCATGAAGAGCGCGTCCTGTTGGCCGAAGCGCCGTGGTACCGGCGAGAGCGCCCCCAGCGAGCCGAACACCCGGCCGTCGCACTGGATGACCACGTTGACGGCGCTGCGCGGCGCCGGGCTGCCCTCGGCGAGTTGCAAGGTGTCCAGCCGGCGCTGGGAGACCGCCAGATCGTAGTCGGCAACGTCATCAATGATGACGAACTCCTTATCGGTCGTGCATCCGCACGCGGACCCGCGCCAGTCTGGCAGGCGGACGTGGCCAGCCGTGCCCTCGCGCCAGCCCACGGCGGCGCGCACAAGCCGCTCGGTGCTGCCGGGCAGGAGTTCAGCCAGGTGGCAACAGGGCACCTCCAGCGTGCGGGCGACGAGTTCAACGGTCTTGTCGAAGATGTCTTGGAGCGGGCGTTCGTCGAGCGCGTAGCGGCCGAGTTCGGCCACGGCGGTCTGCTCGCGGGTGCGCGCCTGGTGTTCCAGCTCGACGTGGCGTCGGCCGGTGATGTCGCGCGAGTTGACGACCAAGCCGATGACGGGCGAGTCCGGCGGCGTGGACGAGCCGATGCTCTCCAGCAGCCGCCACGAGCCATCCTTGTGGCGGCAGCGCACCTCCACGCGCACGTAACGCTCGCCACCTTCGACAATCGACCGCGCGGCGCGCTCAACCATAGGCAAATCGTCCGGGTGGACGACTTCCCGAAAGATGTTGCGCCCGATCATCTCGTCGGGCTTGCGGCCGAGGATGTGCTCGACCGAAGGGCTCTGGTAGAGACTAACCCCGTCGGACGTGAGCACGGTGGTCAGGTCCTGCGCGTTCTCAATCAGCGCGCGGAACTTGCTCTCACTGCGGCGCACGGCTTCCACGGCGATGTCGCGCTCCTCGATGTGCTGGCGCAGGGTGCCGTTGAGCAGCGCCAACTCCATGGTGCGCTCGCGCACGCGTTCCTCCAGTTCGTCGCGGGCCGCCTGGAGGGCGGCGGCCGTGTCCTTGCGCGCGGTGATGTCCTCGAACGTCCCCTCGTAGCGTACGACCGCTCCGTCGGCGTCGCGCACGGACCCCGAGAGCGAGATCGGGACCTTCGCGCCGGGCGCAACGACGTCGCTCGACGCGCCAGCGCAGCCGACGAGAAGGAAAACGAACGCGCCGACCGCGAGCGCG
>CAXTQD010000156.1:0-3505 GCA_964246175.1 uncultured Chthoniobacterales bacterium | reverse complement strand
CTCCGTCGGCGTCGCAGATGGCGCGCGCGTGCTCGCTGATCCAGAGGGCCGTGCCGTCAGCGCGGTAGACCTCCGATTCCCAGTCGGCGAGCATGCCGCCGGCGCGCAGCCCGGCTTCGAATTCATCGCGCCGACCGGGCTGGACGTACAGCTTGGCCGGGTCCTCCACGGTGGCGATCATCGCCTCGGGCGTCGCGTAGCCGAGCAGGAGGGCCAGCGCGGGGTTGACGCTCAGGAACCCACCTCCCGGCACGCTCTGGTAGATGCCCTCGACGGCGTTCTCGAAGATCGAACGGTACGAGTCGCCGTCCACCCCGCCGCCGGCGGCAGGGGCCGCCAGCGCGGCCAAGTCCGCCAAGAGGTCGGCCTCGGCTGGGGTAAACTCCCGCGGACGGTCGTCGAACACGCACAACACACCCGCCCGTGTCCACGCGACGGCCAGCCCCGCGCGCCACCGCGGTGCGCCCACCACGAGCTCCTCATCGGCCACGGCCAAAAACGGTCTCTTCGCCGACAGCCGCCGGTAGAACGTCCCTCCACCCGCCGCCTCCGCGCGGTCGATGCCGTGCGCGGCCAGGACCCGTCCGTCATCTGTCCACACCAGCACGGCCGCCGGGGTCCGGAGCGCCGCGGCGGCGAGGCGCGCGAAGCGTTCCCAGGCCGCCGGTGTCTGGGCGACGGGGACGTTGGACGGTGAGGACTGCATGGAGGCTGGTCTTCAAGCAATTCCGGGGCCAATCGCCCGGACGGTCACCTCCCCACTAGTCAGAGCCGGCGGTTTTCCAGGGTGGCGAGCTTGGTGCGGACCTCGCTGTCGACCTGCCGGCGATGGTTGTCCCAGAGCGGTTCCTGCTGTTTGTAGATTTCGGTGCTCGGGCCAATGGCCGCCCGGGTGCGCTCCTGGGCCGTGGATGCCGGGCCAAGCTTGGCCAGGCCACATTTGCCCTGGCGGTCGTTGAAGTCTTGGTCCGCGGCGATGATCGCGTCGCACACCTGTGTCACTGTCTTGTATTCCTCGTGCAAGTCGAGGTAAGGAGTGACGCGGGATTTCACGTCGTAGGCGTGGTTGGGCATCTGCCGGGCTTCGCGCAGATCATGCGGGATGCGTTCCATGTCACCCAGGAGCAGGTTGCTTAGGTCCTTGAAGTCTTTCTTGGCGACGGCCGCGGCGTCCTTCTTGGCCGCTTCCGGCCCCTGTAGGAAGGAAATGGGTGATCCTTCAGGTAGAACTGGTACGCCGCGCCGGCGGCGAGCGCGAGGACGACGAGGACGAGAAGAGCTTTCATGGCGAGGGCTTTGCCGCGCGCGGGTTCTAACACCAGCGCGGGTCAAACGTCCAGCCAAAAAGCGTCCAGGGCGAGGTTAGACCCCGCTGAGGGCCCGCGGCACGTCTGCCGGGGCAGGGTCAGAAATGACCACGCCGGGCTCCAGGCGGTAGGGCTCGAAGGAGGCGAGCAGCTTCGGCGGCACGGTGGCGTGGACGTGCGTGCCCGCCTCCGTGTACTCGGTCGAAAGGACGTGCCCGGCGCGGTGCAAAGTGCTGAGCAGGTCGCCACGTTCCGGGGGCAGAAGGAGTTCGACGGTTTCGACCCGGCCGGCAAGCTGGTCGGCCATGCGGCCGAGCAGTTCGTCCATGCCCGCACCGGTGCGCGTGGAGACAAAGATCGCCTCCGGAAAATGCCGCCGCAATCCGGTGATGATCGGATCGTCGGGACCGAGCAGGTCAATTTTGTTGAAGACCGTGAGGATGCGTTTCTCCTGCGCGCCGAGTTCCGCCAGCACGTCCATCGTCGTCTTGTAAAAGGCGAAGATTTCCGGCTGGCTGGCGTCGAGCAGGTGGACGAGGAAGTCGGACAGGAGCGCCTCTTCCAAGGTGGACTTGAATGCCTCCACGAGCCGGTGCGGCAGTTTCCTGACGAAGCCGACCGTGTCCGTCAGAAGCAGCGGCTGGCCGCCGGGCAGGTCGATGCGCCGGGTGGTCGGGTCGAGCGTGGCGAAGAGCTTATCTTCGACGAGCACATCCGCGCCGGTGAGCTTTTTCAACAGCGACGACTTGCCCGCGTTGGTGTAGCCGACGATGGCGGCGTGCGGCACCGGGGTGCGCTCGCGCTGCTTGCGCTGGGTGGCGCGGCGGGAGCGGACCTCTCCCAACTCCGCCTTGACCGTGTCGATGCGCCGGCGCACGAGCCGACGGTCGATTTCGAGCTGGCTCTCGCCCTCGCCCTTTCCGCCGAGGCCGCCACCCTGCTGGCGCGAAAGGTGCTCCCACAGCCGGGCCAGACGCGGCAGGGAATACTCCATGCGCGCAAGTTCGACCTGAAGCCGGGCCTCGTGCGTGCGGGCGCGGCCGTTGAAGATGTCGAGGATGACCTCCTCGCGGTCGATCACGGCGAGGCCGCTGAGTTCTTCCCACTTGCGCTGCTGCCCGGGGGTCAGCTCATTGTCGAAGATGATAACATCACACTCCTGCGCCTTGGCCTGCGCGGCGATTTCCTCCGCCTTGCCCGTACCCACGAGGTAAGCGGCCTGCGGGCGCTCGATCTTGGCGAGGTTCTGCCCGGCCACCGTCAGCCCGAGGGTGTCCACCAACTCGGCCAACTCTTCGAGCAGGCTGCGTGCTTCTTCTACCGTCTGCGGCTTCCACCACGCGCCGACAAGCAGCGCCCGCGTGACGGACTTGGGTTTTTCTCGAACGTCGAACATGCAGGGAGGTGCGGCGGTCACGAGCACCGGAGCCGCTCTTAGCCTACTCCTCGTCGTCGCCGTTATCAACCTTGCGCGAGGGCGATTGACCGGGCAGCGGCACAGGGTTGGTCGCGGGTTCGCCTTCCTTGGCGGTGACGACGATGCGGTCCTTCTCGACGACGATCTTGTCCACCTTCTCCATCGCCTCGGCCCAAGCGGTCCCCTTGCGGCGTTCGTCGCGCATGGACTCGTTGAAAATTCGGCCGATGTCGATCTGGTTGAAGAAACGCAGCAGGAAGGTCGACAGCGGTTGGCCGTCGAGCGACTCGACCTTGCGCACGTGCATGGTCGCCTCGTCGTCGGTGTACGACGCGGAGAAGTACACCCGGCCGTTGAAGTACGCCTTCTGCCGGCCGCCTTGGTTTTCGACGGGGAAGGACGCCTCGGCCATGATCTCACTGTCCTTGATGTCCACGAAGATGCGTCCGCGGTTTTTCTTGAAGTCCGGATCGCGGGCGATGAGCGCGTTCAGGTCGTCGGCCGAGAGCGAGAACGTCGCCGCCTTGCCGGCGTTGACCGCCTGGACGAACTCGGTGTAGCGCCGCTGCACGTCCTGGAACTGCGCGTCGTTGGGCTGGAAGGATCGCACCGCCACAGGCTTGTCCGAGATGAATACCTTGACGCTGTTCACCATGTACCAGCCCACCGCGCCGATGAGTACGCCCAGCAGCATGAGGACGATGATGACCGTGATGCAGCCCTTGGCGAAACACCCCAAGCCCTGACCCTGTGGTGGTGGCGGTGGGTAGCCGGGCTGTTG
>CAXTQD010000155.1:0-11366 GCA_964246175.1 uncultured Chthoniobacterales bacterium | reverse complement strand
CGGGGCAGGTTTAATCCCAGCTCTACTCTGGCGAGCGTTACTCCAACCGGCTCAGGATTTCGTAGGCCGCCCGCACCCGCGCCTCGATGGGATAGCGCCGGTTAGCCAAGAGGACGATGCCGAGCTTCCTGGCGGGCACGAAGGCTACGTAGGTCGAGAACCCGTTGGTGGAACCTGTCTTGTTGATCAGCACGTCCTCCCGGGGTGGGAGTGGCGGATCGAGCTTGGTCACCGGGTGGGGTTTGAGGATGACATCGTCCGAGTTGCCGGCGAGCAGCGTTGGCAGTTGCACCGGGTCCTGGTACTGCTCCCAGACGAGGTCCTGCGTCATGCCACCGACCTGGTAGTAGCCGGTGTGCGTGTTGGTGATCGCGCGCTGCCACTTGCCGTCGAGCGCGAGCATCCCCAGGTTGGCTTCCACGAAGCGCAGCAGGTCGCCTGCGGTAGTCCGAATGCCATACGTTTCTGCCTCCAGGATGCCGGGGGTCATCCGGACAGGCGCATCCTTGTCCGTGTAGCCTTGCGCGTAGTCGTCGGATCGGGTGGCAGGCACCGTCAGGAAGGTGTTCTTCAGCCCCAAGGCCGGGAACAACTTGCTTTCCACCAAGGCCGCAAAATCCTCGCCCATGCTCTTGGCCACACACACGCCGAGCAGCCCGATGCCCGGGTTGGAATAAGTTCGGTACGTGCTGGGAGCGTAGGCGGGCTGCCAACGCTCGAAGTACCGCATGAGTTGATCGTCATCCGTGACCTCGCCGGGCACTTGCAGAGGCAAGCCGCCTGGCGTGTGCGTGCCCAAGTGCAGCAGACTCACCTCGTCGAAGTGGCTGCCGCGCAGAATGGGCAGATACTTGCTGGCCGGATCCGCCAGCGACAGTCGGCCCTCAACCTGGGCGTAAGGCGCCAGCGTGGCCGTGAACGTCTTGGTGACCGAGCCGACCTCAAAGAGCGTGTCGGCCGTTATGGGCTTCCCGGTCGCCCGCGACACCACGCCATACGCAAAGACGTGGGTCTGTCCGTTGAGCACGACGCCCACCGCCACGCCCGGGATGCCCTCGCGCTCCATGAGCGGCCGGATCGTCTGGGCGACACTCTGCTCGATGGCGGCGCTGGCATCGTCCGCGCCGCGGCTTTGTCCCGGGAGCCACAGGCTGACACAAACGGCTGCGATAGCGAGGAACGAAGGGCGAAGTTGCATCTTTGTTGTCATGGTGTCACATGCAAGCTGCTTTTCCACGGCTTCTTTGTGGCTGCCGACGACGAGCAGATTAAAATACATCATCTACACCCGTTCTAATTTGATGAGTCCTGCACAGTCACGGCCTGCTTGGCAGCGGGGAACGTCTGCGAGCTGCGACGCTCTGGACAGGACCACGGCCCTGCACCAAAGTCGCTCCCATGAAGCCCGGTTGGCTGATCGTGATCCTGCTCCTGAAACTGCTCGCCCCGCTGCTCACCGCGCAGCCACCGGCGACGCCGACAGCCCCGGGGGTTACCAGTCCCGCGTTGCCGCCTTCCTCTGCGTCCTCCGCCACGGACGACTCGCCTGCGGCCTACGCGTTGGAGCACACGGAGGTACTGCCCATCCACGCCGCCAAGATGGACCGCGACTACCAGGTCTTCGTCAGCCTGCCGCTCTCCTACCCTAGGGAACCCGACCACCTCTTTCCTGTGGTGTTCGTCACCGACGCCGACTACGCCTTCCCGGTGCTGCGCAGCTTGGTCTGGCGCTTGAACGACCACGGCCACGGCCTGGAGGAAGCCGTCATCGTCGGCCTCTCCTACGCCGTGGGAGAGACGCCCGAGTACAGCCACCGGCGCGACTACACGCCCACAGCCAACGGCGACAAGGACGCGGTCTCCGACATGCCCGGCCGCCCCGTCAAGTACGGCGAGGCGGAAGCCTACCGGCAGTTCATCGTGCAGGAGGTGTTCCCGGTGGTGGCCCAGCGTTACCGCGTGGACATGCACCGCAAGGTCTACATGGGCTTCTCTTACAGCGGGCTCTTTGGCGCGTACTGCCTGCTTACCGAGCCGACGATGTTCGAGCACTATGTGCTCGGCAGCCCCTCGCTCTGGTTTGATCACAAGGTGATGCTCGACCGCGCGCAGAGCTTCGTGCAAACCCACCAGGAACTGCCGGCCGACGTGTACATCGCCGTGGGCGGCTACGAGACGCTCAAGCCGCAGTCACACGATAAGCACTACCAACACAGCGACGACCTGGTGCGGGACGCCCAGGCGTTTGCCAAGGTTCTGGCCTCCCGCCACGATCCCGGCTGGAAGATCCAGGTGCAGGTGTTTGAAGGAGAGGACCACCAGACCAGGGCTCCCATCGTCTTCACCCATGGCTTGCTCCACGCGATAGTGGATAGTGGTAGACAGGCGAGTGACAAAAGAGGGTTTCTCCACGATGACTGGGTGTGAAAACCTCCGTTCCTTGCTGCGCGACCTGCGGCAGCGTGTCCCTCGTCAAAGCCGGTCACAACTCCAGCGGCACGCAGCAGTTTCTTTGCAAAGCCTGCGGAGCGCACCGGGTGCTGGTGGCCAAAAGCCCGGCCATCGACCCGGAGCGCAAGGCGTTGATCCTGCGGGCAGTGGAAGTCGAGCGATTGGGGCTGCGGGCAGCCGAGCGCGTCTTCGGCGTGGCGCGGCAGACAGTGGCCAAATGGCTCGAAAAAAAGCCGAAGATTTGCCGCCGCTAAGCGACACGCTTTTGCCCGCCGAAGCCGGCGACGTGCTGGAGCTGGACGAGCTTTGGAGCTTCGTGGGTTCCAAGGCCAACGCGCGTTGGGTGTGGATCGCCCTGTGTCGGCAAACCCGCCAGGTTGTCGCTCACTTTGTGGGAGATCGTTCCGCCCAAAGTGCCCGCGCCCTGCGTGAGCGCATCCCGCCCGGTTACCGGTGCCGAGCCACGCGCAGCGACTTCTGGCTGGCTTACGAAGAGGTCTTCCCACGGCGCACCCACCGCTTGTGCGGCAAAGGCGACGGTGAAACCTGCCACGTCGAACGCTGGAACTGCACGCTTCGCCAACGCCTCGGACGTTTCGTGCGCAAAACCCTCTCGTTTTCCAAGTGCGACCGAATGCACGAAGTGGCCCTGCGTTTGTTCGTCCACCACTACAACCTTTCACTCGCCCCATAACCACTACCCCCTTGAGCCAGCGAAATGAGCGCAGAAGCGTTCGTCCCCGAAACTACCATTTTTGACACGAAGATGCTATCCTTCGACTTCGAGAGATCGCTTCTTTGATAACGAACTTTCATGCCCACAAATTCTTTGGAATTAGTAGCCGGCTCAGTAAGATTCTCGCCAGTCGCTGTCGGGAGGCGGTAGTCATATCGGCGAAGGACGCGCCGTGGAGGTACACTCCGCCAAACGCCCGCTCAAGGCGTTGGCAAAGAGATCAGCTGCTGCGCCGTCCGCGCCGAAGAAAAGCACCGGTTCGATCAATTCGAACTCCATGAGGTAGTATCCCGGCGCGTGGTTTACCTCAACCAGGTCCACCCGTGCGTAGAAAGGCAGGGATCGTGACGCAGCCACCAAACGGAGGATGTGATTTGCCGCAACGATCAAAGAAGGCGGCGGTTCTGCACACTCCCAACTCCCGCCGTGCTGTGACTGCACTCGAAACTCGTTCTGCGCCGGCCGCTTCCGTACCGAATGGCTGTAGGTGCCGCCAATCAGGATGAGCGACCACTCGCCACTGAGGACGATCTCTTCGAGAAACGGCTGCACCATCATTTCCCCCTGCAAGCATTGCTCCTTGAAGCGCGCGTCGAGGGCCGCGCTCGGTGCCCCAGTTTCGACGGTCCAGGTTCCGAACGCGGCGGCCGAAACGGCAGGTTTGACCACGGCCCGCTGCCAACCGCGGCTTCCTAGAAGACCGGCCAGAAGAGGGCAGTCACCCTGCGGCACCCACACGGTCGGTACGATGGACACTCCGCCAGCAGCCAACCCGCGCAGGTAGGTTTTAGACAGGTTCCAAGTCAGCAGTGGAACGGGGTTAAACACCGGCGCACCGCAAGCGGCAAGCCTAACAAGCCAGCCGCCGAACGCCGCGAGCTGCCTGTGGTAGTCCCAGGTTGAACGCAACACGACGGCGGAGAAATCTTGCCAGCGGATGCCAGGAAGGTTCCAGGGGACCGCACGAACCTCGGTTCCGAGGTGAGCCTCCACGGCGGCGGCGGCCAACGCGTCGTCAGCACTCAAGTCAGGCTGCGAGACGCAGGTTGCAAACGCGATGGGCTTCATCTCTCACGGCAGGCCGCGTCATTTCATCCCACGAGCGGCGCGTTCTCCACGTCATCGCCTTCCACCGCGAAGCCCTCTTTGCGCCAATACTCGATCCCGCCAATCATCTCCTTGACCTGGAAACCCAGGGCACTCAGCCGCACGGCCGCGCGGGTCGCCGCGTTGCAAGCCGGCCCCCAGCAGTAGACCACCAGCAGCGTGTCCCTGGAAAAGCGGGCGGTCGTCTCCTCGTTGATGGTGCGGTGCGGCAGGTTGACCGCGCCGGGCAGGTGGCATTGGGCGTAGGTGGGAGCGGTGCGTGCGTCGATGAGGACAAACCCGCTGCTGTTCCCATTTCCCAGGTCATGATGCACGTCTGAAGGATCAGTTTCGTGGCTGAGCTTGGCGGAGAAGAAGCGGTTTGCCTCGGGTGGATTTGCCGCTGGGATCGCCAGCACGGCGGTGAGCTTCTGGGAGGCTGCCGGGGTGTTCGCAGTCATAGGTTTGTAGAAGGTTGGTAACGCGATGGATAAAGAGGCGAGAGTCGCCGTGACGGACGCACTCTGAGCGCGTGATTGGTCCGGCGTAAAGAGCCACTTACCACGTATCGGCAGTACCACTTCTGCCCCTCTGCTCCGAGCTGATCACCCTTCGATGTTGGGGCGATCCGCCTCTAGAAGACCTTCGCTTGCACCAAGGAGGCGGCCAGGCGGTTGACGCCTTCGGCAATCTGTTTGGGCGACAACGCCGCGTAGTGAAAAATCAACCCTGGCCGTGCGGAGGCGGCATCCGCGAAGTAGCTGGAGAGCGGAGCAACGCCCAGGCTCAAAGCAGTGGCCAGTTCACTGATGCGTTGGTCGGACGTGCCCTCCGGCAACCAGCCGGCAACGTGGAGGCCGCCCTCGGCTGGTCCCAGATGCAGGCACCTGGCCAACGCCTTCTCTGAAACGAGGGCGTGCAGCAACGCGTCTCGCCGCTGCCGGTAGAGGATGCGGGTCTGGCGCAGATGCGCGGCCAGGTGTCCTTGTGTAAGAAAATCAGCCGCGACGGCTTGTGTGAGCGACGGACAAAACCCGTCGGTCATCCCGCGCGCCGCCGTGAACGCATCGACCAACCCTTCCGGCACCACGAGGTAAGCTAGGCGCAGGCCGGGAAAGAGCACCTTGTGGAACGTACCCGCGTAGAGCACCTGCCCGGCGGTATCCAGGCCCTGTAACGCTGCCAGCGGTCGGCCGGTGTAGCGGTACTCGCTGTCATAGTCGTCCTCGAACACCCACGCTCCTGCCCCTTCCGCCCAGCGCAGCAGCTCCAGGCGGCGTTCCAGGCTCAGGATGACCCCGAGCGGGTACTGGTGCGATGGAGTGACGTAGACGAAGCGAGCACGTGGCGCACGACGCTTGCCTGCGGCGATGTCGAGGCCCTGCTCATCGACCGGGACGGGCACGACGCGCACACGATTGCCCGCGAGCACCGCACGGCCGGAGGGATAGCCAGGGTCTTCCATCCAAGCGCGGTCACCGGGTTCGAGGAGGAGACGGGTGGCTAGATCGAGTGACTGCTGAGTGCTGCTGGTCACGATCACTTGTTCTGGACGGCAACGCACCCCACGTGCCGGACCAAGGTAGGCGGCGATGGCCTCGCGCAAAGGCCAGTAGCCCCCGGCATCACCGCCGCCCAGCCATTCCCGTCCCGCCGACCGGGCACGTCTGGCGAGAAGACGGTTCCAAAGCAGGACGGGGAAATGTTCCAAGGCGGGGCCGCAGGTGCCGAAAGCCAAGCGTGGGTCGAACGCCGGCTCCGGTCGCCGAAAGGCGTCAACCAACGCATGGCCACGAGGAGCGAGGGGCGGTTTCGGAGCAGGATGGGGGTGCTGTTCTTCGAGCGATTTCAGGAGCGCCGTTGCCTTCGAGCCTTGCGGGAGCACGGCTGTTCCTTTGGGCCGGCCAGGAATCGTCCGGCAAACGCAAGTGCCGGAACCTTGCCGCCGCACGAGGAACCCCTCTGCTTCCAATTGGAAGAACGCGAGTTCGACCGTGTTACGCGACAGCTCCAAGTCCGTGGCCAAGCGTCGGCTCGAAGGTAGTCGCGCGCCGGGGCGGAGTTCACCCGCCAGGATTGCTGTGCGCACCCGCTGATAAACTTGACGGTAGCGCGGAGTTGCCGACGTGGTGTCAGGTTTTTCCAACAGTGTGAGCAGCGCACCGATGGCAGATTTCATCGATTACTTGAGACAAACACGATCACCGTTTGCGCGCTTGCCTCAAGAGGTTTGGTTCGATGCGTTCAACCTGGGTGTACGGTCTGGGAGAGTCATGGTGCAAGTTCCTCCTGTGAGTGGGAGCATGCACGATGGCAAAAATATCCCGGCGACTGCGATCAATTCTCCCACTCCGAGAAGGGGTTGCACACCATCTTTGATGGCTTTGCCGTTGGCCCAATCCCTAGGCCAGTGAATCCAAGAGCGGCTGCATCGCCACCGGCAGCAAAGCCAGCAACCGTTGCTTGGAGACGCCGTCCCGCGCCTGGACCGAGAAGCCATGCAGCAGCGCGGCGTAGTGGTCGCCCAGGGCCTCGGCATCCGCACGGGCATTTAATTCGCCTTCCGCCACGGCTTGCTTTAGCCGCGCAACGATGGAGGAGGTACGGGCGCGACGATGCTCGGCGAGCCAGTCGCCGACGCTTTCGTTGCTTGCCGCACAGTTCGTGGCCGAGGTGACCACCATGCAGCCCCGGGGTCGTCCCGGCTGGGTGTAGGCCTCAATGGCCTCGCGCAACACCCGTTCGACGGCTCGCCGCACGGTGGGTTCCTCCAGCGCCCGGGTGGCAAAGCCACCTTCGTTTTCCTCGTACAACGCCACGGCCTCGCGGAAGAGTTCCTCCTTGGAGCCGAAGGCGGCGTAGATGCGCGCGGAGGCAATCCCCAGTGCTTTGACCAGGTCGGTCATGGAAGTGCCTTCGTAGCCGCGCCGCCAGAAGGCGTCACGGGCTTTTGCCAGCGCCTTTGCACGGTCAAATTCTCTGGGTCGTCCCGACATCCGCGCCGAATTGTTTGTCGATCATTCGATAAAGCGGTTGACACCACAAAGCAAGCCGGCTGATTGTTGGTCGAACAACAAAGAACTGCTTCAAACCATTCAATTCATGCGTGCCGCTGTCATCGAAGAACTCCACCAACCCCTGGTCATCCAAACCGTCTCCGACCCAGAATGCCCTCCGGACGGGGTCATCATCAAGGTCGGGGCAAATGGCATCTGCCGCACCGACTGGCACCTCTGGACCGATGATTGGGCCTGGCGGGGATTGGCCATCAAGCCGCCCTTCGTGCTCGGCCATGAATTCAGCGGCACCATCGTGGAAACCGGACGGGAGGTTCGGGGCTGGCGCAAGGACGACCGGGTCATCTATCCGATGAATCCGGGCGAGGGCACCTGCGAATGGTGTCGCAACGGCCAGCAACACATCTGCGACTCCGGGGCCAAGCTCGTGCCGGGCGTTTCCTTTTGGGGAGCCTTCGCGGAGTACGTGATGGTGCGCCATGCGGACGTGAACCTCGTTCACTTGCCGGAAGTGCTCTCGTTCGTGGACGCCGCGAGCATGGCGTGCCGTTACCTGGCGGCTTTTCAGGCGGTCGTCCACAAGGCGAAGGTTGGGGGCGGTGAGTGGGTTGCGGTGCATGGCTGCGGAGGCATGGGGTTGTCGGCCGTTCAGATCGCGGCGGCGGTCGGAGGCAAGGTGATCGCGGTGGACACGTCGGAAAAAGCGTTGGCGGCGGCGCGGGAAGTGGGCGCAATGCACACGATCAATGCGAAAAACAAAGCGCCGGTCGAGGCGGTGAGAACCCTCACGCGCGGCGGGGCACACGTCTCCATTGATGCTCTGGGCATCGCCGAGACCTGCCTCAACTCGGTCCTCTGCCTGCGCAAGCAGGGACGGCACGTGCAACTCGGTCACACCACCCGTAAAGAGGCGGGGTACGTGCCGCTGCCCATCGACCTCATCCTGCTCAACGAACTCCAGCTCTTTGGGGCTTTCGGCATGCAGGGACAGCGTTATGGAACCATGCTCGCCATGTGTGAGGAGGGTCGGCTGCAACCGGGCAAGCTCGTGCATCAGCGCGTCGACCTCGAAGGCGTGACGGGGGTCCTGACCGACATGGGTAGTTACGACACCACCGGGGTGGTGGTCATCGACCGGTTCTGAACGCCCGAGCCGCCTGCGGGATCGTTCACAACCTTACCAACATCTCGCTGGAAAAGCGGTTTGGCTTTGATTCATAGCCGGGCGGACTTGTCTACAAAGACTGTCGCTAAAAATCTCCGTTGGTGAGATGGCGAATCGACCCGTGCCTTCGGAGCGCATAAGAACCATTAAATGGAACCTTCAACACTCCCGCTGAACAGCATTTGTGCCTGCTGGCGTGCACAACTCATCCCCTCTGCCTTGCGCGATCTTCAGCGTGGCATCGCACGCGAGAAAGATTGTTTAACCGGCAAGCCCTTCGTGGTGGTCATGACATGCCAGGATCTCGACTACGATGGGCTCACGGGGGAACTCGCGTTGCTCGAAGGCTTCATGGACCAAGCCATGGCCATCCAATCCGCGTAAGCCCAGGCCGCGGCCACCCTGGCCAAAGCCCTAGCCCAGCCGCCGCCCTGGGGAGATCAGGGCTGGCGGCTGGTCGAGGATGCTGCCGTGCCTCGTTCCTACCACCGCCCCCCCCGGCCACGGTCGCCAGCGTGTTTAGCAGGCGGCTGAAAGTCGCCACCGACACAGGGTACGACTCTAAGAGCGCGTTTAGAAAGTGTGGGTAGATGGTAGGTTGAGGCATGAGCGAGCGGCTGGCGTACCCGAGCGACAGGCGCGACGAGCAGTGGGCGTTGATCGAGCGGTTGGTGCCCGAGGCGCTGCTGGGTGGTCGGCCACCCAAGTACGAGCGGCGCGAGATCGTCAACGCGATCTTGTACGTGCTGCGGGCGGGTTGCGCTTGGCGCATGCTGCCCCACGACCTGCCGCAGTGGGAGACGCCCTACACCTGCTTCATTGCCTGGAAGGAAGACGGCACCTGGGAGCTGATTGAAGAAGCCCTGCGTCGGCGGGTGCGCCAGAGCGAGGGCAAACGGCCGGCGCCCACCGCCGGCATCATCGACAGCCAGGCGGTCAGGACCGGCGACCAGGGCGGGCCGCACGGCTTTGACGTGGCCAAGCAAGTCAGTGGCCGCAAGCGCCATGTGCTCGTGGATACCCTGGGCTTGATCTGGCTGGTGCACGTCACGGCGGCCAGCGTGCAGGACCGTGACGGCGCGCGCCTGCTCTTGGAGCGCATCTTTCGCCGTGGCTTGGGCCGGCTGCGCCTGATCTGGGTGGATGTCGCCTACCGGGCCGCCGCGCTCTTGTCTTGGATCAAGACGCATCTGCCACGCCGGGGCCTGCGCCTGGAAGTCGTCGCGCGCAACGCCCACGCCAAAGGCTTCGAGGTACAACCCCGGCGCTGGGTGGTCGAGCGCACCTTTGGCTGGCTCAACAAGTGCCGGCGGCTCTCCAAAGACTACGAGCATCACACCGAAAACAGCGAGGCGATGATCCGCGTGGCTTCCATCGCACTGATGCTGCGCCGACTCGCTCCTAACCCTGCTTTCTAAACGCGCTCTAAGCAGTTCGAGTTCGACGTGCTGCACGTCACCGCCGCCGAGATCGTAGGCACCGACCTCTTTTGCTTCCTGGAGGCGGAAGAAAATGGACCTCTTATCTGATCGAGCGTGGGCGCACCTGCGACAATCCAATGCTGGTGCGCTCTCGTTTTTGACCCGGAACGCTTGACACAAAGGCCTCTTCTCGCAAGCTCAGGGCTCATGACACTCGTTGACTTGCATTCACCACGCTTCCAGGCCGTCCTGGCCTTGCTGCTCACCCTCACGGCGAGTACCTGTCTCGCGCCGCCCGCACGAGCCGAACTGCCCCCGAGAGCGTACAGCGGGATGCAACGGGCTGCCCCTGAGTTGTTGCAGATCGAAGTCACCGGCGTCCGGCAGGAGAAGCAGTCCGAGACCGAGGACCTCAAGATCCTGAGCGTGGTCGTGGAAGCCAAGGTGCTGGTCGTCAAGCGGACAGCCACGCGGCTCAAAGCCGGTGCCCGCATCACCATCCAGTACGAGGATCGGCTGCCTAAACGGTCTGGTTATATCCAGGAAGACGCCATCCCCGTCTTGTCCAAGGGCGACAAGTGTCCTGCCTACTTGCAGCAGCAGACAGACCAGCCGGCCGTCTACGAGCCTGCCGCCGGTAGCTACACCTTCGAGAAGTTCAAAGAGTAGGGAGCCTCTCCTCGGCCCGTCGTGGTGACTGGCGTTGCCTTGTCCGCGCCGGCGCGGCGGGGATGACCGCGCGGCATCCATCGTCCCTTAACAGTATGCGGCTGCGGCCGGACGCTCCACCGAATGATGCTGAGGGTTGTGCCTGCAATGGTTGCTTCAATAACCATCTGGCCTCTCAAAACCGCAGCGGCTGGCTTCCTTCGGTCCTCTGCGGTGGTATTCAGCACTTGCTCCTGGCCCGGCACCCCGTCTAAGTTTTCTGTTTCAAACCTCATGCAAAGCTTGTTTTTGCTGCCGTTTGCCTGTTTGTCGCTCCTGCTGTTTGCAGGCTGCCACGGCGGCTTCACGCCGGTCCTCTCGCCAGGAAAGGACGTGCTGGTCTCACAGAACGGAGCCTTGACCAAGCTGGCTTCGTCCGACCCCCGGTACCAGGAACTCCAGCGTTGGCTCGCCACTAACCGTGCGGATTGGAAGGCATGTTACGCGTCGGTTCCAACCGGCGGCATCTTCGTGGAGGCGGGTGACCTCCGCTTGCAGTTTACGGAGCGCACCGTGTTTGCTCAAACCGCTTCGGGCATCTACCAGAAGAGCGTCGATCCGAAGGACTGCGAGTTCTTGCGACCGGACCAACCAGAAAAACGCTGAACCCTGGATGACAGCTATTCCCCTTGGGGCCGAGGTATTTGAGCGACCGCGGCACGAGGCGACCGGCTTTCGCTATGCTCGGGCGGTGGAGGCAAGGGACGCTCAGGATCAGCAAATAAAAGAGGTTGTGTGAAAACGCCCGTTCGGCGGTTCGTTCAGACGAGCAGACTGGTCGT
>CAXTQD010000154.1:6838-11393 GCA_964246175.1 uncultured Chthoniobacterales bacterium | reverse complement strand
GCCGGCGAGGCCGCGACCGACGTAGAGCGGTTCGGCGACGTTGGGCACGCGTACGAGGTCGCCGGGGGCGAGGTGGTCGAGAGGGAGGCCGGCGTTGAGCCGGCGCAGGAAGTCGCGCTCGGCGTGGAAGCGTTCGGCGAGGAGTTCGAGCACGCTCGTGTAGGGCAGCGCCTTCAACTTGCCCTGCGCGACGTGGTCCTCGGGCACGGGACCGATCCCCGCGAGGTCGTCGGCCGTCACCGTGTAGCGCGCGTACGGCTGCACTTGGCGGACGGCCGGCAGCGCCGCCAGGAGCGCCGGGCTGGGTGGGGGTAGGTCGCGGTGGATGGCGACGGCGTAGCGGGCCACGGCCTTGCGGGTGAACTCGCCCGGCCGCCCGTCGAGCTTGCCGGGGGCGAAGTTCTCGCGCTCCAGGAAAATCTGGAGCCGTGTCGTGTCGTCCGGCGAGAGGGCGGGCGGAACGGGGGCGAGGACGGGGGGGGGCGTGACGGCCACGGCACGACGCACGACGCTCCCTGGCGGCGGCTGGAACTGCGCGCGGGCTCCGGCGGCGAACCACCATAGCCCAGCGGCGACGACTAAAAACAAACGCATGGGTTGCCAATGTACCGTCGCCGTCAACTCCGGCCTTGCCTGCCATCCACCGTCTGCCGCCCATGCGAATGCAAGGGAACCTTTCGCCTCTTCACGCCATGGCCACTCTCGACTACCTTCTGGACACCTTTTACCTCAAGAAACCCATTGAGATCGTCAAGCAGACGGGGAACGAATGGATCCAGGACAAGTGCCCCACGCTCGGCGCGGCGTTGGCGTACTACACGGTATTCTCGCTCGCGCCTTTGATCCTCTTGCTTATGTCGGTGTTCAGCCTGTTCATGCACCACGACAGCAAGGACAACGGCAATCAGGCGCAGGAGCAGATCAAGGCGCAGGTCGGCGAGTTCGCCGGCCAGAGCGGCGCGGAGGTCGTCGGCAACATCATCTCCGCCAACGCCAGCAAGCCCAAAGCGGGGATTATCGGCACGGTCGTCGGCGTAGTGGTGGCGCTCTTCGGTGCGAGCGGCGTCTTCGGCCAGTTGCAGGAATCGCTCAACACAATCTGGGGCGTCAAAGCCAAGCCGGGACAGGGGATCATGGGATTTGTCAAAACGCGGTTCGTCTCCTTCGCCATGGTTGGGGGCGTGTGCTTCCTGCTACTCGTCTCGGTGACGGTGACCGCCGTGATCAAGGGACTCAGCGGCCAACTCAACCACTTGCTGCCCGGCGGTTCGGTGCTGGCGGTCATCATTTCTATCCTGTTGAACTTCGCGGTGGTCACGGTGCTCTTTGCGATGATTTTCCGGTTCCTGCCCGACGCGAAGATCACCTGGAAGGACGTGTGGCTCGGCGCGGCGTTGACAACCGTGCTTTTCCTCATCGGCAAGCAGGCGCTCGGATTGTACCTAGGCAGCGGCGCGGCGGGTTCGGCGTACGGTGCGGCCAGCGCGATGATCTCGACGTTCGTGTGGGTGTACTATTCGTCGCAGATCATGCTGTTCGGCGCGGAGTTCACACAGGTGTACGCCAACGAGTACGGCTCGCACATCGTCCCCGAGGAGCACGCCGTGCGCGTGGAGAAAAAAGAGGTCGTGCTGCCGAGCTAGCCGGGAATGCCGCTGATACAAAGTCGGTTTGCCGGCCCGGAAGCGGTCCCGGCATCAATGCCTATGTAAGCCGCGGTGAGGCGATGGTGGGGCTGCCGATGTGACGAAATTCGATTTCCCCTAAAAGGCTAAGCTAATCGTCTCACTCTGAATCCGGCAACGGCTCCCCGTGCAGGGGGGCGCGGCGGTGCTTGAGCGGGCCGCCGCCGCGGCGCGCGCCGACGGCCTCAATTTCGGCGACAATGGCGAGCGCGATCTGCTCGGGTGACTCCGCGCCGATATCCAGGCCCGCAGGGCCGTGGAGCCGGCGCAATGACGCCTTGCCCAGCGACGGGTGGCCCTCGCCGAGTTCGGCGCCGAGTTCGGCCAGAAGGCGGCCGGTGCGGCGGCGGGGCCCAAGCACGCCGATGTAGGCGGCGGGCGAGGCGAGCAGCGCCCCGAGAATGGCACGGTCGTGCAGGTAGTTATGCGTCATCAACACGGCCGACTCGCCGGGTTCCACCGGCACGCGTTCGCGGAAGGCGGTGGGCGGACAGTAGAGGAGTTCCGCGGCGTCGGGGAAGCGCGCGGGCGCGAGGTACGCGCGGCGGCCATCGGCCACGCGCACGCGCCAGCCGAGTTCGCGGCCCAAGCGCACGACCGGCACAGCATCGTGCCCAGCCCCGCAGACCAGCACGGCGCGGGGCGGCCGGATCACGTCCAGGAAGACTTCCACGCGCGCATCGTGGTCCGCCAACGTGTACGTTCGTAGTCCCGGGTCCGCCTCGTCGCGCAACACGGCCCGTGCGTCGGCCGCGACGGCGTCGGCGAGCGCCGTATCGTGGAACGGATGCGCGGGCTCCGCGCTTGCCGAGTCGAGCCGGAGCGTGTCGCCCACGACGGGGCTGCCCGCAGTGGGATCGCCCTCGACGGCGACGACGCTGGCGAGCACGCCCGCCTGGCGGGTAGCGAGCGCGTGGGCAATGCCCTCCACGGGGCCCGACGCGGCATCCACGAGCGGTTGGACGAGGATGTGGACGACCCCCTGGCAGCCCAGGCCGGTGCCGAAGACAACGTCACTCTCCGCGGTCGTGTCGTAGCGGACGACGACGGCACGGCCGGTGGCGAGCGTTTCGAGGGCGCGTTCGCGGGCGTCGTCTTCCAGGCAGCCGCCGCTGATGGAACCGAGGAAGTCCGCGCCGACGCTCTCGGCCGTAGGCAGCACGAGCATCCGCGCGCCGGGGCGGCGGTAGGTGGAGCCGGAGGTCTTGACGACCGTCACCAGCGCTGGGACACGGCCCTGCGCGCGAACGCGGGCGTGGGCTTCGACGATGGCGCGGAGTTCTAGGTGGGCCATGGAAAGGGCAGAGACCAACATACCCGATCCGCGCCGGCCTGCGAGCGCCGCGACAAAATCCTACTTCTTCTCCGCGGGCGCACCTTGGGAGGTGATCCACTCATCAATGCGACCTTCCAGCACGTTGAGCGGCACGGCCCCGCCACCGAGCACCGCGTCGTGGAACTCCCGCACGTCGAACCGATCACCAAGCTTCGCCGCGGCGCGGGCGCGCAGTTCCTTGATCTTGAGTTGACCGATCTTGTAGGCGAGCGCCTGCCCGGGCCACGCGATGTAGCGGTCCACCTCGTTGGTGATGTCGAGTTCGGTCTTGGGCGCGTTGTCCATGAAGTAGTGGATCGCCCGTTCACGGTCCCAGTGGTAGTAATGGATGCCCGTGTCCACCACGAGGCGTACAGCGCGCCACATCTCGTAGGTTAGTTCGCCGAACTTCGCGTACGGGTCTTCGTACTCGCCCATCTCCTCGCCGAGGAATTCCGCGTACAGCGCCCACCCCTCCACGAACGCCGTGTAGCCGTTGCCGTGGCGGCGGAAGTTGGGCAGGTCGCCGAGTTCCTCCGCGCGGGCGATCTGGAGATGGTGGCCGGGGACGGACTCGTGCAGGGCGAGCGCGGTCATCTCCCACTTGGGACGGGTCTCAGGTTTGTAGAGGTTGACGCAGAAGAACCCCGCGCGCCCCGCCGCCGCGGAGCCGGGCCGGTAGAACGCCGTGTAGGTGTCCGGCGCGATGGCGGAAGGGATTGGTTCCACGCCGTAGGGCAGGCGCGGCAGGGTCTTGAAGAGCCGCGGCAGGAGCGGATCGGTGGTCTTGGCCTGAACCTTGTAGGCGTGCAGGAGGTCGTCGGCGTTCGTGTAGAAGAACTTCGGATCCGTGCGCAGGTAGGTGAAGAACTCCGGCAGCGTGCCCTGGAAGCCAACGCGGGTTTTGAGCGCCTCCATCTCCGCGCGGATGCGGGCGACCTCCTTCAGGCCGATCTCGTGGATTTGCTCGGGCGTGAGATCCGTCGTGGTATGCTGCCGGGCGAAGTAGGCGTAAGCCTCGGCTCCGTTTGGCATCTGCCAGACGCCGACCTGATCGTAGCAGGCGGGCAGGTACTCCTTCTCGAAGAAGTTCTTGAACTGCCGGTAGGCCGGGATGATGCCGTTGGCCACGGCACGGCGGGCGCGTTCGGTGAGACTTTGCGCCTCCTCCGGAGGGAGACCCGCTGGGCTCTTGAACGGCCGCATGAACGGACTGTCCTCCGGCTTATCTACGAGTTGCTTGGCGATCTGTGCGGAGATGCGCGCCATGACGACCTTGGGCTGGAGAACGTGTTCCTGTATCCCCTGGCGCATGAGGGCGGTCTCCTGCGCGATGAGCGTCGGGAGCTTTTCCAACCGTGCGCACCAGTCCTCGTAATCCTTGGGCTTGGTGAACCGCAGGCTGGTCAGCAGGTCGTCGGCGGTCTGCACGCCGCCCTGCTGGCTGGGAGTCAGGAACCAATGGAAGCGGTAGCCGTCGATCTCGGTCTGGAGGTTACGCGTGTAGATGTCGTAGTTGAGTTTGTCATATTGAGGGAGGGCCGCGCGAGGGATG
>CAXTQD010000154.1:0-6828 GCA_964246175.1 uncultured Chthoniobacterales bacterium | reverse complement strand
GGATGGCCTGGAGGCGCTTGAGTGGGTCGAGGTCGTGCGCGTGTTCGGCTTCAATGGCGGCGGACGACCGGTCGCCCCAGCGGTCGTTGAAGCGGTAGTCGCCCAGGCTGGAAGCCCACGTCGGGGAGTGTTCCATGGCGTAGTCCCACTCGGCGGCGAGGAAGTCGGTGAGCGCCTTGGGGGCATCGTCAGCAGCGCGGGCGAACATGGGGCAGAGGAGAGAAGCGGCGGCAAGCAGGGACAACGAACGCGGGGCGGCCATGGGCAGAAAGGATGAAGGATAAAGGAAGAAGGATGAAGGCAGATGCAGAAAAGGCGAAGAACAGCCTTTCGGCGACAAAAAAGAGGGTAAACGTCACATTCCTCCCTGCGGTCTGGTTTTTCCTTCTTCCTTCATCCTTCATCCTTTCTGCCTATGTCGCCCTTTACCCTCCGCCCGGCCACGCCTGCCGACGTGCCGCTCATCCTTACGCTCATCCGCGAACTAGCCGAGTTCGAGCGCCTCGCTCACGAGGCCGTCGGCACCGAGGCTCTTCTGACGCAACACCTCTTCGGCCCGCACCCGGCGGCCGAGGTGTTGCTGGCGCTCACCGAGGAAGAAGGAACTCCTGCCGGGTTCGCGCTGTTCTTCCAAAATTTTTCCACCTTCCTCGCCCGTCCGGGTATCTACCTGGAAGACCTCTTCGTGCGGCCGGAGTTCCGCGGCCGGGGGCTCGGCCGCACCCTGCTCGAACGCCTCGCCCGACTCGCCCTCGAACGCGGCTGCGGACGCTTCGAGTGGGCCGTGCTCGATTGGAACGAGAATGCCATCGGCGTTTACAAGAAGCTCGGCGCGACCCTCCTGGAGGACTGGCGGATCTGCCGCGTCACCGGTCCGACGCTCGAACGTCTCGGCGCGCCGCGATGAATTTTGCGCTGGACAAGCTCCCCGAACTTGTCCAGAAAAGTCCAGCAAAACCGTTCTTCGCCCGCGGTCCGAAGAAGCTTGTGAATGAAAGTCACCTTCTATGGACAATCCTGTCTCGCCGTCGAAATCCTTGGCAAAAGCCTCCTTTTCGACCCGTTCATTCGCCAGAATGAACTGGCGCGAGACGTAGACGTTTCGTCGATTCGTGCCGACTACATCCTTGTCACGCACGGGCACTTTGACCACGTCGCCGATGTCGCTGATCTCGCGGGTCGTACGGGTGCGCCTGTGATCGCCAACCCCGAAGTCGGCGAGTGGCTCAAGAAACAGGGCGTCCAGCAGGTCCAGGGCATCGGCCAGGGCGGCACGATCGCCCTGCCGTTCTGCCGGGTGAAGTACGTCACCGCCGTCCACGGCAGCACGATGCCCGACGGTTCGCCGGGGGGCAACCCGGGTGGGTTCGTGGTGGAGAGCACGGAGGGGAACTTTTATCATTCCGGCGACACGGCGCTGACGATGGACATGCAACTCATCGGGCAGGGATCGGAGCTGACTTTTGCCGCCCTTTGCATCGGCGATCATTACACGATGGGGGTAGCCGACGCGGTGCGTGCGGCGGACTTCGTGCGGTGCGACCGGATTCTGGGCATCCATTACGACACGTTCCTGCCGATCCGTATCGACCATGAGGATGCCCGGCGGCGCTTCCGCGAGGCCGGCAAGGAATTGATCCTCCTGCCGGTGGGAGAGTCGCACGACTTCTGACGGCGTATGGCGACCGAACCGACGCCCACTTCCGCGGCCAAGCCGACGTTCCTGCGGCAGTGCTGGAATTATTTCTGGCGCGCGACGTGGCTCAAGTGCCCGGTGTGCGGCACGCAGCCGATGTTCCCGCCGCTGGGCCGGACGCGTTCCATGAACGATTGGCTGACCCCGCTCGACGGCTGCCCGCGTTGCGGCTACCCGTACGAACGCGAACCCGGGTATTTCCTGATGTCGATCTGGGCCGTGGGCTACATCGTGGCTGCGGCGGCGGGGGTGGCGGTGTTCATCTACCTGCAAGTCTGGCACACGGACATGGATACCTGGAAGATCATCGTCGCCTCGGCGCTGACGGCGGTGGTGGTCAACATCATCTTCGCGCGGCACGCCAAGGCGTATTTCCTCGCCATCGACCACCTCGCCGATCCGTACATCCCGCCTTCGCAGACCGACGGCTCCGAGCCGGAAGACGATGACGGCGGCGGCGGCTCTCCGACCAGCACTCCCGATCCGGCCGGACAACCCGGCAGCGGCATCGAGCGCGAGCGCGAGGCCGGGGAACGCAAGGTCGAGGAAGTCGGCGCAAGGTAAAGGTTGTCGCCGGCCGGTGAGCGGGTCACGTAGTGTCGGGACCTCGCCGCCATGGACCCCGCCGCTGCCTCGTCGAACGAACCTGCCCCCTCTCGCCGCAGCCTGCTCGGGTTGGACGGCCTGAATTTTCTGATGGCCGATGTGCGCGACGGTCTGGGACCGTACCTATCCGTCTTCCTGAAGGGCGGCCAACACTGGCAACCCGGCGATATCGGCGTGGCGGTGGCCGCCAGCAGCGTGGCGGCGGCGGTGTTCCAGATCCCGGCGGGCCTGCTGGTGGACAGCCTCAAGGCCAAGCGCCTGCTCGTGGCGGCGTCCGGGATCGGCGTGGCGGCGGGCTGCCTGCTCATCGCGTTTTACCCGAAGTTCGCTTCGGTGGTCGCGGCGCAGGTTGTGATCGGCGGGGCGAGCGCCATCATCCCGCCGGCGCTGGCCGCGCTGAGCCTCGGGCTGGTCGGACGCAAAAAGCTCGACGCGCGCATCAGTCGCAACGAGAGCTTCAACCACGGCGGCAACTTCGTCGCCGCGGCGTTGGCGGGCACGGTTGGCCAGCGGCTCGGCTACCACTGGATTTTCTACCTTGTGTGCGCGTTCGCGGCGGCGTCGGCAGTTGTGGTTAACCTCATTAACTCCCGCGAGATCGACGACGACCTCGCGCGTGGCGGTGCGGATGACGGCGACGCCAAGGAAGCAGCGGGCAAGGGCCAGCCGCTGAGCGTGTGGGACGTGCTCCGGCGTCGTGACCTCCTGATTTTCCTTGCCTCCGTCGTGCTTTTTCACTTCGGCAACGCCGCGATGCTGCCGATGGCCGGGCAGGTGCTCGCCAAGACGCACCCCGGCGCGGACGTGACGGTGCTGAGCGCGTGCATCATCGCCGCGCAACTCGTGATGATCGGCGTCGCGGCGGCGGTCGGCTACGCGATCAAGCGCGGGATCGGACGTAAGACAATCTTTCTCGTCGCGCTGGGCGTGCTGCCGGTGCGCGGCGTGCTGTTTTGCTTTACGTCCAGTCCGGTCGGCGTTGTGGCGGTTCAACTCCTCGACGGCGTGGCGGCGGGCGTCTTCGGGGTGATCTCGATCCTCATCGCCGCCGACCTGATGAAGGGCATGGGCCGCTTCAACCTCGCGCAGGGCCTCGTCGCACTGGCGGTGGGGGCCGGGGCGGGGTTGAGCAACCTCGTGTCCGGCTACATCGTGCAGGGCTTCGGCTACCCGGCGGGATTCCTTTCCCTGGCGGCGGTGGCCGTGGCGGCGCTCGTGTTTTTCTGGTCCCTCATGCCCGAGACGGGCAAGTGACTTCCCTCTTTACCATCCCATCCACCCACCATGCTCACCATCTTTCTCCTGTTTTGCTCGAACGTGTTCATGACCTTTGCCTGGTACGGGCACCTGAAGTACGGCCACGACTGGCCGGTGTGGAAGGCCGTCGTGCTCTCCTGGTGCATCGCGTTCGTTGAATACTGCTTCGCCGTGCCCGCCAACCGCTGGGGCGCGGCGGCAGGCTTCACCGGGTTCCAACTCAAGATCGTGCAGGAGGTCGTGACGCTCGTCGTCTTCCTGGTGTTCGCCCTGACCTTCCTCAAGGAGAAGCTGGCGTGGAACTACGTCGTGGCGTTTGCCTTCCTGGCGGTGGCGGCGTTCTTCGCGTTTGCTTTCAAGAACCCGGCCGCCGCCGTTGGGTCGTGACGCGATACGCCCGCGCCCACCGCCGCGTGCGATTTGACCACCGATGCCCGCTGCCCCCGTGCCCCGTTCCACCGCCAGCCAGACCGAGAGGATCGCCACCCTGGTCTCGGTCCTGATGATCCTGATCGTGGTGGCCGTGCTGTATTTCGCCAAGGAGGTCTTCGTGCCGCTGGCGCTGGCGCTCCTGTTCAGCTTTTTGCTGACGCCGCTGGTCACCCGTTTCGAGCGGTGGCGGGTGCCGCGGGTGCCCGCCACGCTGTTGTCCGTCGGCCTGTCGTTGGCCGTGGTCGTGGGCGTCGGCTGGCTGGTGGTCAATCAGATGGTCGATCTGACCGAGAAGCTGCCCACCTATAAGGTGCATATCGCCAACCGCATTGCCTCCATCAAGAAGAGCACGGGCGGCAAGGGGATCATCAGCCGGGCGACCGACACCATCGAGGAACTCCGCGCCCAGGCCGCGGAGTCCACCCCTGAGGCCAACGGCACCCGGCCGGACGCCTCCACCTCCGCCAACAAGGAAAACATCCGCAAGGTGGAGGTTGTCCAACCCGCCACGAGCCTCGTGGAGGTGGCGCAAAGCGTCGTCGGCCCCGTGCTCGGGCCGGTGGGCACGGGGGCGGTGGTGCTGGGTTTCGTGCTCTTCATGCTGCTCAAGCGCGAGGACTTGCGCGCCCGCATCATCCACCTCGTCGGCAAGGGCCAGCTCAACGTCACCACCCAGGCGCTCGACGAGGCGGCCGGCAAGGTCACGGGTTACCTGACGATGCAGGTCATCATCAACGTGTGCTTCGGCGTGCCGGTGGGCATCGGCCTGACGATCATCGGCATCCCCAACGCTTTCCTGTGGGGAATGCTGGCGACGATCTTGCGCTTCGTGCCGTACATCGGTGCGTGGATTGCGTTGTTCTTCCCGCTCGCGCTCTCCCTGGCGACGACAGAAACGTGGGCCACGCCCATCGAGGTGCTAGGTCTTTTCGCCACCATCGAGTTGGTCACCAGCAACGTGCTCGAACCCTGGCTCTACGGTGCGCACACAGGGCTCTCCCCGGTGGCGATCATGGTGGCGACGATCTTCTGGACGTGGCTGTGGGGCGGAGTCGGGCTGCTGCTGGCGACGCCGTTGACCGTATGCGTGTCGGTGTTAGGCAAGTACATCCCGAGCCTGAGCTTCCTCGAAGCGATCCTCGGCGACGAACCAACCCTCAGCGTCAACGACCGCTACTACCAGCGTCTGCTCGCCATGGATCGGCGCGAGGCTTGCATCGTCGCCGACGAATACCGTCAGGACCACACGGCGTCGGAAACGTATTCCAACCTGTTCGTGCCCGCGATCGCCGCGGCGGAACGCGAGGAGCAGAACGGCGCCATCGACTCGCGCCACCAGCGGTTCATCTTCGACACGACCCGCGAATTGATCGAGGACATCGTCGGTGACAGCGCCAAGCCCTCGTCCGACGCCAAGACCACCGGCAAGGACAAGGACGGCAACACCGCGCCCGACGTGCCGGCGCCGATGTTGTCGAAGCACCCGGTGTTCTGCCTGCCGGCAGCGGACGAGGCGGATGAGGTGGTTGCCCTGATGGTCGCTCACGCGCTGGAACGCGAAGGCTACAAATCGGAGTCGCTTTCCTACAAGACCCTGGCTAACGAGATGGTCGCGCAGATCGCCGAGTCGAGCAGCACCGTGGTGTGCATCTCCGTGACGCCGCCGCACGATGACCTGCACGTCCGCTATCTGTGTAAGCTGATCCGCGCGCGGCTGCCGAAGATTCACATCGTGGTCGGCATGTGGGAGTTCGAGGCCGACGAGGGGAGACTGCTGCGCCGCCGCGACCGATACAAGGTGGACAAAGTGGTCACCAAGCTGTCCGAGGCGCTCGAATACATCCATCCGCTCGCTGTGCTTGACAACGAGGAGGACAGTACGGCGTCGCACAAGCCGGAGTTGGCGATGGCTTGAGCAGCGTCAGGACCCGCCGTCTTTTGCCTCACGGCCGCGCTGCTTGAACAACACGGGCAGACCAGGGAAGGGGAACGTCTCGCGCAGCTTGTTCTCCAGGTACTTGCGGTAGGTATCCACGAGCAGCCCGGGATCGTTGACGAAGAGTAGGAACACCGGCACTGGCACCGGAGTCCCGGATTTATTCGCCACCTGCGTGGCGTAGAGCAGCTTGAAGCGCCGGTTCATGCGCGTAGGCGGCGGTTGGAGTTCGACCGCGGCGTGCAGGAGGCGGTTGAGCGGCCCGGTGCCGATCTTCTCCGTAGCGGCGCGACGGGTCTTTTCGATGGCGGTGAACAGCCGGCTGACCTGCTCGCCCTTCAGCGCGGAGAGCGCCACCAGCGGCGCGAACGCCATGAAAAATAACTCCGCTCGCGCGTTGTCCAGCCAAGCCTCGCGGAACGCCCGCACGCTCTCGCGCGACTCCTCCGGCGGCACAAGCAGGTCCCACTTGTTGACGGCGACGATGCACGGCTTGTTCGCTTGCTGGATCAACCCGGCGATCTGCCGGTCCTGCGCCGTGACGCCTGCGCTCGCGTCGATCACCAGCACGCACACGTCCGCGCGCCGGATGGATTCCTCCGAGCGCATCACGCTGAAAATCTCCGCCGAGTTGTCGCGCTTGCCGCGGTGCCGGATGCCGGCGGTGTCGATGAGGACGTAGTCCTTTTCGTTGAACCGGCAGGGCACGTCCACGGCGTCGCGCGTCGTGCCCGACACGTCGCTGACGATGGTGCGTTCCTCGCCCAAGATGGCGTTGGTCAGCGAACTTTTGCCCACGTTCGGACGGCCCACCAGCGCCAGCCGCGGCGTGCGGCGCGGAGGAGCGTCGGCTTCCTCCTCGTCGGCCTAGCATGGGGCTTAACGACACCCTTCATTCGCC
>CAXTQD010000153.1:1764-11411 GCA_964246175.1 uncultured Chthoniobacterales bacterium | reverse complement strand
CCAGAGAAGTGCAACGCTGGTTGGCCGACAACCAGATCAAGACCATCTACATCGATCCGGGCAGCCCTTGGCAAAACGGCTTCGTCGAGAGCTTCCACCCGGACGCTTCCGTGACGAGTGCCTCAACCAGGAGCAACTCTGGACACGCACCGAGGCTCGGGTGGTCGTGGCCGACTTCCGCCACCACTACAACCACGCTCGCCCGCACGGCAAGCTCGGCTACCAGAGCCCGGCGCGCTTTGCGGCGCAGAACCAACGTCCTGCTTCGTTCGTCGAAGCTGGACAGAACCCCCCCACCCAACTACCTACCAACCACGCCCCGGACTAACTCTCCGACTGGCTCGAAAAGGTGGGTCTCGTCAGGTGCTTTGGAGGGTTTTGCAATGCTTCCTTGTGTGCTTTGCGATATTCACGGGGAGCGCAACCGCAGGCATCTTTGAAATACTCATTAAAGCGGCTCAAGCTTTGGAACCCCGACGATCCGCCCACGTCCGTGATAGGTAGATCGGTGGTGACGAGCAGGCGTTGCGCATGAGTGAGACGGTGCTGCAACAGGAACTCGACCATCGTGGTGCCGAAGGTCTTTTTGAACAGCGCCATCGCGTAGTTAGGATGGAGTCCAACCGCGTGGGCAATGTCATCGGCTGTGAGGGGCTCCATGTACTGCCGGGCGATGTAACAGGCAAGCTGGTCCGCACAGGTCAGGCTCGGCTCGGGTGGTGGTTCGTGCGTGGTGTTGCGGGCACGCCCCTTCCGTCCAGGCAACGCCAGAGCCAAGCGCAACAAGCGGGCATGAATCTCCATCTCCGCCGCCTGCTCACGCAGAGGGTTGCCGGATTGCAGGTCCTCAAACCAGCGAATGAAGCCTGACTCGTCGTCGGTGTGCTTTATCGGATCAGCCACGATCTTCCCTTCCAGGACCGGGCGGACCAAAGTGCTCGGAAGTCGGCAGTTCAGGAACGAGGGCAGCGGCAAAGTCACGACGTGGTAAGGATGCCGCGTCTCGTACTGAAGGATTTGGTGCGGCAATGCAGCCCAGAACATCGTCAACCTTCCGTGCTCCACTTTCTCGCGGTGACCACCCAGTAAATAGGTCAACGACCCCGATGTCAGGTAGTTAAGCTCAATTTCGTTGTGGCGGTCCGCGCGCGGCATCTCTCGTGCATCCCACAGTTCGCAGGTGAACCCGTAGGGCATAAAATCCGCGCGGGAGTTATCGAAATGCTTATAGAACTTAGAATTCCGGGAGATTTTCTTGTTCATGCCGTGAGACTTCCTTCGCATGGACTGTTAAGGCTTGCTCGACTTTAGAAACAGAGTCAACCTCCACCAAGCCAAGGTTTGTTCAAACAAGCCGGCCTGGTGGGCATCCCACTCCCCTCGACATGCTCCCTTTCAACCGGAAGGCGCCCGTTCTTGGCGTCATTTACGGTAACCGCGATTTCTTCCCTGACCATTTGGTCGGCGAGGCCCGCCGGGACATCGCTGGGCTTTTCGCCGAGTTGGGCATCACGGCAGTACAGCTCGATGAAACGGACTCCAAGCTGGGCGGGGTGGAAACCCACGCCGATGCCCGTAAATGCGGCTCACTTTTCCGTGCGCGTGCCGACGAGTTGGACGGCGTTTTAGTTTGTCTGACTAACTTCGGCGACGAGAAAGGCATCACCGACACGCTTAAATACGCCCGGCTCAACAAACCCGTGCTCATCCAGGCCTATCCCGATGACCTCGACCAACTCGTCCCGGGACGCCGCCGCGATGCGTTCTGTGGCAAGATCTCCGTTTGTAACAACCTCAAGCAAGCCGGCATCCCCTTCACGCTGACGAGGAAGCACACTAGCCGCCCCAGCTCGAATTCCTTCAAGGCCGATCTCCACAATTTCCTGGGAGTTTGCCGCGTGGTCAACGGTCTGCGAGGCGCCCGGTTGGGAGCCGTCGGCGCGCGGCCAGGGGCGTTCAACACCGTGCGCTATTCGGAGAAAATTCTGGAACGCTACGGGATCAGCGTCTCGACGGTCGATCTCTCCGAGATGATCGGCAACGCGAACCGTCTGGACCCCAGCCACCCCGCGGTCGCGGCCAAGCTCGGCGAGATCAAAGGTTACGCACCCGCGCCCGGCGTGCCGGAGGAGAAGCTCGTGCAGATGGCGAAGATGGGCGTGGCGCTTGGCCAATGGATGGACGCCAATGCCATCGACGCCACAGCGATCCAGTGTTGGACTTCCATCCAAGCCAACTACGGCTGCAACGTCTGCACGCTCATGAGCATGATGAGCGAGCGGTTCATGCCGAGCGCCTGCGAGGTGGATGTCACCGGCGTGCTCACGATGTACGCGATGCAGCTCGCCGGCAACACACCCGCCGCGCTGGTGGATTGGAACAATAACTACGCGGACGACGATGATAAGTGCGTCCTTTTCCACTGCGGCAACTGGGCCAAGTCCTTCCTGCCCGACATCAAGATCGCCACCGCGCCGATCATCGGCACGACCACCGGCGAGGAGAACACCTACGGGGCGCTGGATGGCCGCACTTCGGCGGGGCCGCTGACTTACGGTCGCATCACCACCGCCGACACGGAGGGCACCATCCGCGCCTACGTCGGCGAAGGCGAACTGACCGACGACGAGTTGAAGACCTTCGGCAACCGGGCCGTCGCGCGCGTGACGAACTTGCAGCGGCTCATGCGCTACGTCTGCAAGGAGGGTTTCGAGCACCACGTCGTGATGACCGTCTCCCACAGCGCCGACATCCTTGCAGAGGCTTTCGAAACTTACCTCGGGTGGGAAGTCTATCACCACACCAGAGCAACATGACATGACGGACCAAGAACTTGCCCTCAAAGCGGTGCATCTGCGAAAGCGGCTGCTCGAAGTGGTAGTCAACGCCGGGGCCGGCCATACCGGTGGTGACCTGTCGTGCCTGGACATCCTCAACGTGCTTTACAACCGCGTCCTGCGGGTTTCGCCCGAGACGATCAAAGACCCGCACCGCGACCACTATGTGCAGAGCAAGGGGCACTGCGTGGAGGCTCTCTACGTCGTGCTGGCCGACCGCGGATACTTTCCTGACGCCGACCTGGAAACGGTCTGCCAGTACAAATCTTATTACGTCGGGCATCCAACCCGTAAAATCCCCGGCATCGAGATGAACACAGGCGCGCTCGGCCACGGCCTACCGGTATGCCTTGGCATGGCGCTGGCCGCCAAGCTCGACCGGGCTCCTTTCCGGGTCTTCACACTCTTGGGTGACGGTGAACTGGCCGAAGGCTCGAACTGGGAGGCAGCGATGGCCGCGTCCCATCACAAGTTAGATAATCTGGTCGCCATCCTCGACCACAACACGCTGCAAATCAGCGGTCACACCAGCGAGGTGATGAGCAACGAGCCCATCGACGAGAAGTTCCGCGCTTTCGGTTGGGACGTTCGCGTGGTGGACGGCCACGATTATACCGGTTTGACCAAGGCTTTGACCGACCCGGCGCCGGTGGGAAAACCCATGTTTGTCATGGCAAACACCGTCAAGGGAAAGGGTATTTCTTTCATGGAAGACGTGGCCAAGTGGCACCACGGCGTGCCGAGTCCCCAGGAACTGCAAACCGCCCTCGGAGAACTCGACGCCGCGGAAGAAGAATTGGAGGCAGCCGCCAAATGAGTGCGCCCGCACCATCCATGTTCACGCCTGCCGCCAAGGCGATGGCAGAAAAGCTCAACCTCAAGATGGGCAAGGCGAATCTCGACGAGTTCGCCGCAACGCTGTTGGCGCTCGCCGAAGCCGACCCGAACGTAGTCGCGGTCACCAGCGACTCACGCGGCTCCAGCAAGCTGACGGCCTACGCCAAAGCCCGGCCGGCACAGTTGGTGGAAGTGGGGATCGCCGAGCAGAATCTGGTCGGCATCACCGCCGGTTTAGCCGCGTGCGGCAAACGCTCCTTCGGCGTCTCGCCCTCGTGCTTCCTGACGGCCCGCTCGCTGGAACAAATCAAGAACGACATCTGTTATTCCAACGTGCCCGGCGTCCTGGTCGGCATCAGCTCGGGTGTGAGCTACGGCGCGCTGGGCACGACGCATCATTCCTTGCACGATCTGGCGGTGCTGCGAGCCATCAACAACGTCACGATCCTCGTGCCGGCGGACAACTTCGAAGCGCGCGAGGCGATCAAGGCGGCGGCGGCGGCCACGCGCCCGGTGTTTGTGCGCTTCGGCAAAGCGGCGATGTATGACCTGCACGGTGCGGGAGCTATCTTCGAGGTCGGTAAAGCCATCACCTTGGCAGAGGGCAACGACGTGGCGTTCATCGCCACCGGCGAGACGGTTGTCCATGCACGGCTCGCCGCCGGGTTGCTCGCCGAGCAAGGCATCAGCGCGCGGGTTCTGAGCGTCCACACGATCAAGCCACTCGACACCGAGGCCATCCTGCGCGCGGGCCACGAGTGCAGTGCGGTGCTCACCGTGGAAGAACATTTAGCGAACGGCGGGCTGGGCGAGGCGTGTGCCACCGTCCTGATGAAGGCCGGAGTGCAAACGCGCTTCGACCTCGTGGCCATCCCGGACGAGGACACCGTCACGGGCGCGCAGGCGGACATCTTCCGCCACTACGGCATCTCCATGGAAGGCCTGGCAGAGAAAGCCAAGACTTTGCTCTAAACCCGGTATGCCGCTCGTCCTTGTCATCGACCAGAGCACTTCGGCGACGAAGGTGATTCTCTTTGACGAGAAAGGCCGAATGCTCGACAAGGCATCCCGGGAGCATCGCCAAATCTACCCGCAGCCAGGCTGGGTCGAGCATGATGCCGAGGAAATTTGGCGAAACACCCTCACCGTCATCCGCGAACTGGTGGAACGCGACTCGACGCGCGTGCCGGACATCGCGGCTTTGAGCATCACCAACCAGCGGGAGACCGTGCTGGTGTTCGACCGTCGTACGGGAGAACCGCTGCACAACGCCGTGGTCTGGCAGTGCCGCCGCGGCGACGCCCTGTGCCAGAACCTCCGCCAGCGGGGATACGAAAAGCAGGTCCGACTGAAAACGGGTCTCAAGATCGACACCTACTTCTCCGCGTCCAAGGTCGCGTGGTTCATGGAGAACAGGCCAGTGATCGCCGCCAAGCTGCGCTCCGGCGAGGCAGTGGTCGGTACGATGGACGCCTATCTAATCCATCGGCTCACACGCGGCGCGACCTTTGCCACGGATCACACCAACGCCAGTCGCACACTCCTCTACGACATCGCGCACCTCCAATGGGACGAGGAGTTGTGCGAGCTTTTCCAAGCCCCGATCCGCGCGCTGCCAGAAGTCCGGGAAAGCTCGGCCCATTTCGGAGTTACGAACGCAGAAGGCATCCTGCCGAGGGAATTGCCTATCGTCGGCGTGATGGGAGATTCGCAAGGTGCGCTCTTCGCGCAGCGTTGTTTTCAGCCCGGCCAAGCCAAGGCGACGTTCGGCACGGGCACGAGCGTTATGCTCAACATTGGCGACGAATTCAAGACCAGCGACCAGGGCGCGGTGACCGCGCTGGCCTGGGTCTGGCGCGGTCAACCGACCTATGCCTTCGAAGGGATCATCAACTTTTCCGCCGCCACCATCGAGTGGCTGAAAAATCAACTCGGCATGATCCGCGATGCCGACGAGGTGGAAGCTCTGGCTTGCGCGGTGGACGACAACGGCGGCGTGTACCTGGTGCCGGCCTTCGCTGGCCTGAGTGCTCCGTACTGGGCACCGGATGCCAAGGCAGCCATCGTGGGAATGACGGCCTACACCAAGCGCGAGCACATCGTCCGCGCCGCGCAGGAGGCCATCGCCTACCAGATTCGTGACGTGCTCGACATGATGCGCACGGGCACGACCATTTCCCTGCAAGCCCTGTGCGCGGACGGCGGGCCGACGCGCAACCGTTTCCTCATGCAGTTCACCGCCGATTTAACCGGCGCGGAACTCACCGTCGCGCAGGTAGCCGAGTGCTCGGCCTGGGGGGCGGCGTCCAAAGCACTTTTAGGTCTCGGCGTTTGCCGCACCTTGGATGAACTTGCTGCCCAAACCCGTATCTCCCAGAGCTTCCATCCGCACATGGACGCCACTCAGGTCAAGCACCTCCACGACGGCTGGACGGCTGCGGTGGCCAGAACGATGTAACCGAAAACTCATGCCTTAACCACGCCCCCCATACACGCATCACCGTTCCCCCTACCATGAACGCCCTGAAACAATCTAATCCATCCAGTCCGCCCGTCGGCAACCCGTCTGCCTCGAGTGCTGCTCCTGCGGTGGAGACATTATCGAGAAGACGCCAGCTCGCACGGGTGGCCGGCTGGATCGTCGGCGTCCAGGGACCGCTGATCGGGCTCGTGCTCCTCTGCGTGGCGTTCGCCCTCACGACCGACGTTTTTCTGACCGTCAGCAACGCGCTTAACGTCCTCGACCAGATCACGGTGCTGGGCATCCTGGCGGTCGGCATGACGGCGGTCATCATCATCGGCGGCATCGATCTATCCGTCGGTTCCATCCTCGCGCTGTCCATGATGGTCATGGGCTGGACGCACGAGACCTACAACCTGCCGCTCGGGCTGGGCATCATCGTGGCCCTGCTCGTCGGTGCGCTTTGCGGATTGACCAACGGTCTGCTCGTCACCCGAGCCAAGCTGCCGCCCTTCATCGCCACGCTGGCGATGATGACCATTGCACGCGGCTTGGCCAACATCATCACCGACGGCCGCCAGATCGTGGGCTTCGATGATTGGTTCGACCGCTTGGCCACGGTGCGCCACTTCGGCTTCTTATCGGTGACGGTCGCCCTGTTCCTCGTCCTGGTGGCGGTGAGCTGGCTCTTCCTGCGCTACCGCGCCACGGGTCGGTCGCTGTACGCCATCGGCGGCAGCGCGGAGGTGGCACGCCTGGCGGGCATCCGCGTAAAGCCGCTGACGGTGTGGGTGTACGTGGCCGCCGGCATCCTCTCGGGTCTGGCGGGCATCGCGCTGGCGAGCCGGCTGGATTCATCACAACCCAGCGCCGGGTTGGGCTACGAACTCGACACCATCGCAGCGGTCGTCATCGGCGGCGCGAGCTTGAGTGGTGGCGTCGGCGGCATGACCGGCACGGTAGTGGGCGTGCTCATCATCGGCGTGCTCCACAACGGCCTGAACCTCACGGGCGTCTCCCCTTTCGTGCAGCAGATTGTGATCGGCGTCGTCATCGCCGTGGCCGTCAGTTCCGACACGCTGCGTCGGCGCGGCGCTTGATCTTTCGTTCTCCGCAGGAAAACCCAACCAACAAACATCAGAAAACCACATGATACCCCTCAAAACCCAACACCTCGCCGCGGCAGCCGTGCTCACCATCGGCGCGCTGCTCGGTACTTCCACGTCGCTCCGCGCGCAAGACAAGGAGGAAGGCCCCATCGGCTTGGCCGTCGCTAACCTCCAGGCTGACTTCTTCAACCAGATCAAGCAGTCGGTCGAAGCTGACGCCAAGAAACGCGGCATCAAAGTCTACACTGTGGACGCGAAAGGCGACTCCGCCACGCAGGTCAGTCAGGTGCAGGACCTCCTGACCCGCAAGATCAAGGCGCTCATCTACATCCCCGCCGGCGCGACCGCGGCCGGCGTGCCGGTCAAGGCCGCCCACGCGGCAGGCATCCCGGTCATCGCCGTGGACCGCAACGCCGCCGACGCCCCCGGCGATACGTTCATCGCCACCGACAGCGTGGCGGCGGCGCGCGAGTTGGGCGACTTCGTCGTGAAGCAGACCGGCGGCAAGGGTAACGTCGGCATCATCCAAGGCCAGATCGGCACCACGCCCGAGATGGACCGCGACAAGGGGTTCAGCGAAGCTTTGTCCAAGGCTCCTGATTTGAAGGTGGTCGGCAAGCAGGCCAGCAAGGCATGGGCGCAGGACGAGGGCTTCGCCATCGCGCAGGACATGCTCCAGCGGCACCCTGACATCACGGTGTTCTTCGGCCGCGCGGACGCGCTTGCCCTCGGGGCCGCACAGGCGGTGAAGGTGGGCAACCTCGGCCACAAGGTGCTGGTGGTGGGCTTCGACGGCGACACCGCCGGCCTGAAGGCTGTGAAAGCCGGCACGCTCGACGCCACCATGGCCCAGCAAACGCAGTCCATGGGCCGCCTCGCGTTGCAGTCTGCCCTGGACATGATCGCCAAGAAGGATGTGCCCAAAGAGCAACTCCAGCCGGCCACGCTGACGACGAAGGAAAACGTCGATCCCTTCATCGCCAACCATCCCTAAAGGCAGCGTTCGTTCCGCGAACTAAAGACCTACGCGCGATGACCTCACCCGATCCGAGTTCCGTCCTTGCTGGTGTGCCGCGGCTTTCCGCGCGCGGCATCGGCAAAAACTACAACGGCAACGTCGTTCTAGCCGGGATCAACTTGGATTTGTACCCGGGTGAGGTCGTCGCGCTGTTGGGGGAAAACGGCGCGGGCAAATCCACGCTGTCCTCGATCCTTGCCGGTCTGGTCACCCCTTCGGAAGGCACCATGACCTGGGAGGGTCGGTCCTACACGCCGGCTTCTCCCGGTGAGGCAATTGCCACCGGCATCGGCCTCATCCACCAAGAGATGCGGCTGCTGCCGGACCTCTCGGTCGCGGAGAACGTCTTCGTGGGCCGCATGCCCATGCGCGCCGGCCGCGTGGACCGCGACTTGATGAACCGCCTCGCGGCGGAGCAACTCCGCCGTCTCGGCTTGGACATCGCGCCGACGCGCCTGGTACGCAGCCTGCGCGTGGCGGCGCAGCAACAGGTAGAGATCGCCAAGGCACTCACCCTCAAGGCCAAAATCCTGATCCTTGACGAGCCGACCGCCGCCCTAGGAGGCGAAGAAACCGACCGCCTCTTTGCCCAGGTAGAAGCCTTAAAGAAAGAAGGGGTCACTTTCATCTACATCTCTCACCGGTTAGAGGAGATCGCGCGGATCGCCGACCGCATCATCGTCCTGCGCGACGGCCGGTTGGTCGGCTCGCACCCATCCGCGCAGGTGCCGGTGAGCACGCTCTTGGAAAACATGGTCGGTCGGAGCGTGGACCGGCTCTTCCCGAAGGTCGAGTTGCCCGCCGACAGTCCCGAGGTGCTGCGCGTCGAAAACCTCAGCGGCGAGAACGGCGCGTTCAAGGACGTGTCGTTCAGCGTGCGCGCGGGCGAGATCTTCGGCATCGCCGGGATCGTCGGCGCAGGCCGCACGGAACTGGTGCGCGCCATCGCCGGAGCGGACCTCATCGCCGGGGGCAAGGTCACGGTAGAAGGTAAACTCCTGCGGCTACGCAACCCGAGCGACGCCATCGCCGCCGGCGTGACGCTGGTGCCCGAGGATCGCAAAGGCCAAGGCGTCGTCCTCGACCACAGCGTAGAGAGCAACATCGCCCTGGGCAATTATCCCACGCTAGCACCCGGCGGTTGGCTGTGGCCGCGCCGGGTCGGCGAGTTTGCCGCCACGAACATCAAGCGCCTTGGCGTCAAAGGCAGCGGCAACCTGTTGACCCGCTTCCTTTCCGGCGGCAACCAGCAGAAGGTCGTGCTCGCCCGGTGGGTGAACGCGCCGGACATGAAGGTCTTCCTCGTCGACCATCCGCTGCGCGGCCTCGACGTCGGCGCGGCGCAGACCGTCAACGCGCAGATCCGCCGCGCCTGCGACGGGGGC
>CAXTQD010000153.1:0-1754 GCA_964246175.1 uncultured Chthoniobacterales bacterium | reverse complement strand
TTCATTCTCGACGAACCTACCCGCGGGATTGACGTGGGTGCGCGCGCCTCGATTTACGAGACCGTTGCCGATCTTGCCCGCGCCGGGATGGCGGTTGTCGTGGTCAGTTCCGATTTGGAGGAAGTGCTGGGCTTGTCGCATCGCATCCTCGTGCTCGCCCGGGGCCGCAACCAGGGCATCCTCAGCGCCGAACAAGCCACGAACGTCGCGGTCATGGAACTGGCAACAGCCTGATCCCCTCTTCCCTCCCCCACTGTTCTCTTATATGAAACTATTCGATCTTTCCGGTAAAATCGCTTTCGTCACCGGGGCCGGCAGCGGCATCGGGCAGCGTCTCGCCCTCGGTTTGGCGGAAGCCGGGGCGGACATCGCCGCGTTTGACCTGGCCGCAAGCGTCGGGATGGCCGACACGGTCTCCGGCATCGAAAAACTCGGCCGCCGTGCCATCCCCTGCGCCGGTGATGTGACGAGCGCGCAGGACCTGACCAACGCCGTCGCTGCCACCGAAGAAAATCTTGGCCCCGTTGCCATCGCGTTGAACTGCGCGGGCATCGCCAACGCCACGGCGGCGGAGGACCTACCGCTGGCACAATGGCAGCGCATGATCGACGTGAACCTCACGGGCATCTTCCTATCCTGCCAGGCCGAAGCGCGTGTCATGCTGCCGCGCAGGAGCGGAGCCATCGTCAACATCGCCTCGATGTCGGGTGTCATCGTCAACCGCGGCCTGACGCAGGCCCACTACAATGCTTCCAAAGCCGGCGTCATCCATCTTGGCAAAAGCCTGGCCATGGAATGGGCTGACCGCGGGGTCCGCGTGAACACGATCAGCCCCGGCTACACGCTCACGCCCATGAACAAGCGGCCGGAGGTGGCCGAACAGCTCAAGGCGTTCGCCGCCGACACGCCGGTGGGCCGCATCGCCACAGTTGATGAGATGGTGGGTCCGGCGATTTTCCTGTGCAGCCAAGCGTCCTCCTTCTGCACCGGCGTTGACCTCCTGGTGGACGGCGGTTTCGTCTGCTGGTAGCCGCGCGACTCGAACCAACCCCAGAAGCCACGCATGAACACCAGACGTTTCACCGATCAAACCGTCCTCATCACTGGAGCCAGCCGCGGCATCGGCAAAGGACTCGCTCAACGCTTCGCCTCCGAGGGAGCCAACCTGATGCTCGCCGCCAACGAGGACGCGGTTTTCGAGACCGCAGCCGAACTGGAGAAGGAGGGCACCAAAGTCAAAGCCGAACGCTGCGATGTCACCAGCAAGGATCAAGTCGAAAGCCTCTTCCAGCACACGGTGGAAACCTTCGGCCAAGTGGATGTCTCCGTTCAAAACGCGGGGGTTATCACCATTTCCAAGCTGGAAGAACTCTCCAGGTAGACTGGGATAAGATCATGGCGGTAAACACCAAAGGAGTGTTCCTCTGCTGCCAGGCGGCGGCCAAGCACATGGTTCCGCGCAAAAGCGGGCGGATCATCAACACTGCCTCCGGTCAAGCGTGGCGCGGATTTATCTACACCCCGCACTACGCAGCGAGCTAATTCGGCGTGGTCGGCATCACCCAAAGTCTCGCCAACGAACTGGTTCCGCACGGGATCACGGTCAACGCCTTTTGCCCGGGCATTATTGAGACGGACATGTGGGCGTACAACGATGCCGCTTGGGGCAAGCTGCTGGGTGGCTACAAACCCGGAGAACTAAAAAGCTGTTGAGTTAAACGGCCAGCCTGCGGATGAGCAGTCGCGTCATCGCG
>CAXTQD010000152.1:0-11571 GCA_964246175.1 uncultured Chthoniobacterales bacterium | reverse complement strand
GACGTAGCAGGCGAGCCCCCGGGCCGGATCACCGTTTTGCATCGCGGCACGCAGGGCCGCCACGTCCTTGACGGGTTCGTCGTCCACCGCCGTGATCACGTCACGTGGGTGCAGTTCCGCCCGGGCGGCAGGGCTGTTTTCTTCCACGGTAACAAGCACGACCCCCGCCGTGGACGGCAGGTGCAGCCGCGTTGCGAGGTCGGCCGTGATGCTCTGCACCCCCATGCCGTAGAGCGCAGCGCCGTCAGCCTTGAGCAGCGCAGGATCGGCTGTGACGGCGACGGGCGGGGGGGTGTCCGCGGCGCTGCCGGGAGCACGCGCTCCGTCGGTGGGCAGTTCGGCCGTGGCGACCGGGAGTTTGAGGGTGCGTCCACGCCGCTGGACCGTCAGGAGCACGTTGGAGCCGATCTTCTTCAACCGGATCAAGTTTTGCAGGTCGCGGTCGGTGGCGATGGGCGTGCCGTCCACCTCCGTGATCACGTCAGCCTGGTGCAACTCGCTGCGGAACGCCGGCGAGTCCGCCACGATGGTCTTGACGAACACCCCGCGTCGCCCCGGGCCGAAGTACGCGCCGTAGCCCCCCGCATCGTCGGATTCCAGCGAGATGATGCGCACGCCGATGTAGGGCCGCACGACGCGGCCGCGGCCGATGATCTGGTCGCCGACCTCGCGCAGCATGTTGCTGGGGATGGCGAAGCCCAGGCCGCGGTTGAGGCCGTTGATGAGCGTGTTCATTCCGATGACCTTGCCGTCGAGGTTGACCAACGGTCCGCCGGAGTTACCCGGATTGATGGAAGCGTCGGTCTGGATGAAGTCCTCGTAGTTGTCGTTCGTGCCGAGGTCGAGGTTGTTGCGGCCCTTGGCGCTGACGACGCCGGTGGTGAAGGAATAGTCTAGGTTGTACGGCACGCCGATGGCGCAGGCGATCTCCCCCACCCGCACCCCTTCGCTGTCGGCGAGTTCGGCGGTGGGCAGGTCGGCGGCCTCGATCTTGATGACGGCGATGTCCGTCTTGTCGTCCGTGCCGACGAGGCGCGCCGTGAACTTGCGGCTGTCCTTGAGCCGGACGCTGATCTTTTCCGCCCCGGCAACGACGTGGTTGTTGGTCAGGATGTAGCCGCTGGACTGGATGACGAACCCGGAGCCCTCGCTCTGCGGACGCAGCCCGCGGTGTGAGCCAGACGAGTCGGGAGCCGAAGGACTGCCGTCCGGACCGTTGCGAAAGAAAAAGTCGGGAAAATAGTCGCTGCTCTCCCCTTCGGGTGACGGCCGCTTGGTCACATCGATGACGACGACCGTCGGGGCCACCCGCTCGAAGACGGCGACGTACGCGTCATTGAGTTGCTGGGCGATGGTCTTGGCCGTGGACGGTGGCACGACGGGCTCGGGCCGCGGCGCGGGGATGAGAGCGGGCGGTGTTGGGTCGGCGTTCGCGGCGCGCGGCTGTTGCGCCAGGACGGCGGCCGGCAGGGCGGCAAGGACGGCAACGGCAAGCACACGAACGACGAAGCGGATTCGCATTTGGGGGCGGCTGTGTTAAATTCCTGCTCGCCTGCGGCGAAGGATGGATAATCCTGACACGCCCGGCGCGTTTGACAACCCCGTCCGCTATTGCTGTCTCCGACGATTTGGTCATTCACAATCTGATGAACGCCATCGCCCCGCTCGGGCACTCCTCCTCCGCCGCGGCTCCTTCCGTCCTCAACCCGGCGCTCGGCGACACCGCCGATTTTACTTCCCTAGCACCCGGATATTGGCCTGACGCGCCGCCCGGCCAGTGGAACGATTGGAAGTGGCAGCTCAAGAACCGCGTCACCACGCTCGAACAACTGGAGCGTCACCTCGTCCTCACCCCGGACGAGCGCGCCGGCGTGACCGTGGCTGGTTCCAAGCTCTCGATGGCGATCACGCCGCATTTCTTCAATCTCATCGAGCGCGACAATCCGGATTGCCCGATCCGCCGGCAGGTGATCCCGCGCTTGGCCGAGTCGTTGACGACACCTTTCGAGATGGCCGACCCGTGCGGCGAGGACAGCCACATGCCCGTGCCGGGGCTCGTGCACCGCTACCCTGACCGCGTCTTGTTCCTCGTGACGGACCGTTGCGCGAGCTACTGCCGGTACTGCACCCGCAGTCGGGTCGTCAGCGGCGCGGGCGAACAGGAACTCCACACGAACTTCGAGGAAGCTCTGCATTACATCGAGACGCACTCGGAAGTCCGCGACGTGCTCCTCTCGGGAGGTGACGCGCTGCTCTTCTCCGACGACAAGCTCGAAGGCTTGCTCAAGCGCTTGCGTGCCATCCCGCACGTCGAGTTTTTGCGCATCGGCTCCCGCGTGCCGATCTTCCTGCCGCAGCGCATCACGCCAGAACTCTGTGCGATGCTCGCCAAGTACCATCCGTTGTGGATGAGCGTGCACGTCAACCACCCGCGCGAGTTGACCACGGAGGTCAAAGCAGCGCTGGAACGCCTCGCCAACGCCGGCGTTCCGTTGGGCAACCAGAGCGTGCTGCTGCGCGGGGTCAACGATAACGTCGAGACGATGCGCGCGCTCGTCCACAAGCTCCTACGCTGCCGCGTGCGGCCTTATTACCTGTACCAACTCGACCTTATCAAGGGTTCGTCGCACTTGCAGGTGCCAGTGCGCAAAGGTCTCGAAATCATTGAGGGCCTGCGCGGGCATACGACGGGCTACGCCATCCCGCAGTACGTCATTGACGCGCCTGGTGGCGGCGGCAAGGTGCCGGTCAACCCGAACTACGTCCTTTTCCACGACGGCGAGAAAGTCGTCGTCCGCAACTACGAGGGCAAGGTGTTCGAGTACCCGGAACCCGCCACGGCGGAGATGTTCTAGCGCAAAAAGGTGGCTGGTCTCATCGTCAAACCGCGTGCTCGTATTTACCACGGGCACGACTGGGTCTACGCAAGCGAAGTTCTCAAGACGTTCGGCGACCCCGCGCCGGGCGATGTAGTCTCGCTTAAGGATGGCAAGGACCGGCTGCTGGGTAGCGCGATTTACAACCCGTCCTCGCAGATCATTGCCCGGCGGTTCTCGCGGCAACGGCAGGACCTCGACGCGGATTTCTTTCGGCGTCGCGTCGGCCAGGCGGTCGAGTACCGCCGGCGGCGCGGCGTGGACGAACGCCGTTGCCGACTTGTGTGGAGCGAGAGCGACGGTCTGCCGGGCGTCGTGGTGGATCGGTACGGTGACTGTCTGGTCATGCAGACGCTTACCCGCGCGATGGATCAGCGGAAAGACCTCCTCGTCGCCGCGCTGGTGTCGCTGCTGTCGCCCACGGCAATCATCGAGCGTAACGATGCCCCCGTGCGCCGCGCGGAGGGGATGGAGCTGTCGGTTGGTATGCTGCACGGCCAGGCACCGGGCGCGGTCGAGATCGAGTTAGACGGGCTGCGGTTCAGCATCGACCCGCTGCACGGGCAGAAGACAGGTTTCTACCTCGACCAGGTAGACAACTACCGACTCGTCGCCGCCCACGCCAAAGGCCGGCGGGTGCTGGATTGCTTCACGAACCAGGGAGCGTTCGCATTGGCGTGCGCGCGTGCCGGCGCGGCGTCGGTGACGGCGGTGGAAATCGGCGCCGACGCGGTGGCAGCGGCCCGGAACAACGGCGAGCGCAATGGATTGCCTCAAATCGACTGGCGCGAGGCGAACGTCTTTGATCTGCTGCCGGCTGAAGAAAAACGCGGCGCGCGTTACGACCTGATTATCCTTGATCCGCCATCGTTCACGAAATCCAAGGGCAAGCTGGTCGACGCCATGCGGGGATACAAGGAAATCCACCTGCGTGCGTTGAAGCTGCTCACCGATGATGGGCTCCTGGCGACGTTTTGTTGCTCGCACCACGTCAACGCGGCCGAGTTCCGCGAGATGATGGTCGATGCCTCGGTGGATGCCCGCCGCTCCGTGCGGCAGCTCGCGCGCTACTCGCAGGCGGCGGACCATCCCGTCGTGGCGACTCTGCCGGAAACGGAGTATCTGCAAGGCTACCTCTACGAAGCGATGCCCGGACGCTGACGAGCGGCCGGCCAAAGTTGATCCATTACCTTTTCTTGCGCACGCCACATCTTGGCCTTCTCACTAGCTTCTGCGTCAAGATGCCCGTGCAGGTGCAACAAACCGTGGATGATGTAGCGCGCTAATTCACGCTCCACCAACTCGCCGTGCTCCTGCGCCTGCCGCGCGGCGGTTGTCGCGCTGACGACGATCTCCCCGTGCGGAAAGGTAATCACGTCCGTGGCCCCGGGAACGTTCAGGAACTCCCGATGTAAACGCGCGATAGCACGGTCCGAGACAATCGATATTTCCACAGTCGGCAGTTCTCCGAGCAGCGAGGGCGCTGCCCCAGGGTGTGGTCCGACCAGTGCAGGCGCTTCATTCGCTAACTTCTCCAAACGAGCCAGCGGCAACATCACCGCCCGCTGCCGGTTAAACAGCGCAACCTCCATCAGGTCGTCACGCGCACCGTGGCCGGCGCGGTGTCACGCACCCGCTCACGGATCGCCGCCAACTCCGCCGAGGTCAACACGGCCGTACCGGTGGACGCCTTCTTCGGGTAGGCGATGCGGCGGTGCAACATGCTGTTGAGCGTGAAGCAGAATGAATCCACCACCTCCCGCAATTCGTGGAAGGTTAGCTCGCAATCGTCGAGTTGGTGGTCCACCATCCGGTCGTCCACAATCTCGTTGACGAGTTCCTCGATGCGTTGCGGCGTCGGCTTTTCCATGGAACGCGAGGCGCTTTCCACGGCATCGGCCAGGCTGATGATGGCACTTTCCTTCGTCTGCGGCAGCGGTCCGCTGTAGCGGAAGTTCTCGATGCGCACCTCCGGCACATCGTCCTCGTTGCTGTGGGAGAGGCGGCTTTCCTCCCGCGCTTCCTCCTGCTGGCGCAAGGCGCGGTTGTAGAAGTAACGCACCACCGAGTTGCCGTGGTGTTGCTGGATGACCTCAATGATCGCCGGGTTAAGGTTGTATTTGAGCGCGAGGTCCACGCCTTCCTTGACGTGCGCGATGAGGATGAGCGCGCTCATCGTCGGGGCGAGTTCGTCGTGCGGGTTGCGCTCGGTGCGCATGTTCTCGGTGAAGTACTCCGGCTTCACCAGCTTGCCGATGTCGTGAAAATACGCGCAGGTGCGGCACATGCCGGCGTTGGCCCCGATGCGCTCGGCCGCGGCCTCGGCCAGCCGCGCCACCGCTTGGCTGTGCTCATAGGTGCCGGGCGCTTCCATCGAGAGCTTCATCAGCAGCGGATGGTTGAGGTCCGTCAGTTCGAGCCAAGACATTGTGGTCGTCAGACGGAAGGTTTGCTCCAGCGCCGGCAGCGCCCCGCTGACGAGCATCGCCGTCACCAACCCGCTGCCGATGGCCGTCAATGTCTGGTAGCCGACGGCCGTCCAATCCGTGCGACCCATGTCCGACCACGCGATCTCGATCAATCCGAAGCTCAGGGCCAGCAGCCACGTCGCCAGCCCGACGAACACCCCCGCACGGATGAACTGCCCGCGCCGACGCACCTGGAGCGTCACAAACACCGCGACGAACCCACTAATCAGGCTCATCGCTAGGAAGATTGCATCCACGAGGCTCCAGAGGATTGACCCCCATAGACTCACGAAGATGGCGGCAAAAATCCCCTGGTTCTTGCCCAGGAGCGCCGAGATGATGAGCGGGGCGAACGCATACGGGAACAGCAACTTACCGTAACGCTCCGGCAGCGAACCTTCCGCCATCAGCACGAAGAGCGTCTTGATGATGAGCAGATGGACGATGATCGTCCCGAACATCAACACCACGCGCGAGTTTTTGGCGAAAGTCTGCGGATGGTTAATCCAAAGCTGCGTCGTCGCCGTGAAGAACACCAGCAGCGCGAACAGGAACTGCTCGGCCTGTTGCGAACCCCAATCGCGCGTGACCCGGCCCGTGCCGTAGAAAATCAAGCCCGCCAGGGCCGTCAGGAACCCCAGAAAAATGATCGTTTTGACCTGCCCGCTGGTTTCCAGCGAACGCAGAAAATGGCTTTGATGAGGCCGGCGGCGGGTCTTACCGCAGGCGTAGCCCTTCTTGACCAACTGGCTCTTCTTCAGCGAGGCCAGCACTCCCAAAGGGTCTACCATAGACGAATCACGCGGAGAAGGAACTTACCCCAGGGGCTTGGAATTAGCCAGCGGATTTTCGCCGCGGACGCTCCTCACCGCCGCTGGCCGCCGCCTCGCCGTAGCGGTGATTGCGATAAGCGCGGATAATCTTCTGGACCAACTCGTGCCGGACCACATCAGTTTCCTCGAAGTACGAGAAGCCGATGCCCGGCACGCCGTTGAGCGCCTGGATGGCCTCCACCAGCCCGGAACGCTTGTTGGAGGGCAAGTCGATCTGCGTGCGGTCGCCAGTCACGACACATTTGGAGCCTTGGCCCATGCGCGTCAGGAACATGAACATCTGCTCGGTCGTCGTGTTCTGCGCCTCGTCGAGCACGATGAACGCACCATCCAGTGTGCGCCCGCGCATGTAGGCAAGCGGGGCAATCTCGACCATGCGCTTTTCCATGTAACGGGCTAGCTCCTCGGGGTCGAGGAGCGCATGCAGCGCATCGTAGAGCGGGCGCAGGTACGGGAAAATCTTCTCCTGCAAGTCACCCGGCAGAAATCCAAGTGCCTCACCCGCCTCGACAGCCGGACGGGTCAGGATGATGCGGCCGACCTCTTCCCTCTTGAGGGCTGCCAGCGCCGACGACATGGCCAGGAACGTCTTACCCGTGCCCGCCGGTCCGACCCCGAAAACCACGTCGTGCGAGGCGATAGTCCGCAGATATTCTAACTGCCCGGCAGTCTTGGCAACGACCGCGTTTTTGCGCGCGGAAGTCTGGACCTTGATGCTGGAAAGTGCCGCGAGATCCGGGGTGCTGCCCACTTCGGTTTCTGCCGCCGTGCGGAGGGCGTACATGAACTCGTGTTTGCGGATTTGCACCCCGCCTTGACGCGCCTGGTTGAGTTGCTCGAAGACACGCCGCCCCCGCGCCACGTTCGCCGTGACGCCTTCGATGCGCAGCCAACCCTCGCGCGTAGTGGTCTTCACGCCAAGGCGCTCTTCGAGCACCTTCAAGAGACCCAAGTCGTTGGCGCAGAGCGCCTGCAAGACGCGTCCGCTATCGAATTGGAGCGTGTCGGCCTCCGTTTCAGCGATGCCGGTAGACACCTCCGGAGTGCCATCGTCCGTCGTTAATGGAGCCTCCGCCACGGGTGGTCTGGTTTGCTGTGATCCCCTCAGCCCTTACTTGTAAGCGTAGACTAAGCCCCAAGTCGTTCGATCTTCGTTAGCAGGAGCCTTTTCGATTTTGACGATGAGGAAATACGTCCCGGTGCGCTTGCACTTCACCTCCGCGCCTGCGTAAGCCCCGTCGCCTTTCTCGTCCTGCCAACTGTTGCTCTCTTCCACGAGGTTGCCGTCGCTATCGTAGACGTGGATGGAAATTTTCGCCCCCTTCACGTCCGAACCCATGCAGAACCAGTAATCGTTGCCCTTGAAAAGCTGGTGGCTGATCGCTTTGGCCTCCTTCTCGGGTAGATCGCCACCCCAAGTATCCTCGCGCAACGTGTAACCGCTCTTGATATACTTGCCGATGCCTTCCAGCGCGAAGCTCAACGCGTCGTCCACCGTCGCCCGCGCCGGGGTGACGAACAAGCCGAGCCCCAGAGAGGCGACGAGAAGCAAGCGAACGAGTTTCTTCACAGGAGCAAAATCGGTTTGTGCGGGGCGTTGAGATGCCTGCGATGAGACCAAATACGGAGGGTTAAGGCGAGATGGATTTCACCAGATCAGCGGTGATGCCGTGGATGTCTTCCACCGTTTTCTGCGGGAGGGGCTCGGCGCCGCCCGAGTTGATCAAGGCTTTCACCTTCTTGAGGCCGTCGCGCAGTTCCATCACCTTCTTGTCGCCCTGTGCCTTCTTCATGCCGTCGAACTGCTTCTCAAAGGTCGAGAGCAGGTCCGGCTGGTGGAGGAGTTCCGAGCGTTCGGGCTTGTAATCGGCGAGGATCACCGAGGTCAGCGCGTTGGTGCCACGCAGCCAGCCGGCGATGGAAACAAGTTCTGCCTCGTCGTGGCTGTGGATGTTCTCCATGCCTTCCCGCACGCTGCTCTTGGCTTTGTCCAGTTCGCTGCGAACCGCGTTCCAGTTGTCGTCCTTGGCGGCATTGATGATGGCGTTGGAGTGCTCCTTGACCTGTTGGCCCACGCTGAGCGCGCCGGCGAGTTCGAGTACCTTGCGGCCGATCTTGTCCACGGCGTCCTTGTCCTTGGCCTCGACGGCCACGAAGCCATCGGCGATGACCACGCCCAGCAGCATGGCAATCTCGGGCGGTGTCTTGTACTTGGCGCTGCTGACCGGCATCTCGACGCTCGTCCAGTTCGGGCTGCCCATCTTGTCCAACGCGGCAAAGACCTCGCTCGGGTTGGGGATGACCACGTCGCTTTCCTGGTACTTCAGCTTGGAAACGTCAATCTTCTGCGGGGGCGGCTCGGCACGTCCGGCCGGAGCGACGGCGGTGAAAGCTAGGGCGGCGGCGAGCGGCAGCGACGTGCGAAGGGTCATCCAGGGGCGCTTGTTCATCATGGCGAACGTCTCGGTTTTTCCGCGCGCAAAACTCGGAGCGTGCGCGTGGGGGATAAAGACCATACCCCCGCGGGCGCGTCAACCCCGGACTTTGCGTGCATCGGGGCCGGTTCGGGCTTGTTTGCCGGAGGAAATTCGCTTACGACGGCTGCTTGGTTTCTACTCGGAAGGGGCACGCCCCCTCCCTCTTTGTATGACATACGACGTTCCGCTGCCGACCCTGATCGAACGCTTCCGCGACAAGCGCGTGCTCGTCGTCGGCGACCTGATGCTCGACGAGTTCGTCTGGGGCAAGGTCAGCCGCATCTCGCCCGAGGCTCCCGTGCCGGTGGTCAACGTCTCCGCGCAGTCCTACTACCCCGGCGGCGCAGCGAACGTCGCGCGAAACCTGCGCGAGTTTACTGAACATGTCTCGGTCATGGGAATGCTCGGCAACGACCTCCATGCGGAAATTCTCAAAGGCCTCCTCGCCGCGCAGGACATCGACCTCACCGGCATCCAGCAGTCGGACGGCTACCAGACCATCGTCAAAACGCGCATCATCGCCCGCCAGCAGCACATCGTCCGCGTGGACCGGGAGAGCACCTCGGTGCCCGACCCCGGCTGCCACGCGCGGGCGCTGACGCAGTTCGAGTCGATGCTGCCGAGCTTGGACGCGGTCATCATCGAGGACTACGCCAAAGGGTTTCTCGTGCAGGGTTTCGTCGATGGGCTCGGTGCACTGGCCCGGCGCGCGGGCAAGATCGTCACGGTCGATCCCAACCCGCGCAACGACCTACGCTGGACGGGGGTAACCGCCGTCAAACCCAATCGCGCCGAGGCGTTCCACGTCGCCGGTCTGCCGGCGGCGGAGATCACCGATCCGCCCGAGCGCGACCCTGAACTGCTCCGCGCCGGCGAGCGCCTCCTGGAGAAATGGGACACCGAGACCCTGCTCATCACCCTAGGCGAACTTGGCATGCTCCTCTTCCAGCGGGGCCGGCCGCCGTACCCGGCCGCGCCGAGTTTCCACGAGGTGTTCGACGTGTCGGGTGCCGGCGACACGGCCATCGCGCTGTTCACGCTGGCGCTGGCCGCCGGCGCGCCGCCTGAGCAGGCGGCGGAGGTCGCCAACCACGCCAGCGGGGTCGTGGTCGGCAAACTGGGCACGGCGACGCTGACACCGGCGGAGTTGTTGGGAAGCTTCGACAACCCGCCAAAACGCGCGTCGTGATTTCCGCCGAACTGCGGAATTGCCATCGCCCGCCACCCGGCCAACCTTTGTTCCCGTCGTGAGCACCACTCCCCCTGCACCCGCCGTCTTCTTGGACCGCGACGGCACGCTGATGACGGACGTGGAATACTGCGACGACCCGGCGCGGGTGGCCGTGTTCCCCGGTGCCGGTGCGGCGCTGGCGCGGCTGCGCGCGGGTGGCTTTCGGCTGGTGATGATCAGCAACCAGAGCGGCATCGGACGGGGATATTTCACGGAGGAGGACTTCCAGCGCGTGCAGCAGGAACTTTTTCGACAACTTGGAGAGGCTGGCCGGCTGGATGGGGCGTATCATTGTCCCGAGCGGCCCGAAGGCGCTTCCGAGCGAAGGAAACCGGGCGCGGGCATGTTCCACGAGGCGGCGGCCGACCTGGGACTGGACCTGGCGCGTTCGTGGATGGTCGGAGACAGCCGCGCCGACGTGGAGGCTGGCCGACGCGCAGGACTCGCGGGAACGGTGTTCCTGCTGACGGGCAAGGCTCCGGACGAACACCGCCTCTGCCATCCCGACGCCGTGGCGCCCGACCTCGCCGCGGCGGCCGAACGCATCTTGGAGAGAGTTCGCTAACATGGGCAAGATCGTCGGCATCATTCCCGCGCGTTGGGGTTCCACGCGCTTCCCGGGCAAGTCGCTTCAGCTCATCGCGGGCAAGGCGCTCGTGCAGCGGGTGTGGGAACGCTGCCAGGAGGCCAAGCGGCTCGACCGCGTGATCGTGGCGACCGACGATCTGCGCATCGCCGAGGCGGCTTTTGCCTTCGGCGCGGAGGTTGCCATGACCAGCGACGGCCACACTACCGGCACCGAGCGGGTCGCGCAGGTCGCCTCCCGGTTGGAACGGGGTGTCACCCACCTCATCAACATCCAGGGCGACGAACCCAACATCTCGCCCAAGCTTATCGACCGACTCGCCGAAACGCTCCGGCGCGACCGCACCCTGGAGATGGTCACGGCAGCCAACGCGCTCACCGACCTCACCGAGATCAACAACCCCAACTGCGTCAAAGTCGTCCTCGCCAAGGACGGTCGCGCGTTGTATTTTTCGCGCAGCGTGATCCCCCACCCTTTCGGCGCGTCGGCGGAGGCCCTGGGCTTCCTCTACCACCGTCACCAAGGGATCTACGGCTACGAGCGGCGCTTCCTGGCGAAGTTCGTCCGCTGGAGGCCAACGGGCTACGAACAGGCTGAACGGCTCGAACAACTCCGCGCGCTCGAACACGGCACGCGCATCCGGGTGCTGGTCACCGAGCATCTGTCGCTCGGGGTAGATGTGCCCGAGGATGTGCGGAAAGCGGAGGAACAAATCCTGGCGGGGTACGTCGAACGCTGAACCCCCACTTTTCTATGAGATACATTTTCGTCACCGGCGGCGTGGTCAGCAGCGTGGGCAAGGGCCTTGCCGCCGCCGCGCTGGGCACCCTCCTCGAACACCGCGGCTTGAAGGTCGTCCTGCAAAAGTTCGACCCTTATCTCAACGTGGACCCGGGCACGATGAACCCCTTCCAACACGGCGAGGTGTACGTGCTCAATGACGGCGCGGAGACCGACCTCGACTTCGGGCACTACGAGCGGTTTACCAACAGCGTGCTCACCCGCCACAACTCGCTCACGAGCGGTCAGGTGTACGAGACTGTGATCGCCAAGGAGCGCCGCGGCGACTACCTCGGCAAGACCGTGCAGGTGATCCCGCA
>CAXTQD010000151.1:0-11579 GCA_964246175.1 uncultured Chthoniobacterales bacterium | reverse complement strand
GTTTCCGGCTCAACCACGACGGCCCACGCGAGGCTCCGCGTCCCGTGGCGGCGGTGGGGCGGCTGACGTTGGAAGCCCGCTGCCCACGTCGACCCGCCGGCCCGGCCGAGGACATGACGATCCGCTTTGTGTAAAGGCAGAAGGAGAAGGCAGAAAGGAGAACGAGAGCCGAAGTATTCTCTGCTGCTCTCTTTCTACCTTCTGCCTTCTACCCTCCATGCAAGCCCTCGTCCTCGAACAAAAAGATCGTCTCTCCCTACGCGATTACCCGCTGACCGACCCCGCGCTCGGCCCGCACGACGTGCGCGTGGCCATCCGCACGGTGGGCGTGTGCGGCAGCGACGTGCACTACTACACCCACGGCAAGATCGGCCCCTTCGTGGTGCGCGATCCCATGATCCTCGGCCACGAGGCGTCGGGTGTCGTGGAGGAGGTCGGCGCAGAGGTCCAGGGGCTGAAAAAGGGCGACCGCGTGTGCATGGAGCCTGGCATCCCCAGCCCCCAGAGCCGCGCGACGCAGCAGGGCTTGTATAATCTCGACCCAGCCGTGCAGTTCTGGGCTACCCCGCCCGTCCACGGCTGTCTGCGGCCGACGGTGGTACATCCGGCGGCGTTCACCTTCAAGCTGCCTGACAACGTGAGTTTCGCCGAGGGCGCGATGGTCGAACCCTTGGCCGTGGGCATCCACGCGGTCAACAAGGCGCGCGTCAAGCCCGGCGATGTGGCGGTGGTCACCGGGGCGGGTCCCATCGGCATGGTCACGGCCCTGTCGGCCCTGGCGGGCGGGTGCAGCCGGGTGTTCATCACCGACGTGCAAGCCCCCAAGCTGGAACTCGCCGGCCGGTACCCGGGCGTCACGCCGGTGAACATCCGCGAGCAGAACCTCGCGCAAGTCGTCAACGAGGCGACCGGCGGCTGGGGCGCGGAAATTATCTTCGAGGCCAGCGGCAGCCCGCGGGTGTACGAGGGGTTCTTTGAGCCGCTGTGCCCGGGGGGCTGCGCGGTGCTGGTCGGCATGCCCGTGGAACCGGTGGGCTTTGACGTGGTGAGCGCGGCGGCCAAGGAGGCGCGCATCGAGACGGTGTTCCGCTACGCGCACGTCTTTCCCCGCGCGCTGGCGCTGCTGAGCGCGGGCAAGATCGACGTGAAGCCCCTTATCACGGATCGGTACAAGTTCGACGACAGCGTGGCCGCGTTTGACTACGCCGTCCACCCGGACCCGGCCAGCGTCAAGGTGCAGATCGAACTCCCGGCTTGAGAAGGTGGGCGCGAGCGCGCCCTTGCTCATCGGGCCAGGATGTTTAATCTCCCTGCGCACCATCCAATATGCCCGACTTGCCGCCTCCTCCTGCCCGCCGCCCCTCGTCCGTCGGACCGATCCTGCCTGCCCTCGTGGCGTTCGTGCTGGTCGGCGCGGGGGTCTACGCGCTCCGGCCACGTTCGCCAAAACCCGGGCCGCCGGTCGTCGATGCTTCCCCCGCACCGACCGCCGCCGTCAGCAGCGCCGCCTCCTCACCCGCCCCTGAGGACACACCGGTCCCGGGCAAGTTCCAGCCGCCCAAGGTGCTCACCACCCGACCGGTCCGCTACCCGGAACAGGCGTTCCTCAACCGCGTGGAGGGTGTGGTGCAGCTCAAATTCGCCGTGGACGACGCCGGGCATGTCTCCAAGGTCACCGTGAACAAAAGCTCGGGCAGCGTGATGCTCGACGCCGTGGCGCTGGATTACGATCTGAAGCTGTGGACCTTCCAGCCCGCGACGCTCGATGGCAACCCCGTGCCTGGCACGGTGGACAAGGAGTTCGAGTTCCACCTCGACCCCGCTGGCCAGAAGGCACTTGCCGCCAAGCGCCTCGCCGCCAAGATCGGCACGCCCGACGCGCCGTACCCGAAAGAGGCAATTCCGCTCAAGGCCCAGGGCACGGCGACGGTCAACGTCACCTGGACCAAGGTCGGACTGGTGGACCGCATCTATCTGTCCAAGGCCAGCGGATCGAACATCCTCGACCGCACGGCATTGCGCTTCGCCTACGAGAACTGGCGCGTTGATCCCAAAGACGTGACGCCGGACAAGGAGTTCAGCAAGGCGATGACCTTCACCCCGCCGGCCGGTCCCAACGACACCCCGCCGCCTCTGACGGCTGCCGACGCCGCGACCCCGACAGCGACCCCGTGAACATCGCGCTGGCAAACGATCCGGCGGCGGTCGCGCGCTGCTTTGCGACGATGCGCGAACTGCGCCCTCACCTCACCGACGAGGCGGCGTTCGTCGCGCAGGTGAAGCGCCAAGGGTCGGAGGGTTACAAACTGGCGTTCATCGAAGCGGACGGCGAGGTGCGCGCGGTGGCTGGCTACCGGGTCAGCGAGAAGCTGTCGGCCGGGAAGTTCCTCTACGTGGACGACCTCGTCAGCCGGGAGGCGGACCGTTCGCGTGGCTACGGTGGGCGGTTGTTCGATTGGCTGGTGGCGCGGGCGCACGAGGAGGGTTGCGCGCGGCTCCACCTCGACTCGGGCGTCCAGCGCCATGGCGCCCACCGCTTCTATCTGCGCAAGGGCATGAACATCGACAGCCACCACTTCGACCTGCCGCTGGACGCCCACCGGCCCGAGCCCGTTTGAAGGCCGGCGGTTTTGCCGTAGGGTAGCCGGACGATGACTGACCGCGCCTTTGACCCCGTCGTGCCCGCCGAGGGCTGGCACGTCCTGCACCTGTTCTACCGCGTCGAACACGGACAGTGGACGCTCCTTTCCCCCGACGACCAGCGCGCCGCCAAGACCGCACTCGCCGAACTCGTCCAGGAAATCCGCGCCGCCGAGGGCACGCAACTGTTGGCCTTCAGCATCGTCACGCCCAAGGCCGACCTGGGCTTCATGCTGTTGACGCCCGACCTTCAGACGGCTAACGGCTTTGAAAAACGCTTGAACCTCTCGCTCGGGGCCGACGTGCTGACGCCTGTTTACAGCTACCTGTCCATGACCGAGCGCAGCGAGTACACGACCACCGAGGCCGAGTACGCCGCCGAGACGCTCGAAAAGGAACGCGGCCTCACCGCCGGCACCCCCGAGCACGAGGCGGCCCTGGAGGAGTTCCGCGGGCGGATGGAAAAGTACGGCAAGGAGCGACTCTACCCGAAGCTGGGCAACCGTCCCGTGGTCTGTTTCTACAGCATGGGCAAGCGCCGAGGCGAGCAGCAGAACTGGTATCGCATGAACCACACCGAGCGCCGCGACCTCATGCAGGGCCACGCGCGCATCGGCCGGCAGTGGGCGGGCAAGATTCGCCAACTTGTCACGGGTTCGACTGGGTTGGACGACCACGAATGGGGCGTGACGCTCTTCGCCTACGACACGATGGACGTGAAAGGCATCGTTTACGAAATGCGCTTCGACGCGGTCAGCGCGGAGTACGCGGACTTCGGGGAATTTTACATCGGCTTGCAGTTGCCGTTGGACGAACTTTTCCGGCGCTTGCAGCTTTGACGTTCGATTCTGCTCCGATGCAAGCCAAGGTCGAAACTCTCCAGGCCCTGTTGCGCCAGCACGCGCCGATTCTGATCGCGTACTCGGGCGGCGTGGACAGCGCGTATCTGCTCGCCGCCGCGCACCGGACGCTCGGCTCGGGGGCGGTGGGCGTCATCGCCGACAGCCCGAGCCTGCCGCGGCAGGCGCTCGCGGATGCGATGGCACTGGCGGAAGCCGTCGGTGCGCCGGTGGAGGTCGTCCGCACCGACGAACTCGCCAACGCCGACTACGCGAGCAACCCGCTCAACCGTTGCTACTTTTGCAAGGCTGAACTTTTCAATCGTCTCGATCAAATGGCGCGCGAGCGTGGGTTCGCCGCCATCGCGTACGGTGAGAACGCCGACGACGCCCGCCAAGTACGTCCAGGCGTGCAGGCGGCCAGGGAGTTCGCCGTCGTCGCCCCGCTCAAGGAAGCCGGCCTGACCAAAGCCGAAATCCGCGCCCTCTCGCGCGAGTTGGGCCTGCCAACGGCCGACGCGCCCGCGCAGCCTTGCTTAAGTTCGCGCGTCCCGCACGGTACGCCGGTCACCTTGGAGGCGCTCGGGATGATCGAGCGCGGCGAGGCCTTCGTGCGTGCGATGGGGTTCCGGGTGTTCCGCGTGCGGCACCATTTTGACGACGCCGGTTCGCCGCCACGCGCCCGCGTGCAGATCGCCCCGGTAGAAATGGCCGGTCGCCTAGACGAACGCGAAACCGATCAACTCCGCGACGGCTTGCGCGCTGTTGGCTACGGCGCGGTGGAGATTGACCCGCAAGGATACCGGAGCGCGCTGGCATGAGGAGCGCGCGCGAAGGTTTGGGCAAGTGGAGCGGGCTGTTTTGCTCCCTATTGTGCTCGACCTTTGCCCTCTCGGTCCGCGCGGCGGAGGCAACCGGTGCAACCGTGGATGAATCTAAAGTCGTCCACACCTACTACGTGGACCCCGCCGGGGCCGACGCGGCCGACGACGACCAGCACGGCACACAGGATTCGCCATTCATCACGCTCCGGCGCGCGCTCGACGCCGCCTTGCGCGACAAGGACGCGAACATTGGCGCGAAGGTCATCATCGCCGCCGGGGTTTACCGCGAACCCATCGACATCCCCGCCCCCACGCACTCCGACACCGACGCGCCGCTGGTGATCGAGGCGGCCGAACGCGGCCAGACGACCATCGACGCCGCTGACGCCGCAGCTTGGGAAGCCGGCACCTGGAGCAAGACCGCCAAGGAAAGCTGGACGCACCCTTGGCCCTTCGGCAGCGCCGCGCACACGCCCACTCCGCACGGGGGCCCACTTCACAATCGCTCCGCCCCAGCTCCGGCCGCCGATAACGCAGGTGCGCCGCTCGTGTTCTTCAACGGCCTCGCCCTCCGGCAGGAAACCTCCGTGCCCGGTGCCGTGGGACCGGGCACGTTTGTCGTGGGCCACGCTCCCAAGACGGGCAGCGCCACGCTTCTCGTTTGGCGGCAAGAAGCGGACGACGATTTGCCCGACAACAACCAGTTCCAGGTCGGCGTGCGCGACCACGCGATACTTGTCACCGGCCGGCGCAACGTGGTCGTGCGCGGATTGGTCTTGCAGCACGCCGCCAACCCGGTGGGCGCGCCGCTCGCGGGCTTGGTGTTCGTCGGGTGCTCACACGTGCTCGTCGAGGACGTGCTCAGTCAGTGGAACGACGGCGCGGGTCTCCTGCTGAAAGGCAGCGCCGCCGCACCGTGGAGCGAGGGCTTCACCTTGCGCCGCGTCCAACTTATCCACAACGGCCAGAGCGGCCTCGCCGCGGAAAACCTCAAAAACGTCCTCGCCGAAGACTGCGAGACTTCCTTCAACGACTTTCGCGGCGAGTGGGCGGGCGCCCTCGACCCACAGGCCCCTGCGGCGGGTTTGAAGGCGCATGGGTTGCACGGTTCGACGTGGCGGCGGCAGCGCGCCGTGGCTAACTTCGCGCGCGGCCTGTGGTGGTCGTCGGACTGCACGGGCCTGCTCGTCGAGGACAGCGTCGTGCGCGACAACCTCCTCGGCGGCATCTTCGTCGAAAACTGCCTCGGTCCGACCGTCGTGCGCGGCAGCCTCGTCGCCGGCAACAAGATTCTTGCCGGCACGAAGCCGGAAGCCGCCCAACCTGCGGCCGTGTCGGTCGAGGCGTCGCCCGATGTCACGCTGGAAAACAACGTTGTCGCCGGCAACAGCATGCCGCAGCTTGGCCTGCGCAACGTCGCCGAGCGCACTGACGGCACGAACTTCGAGACCGGCGCGAAGACGGTCCTGCGCGCCGAGCGCCATTCCTACCGCCACAACGCCGTGTGGGGTGCTAATGCCGACCAAATCCTCGTCGATTTGCCCGTTTCCGATCCAACGGGCAAGAATGATTTCGCCTTCTATTACGGCACGTTGGACTCGGACGAGAACTGCTTCTGGAACCCGGCCTCCGCCGAGGTGTTCTGCACGTACGACCGCACGAACTACCATCGAGCGGGCTTGCCGCTGGCCGGCTGGCGCACGTTCCTGGCGGCGCATGCCGGCGCGGGGAGCGCGCACCAGCCCGAGACCGGCTCGCTCTGGCAGGACCCGCAGTTCATGGAACCGGACGAGGGTGACTACCGGCTCCAGGCGCGCAGCCCGCTCACCGACTGGGGTCTGCCCACGGAGGAAGGCGGCGCGGCGCAGTAGGCGTCCACCCTTGCAATTGGTTGACCGCAAGATTGTTGTTGCTTTCTCACCTTGTTTATATAAACATGTTGAGTGTCTGACCTCGAAGACCTGGGCTTGGCGGTCAAGCGTCTCCAGCACCACAGCTACCATACGCTCAACGCCGGGCTGGTCCCGCTGGGCATCAGCGTCGTGCAATGGAACGCCCTGCGCGAGATCGACGCGCACCCCGACCTGTGCATGCACGGGCTGGCCGAGCACACATTTAATTCCGACCAAGCGTTCGGCACGCTGATGGCCCGGCTGCTGCGCCAGAAACTCGTCGAGCGCCAAGCCAGCACGGGGCGCACGCAACTTCACCGCCTGACTCCCCGCGGTCGCACCTTGCTCGCCGAAGGCAGCAAGTTTCTGCGGCGGATTCTGGCCAAGGTTTACGCGCCGTTGACGGCCGGCGAGCGCGCACAGTTGCTGGGTTTACTCAACCGGGTGCTCGGCGACGATCCGACGGGGCCGGCGTACCACTCAGCAAAGTCGCACCTACCGACGACCAGTTTTGTCGCCACGCTAGCCGGCCTCGTGCCCGACCCGGGTCGGGCAGAGATCCGCGTCGGTGGTCCTGCCACCAAAAAACCTAGCCCGAAGCGTGCCGACCGCGCACGTTAGATCCACGGCTGCCACCATTTACCTTCGACCTTCGAACCCAATGAGCGAACCCAACGAGCAACGCGACGACCAACCCAAACAGCCGCCGAAGGAGGCGTTGCCCCCGCACCCGCAGCCGCAGCCATCCGAGCCGCCACCTGCTCCCGGCGATGCCGAGCCGTACAAGGCCGGTTACCGCGCCGGCTTCCAAGACGCTAACCAGGCCAAGCAAAAAGACGACAAAAAGGAGGGCGGTGAGGACAAGAAAGAAGGCGGCGACGACAAAAAGGAGGGCGGTGACAAGGACAAGAAGGAGGGAGACGACGGGGACAAGAAGAAGCCCAAGGTCTCTCCGCTGGCGATCATCATCATCGTGGTGGTGCTGGCCCTCCTGATCGTGGCTGGCCTGCTCTGGTGGCACCACGCCAAGACGCACGTTTCCACCGACGACGCGTACACGACCGGGCACGTCCACCAGATGAGCCCGCGTGTGTCGGGTCAGGTCATGGAGCTGTGGGTGGACGACAACGAGCGCGTCTCCGAAGGCGATCTCCTCATCAAGCTCGACACGCGCGACTACGAAGTCGCCTACGAGCGCGCCGACGCCAACCTCCAGCAGGCCAAGGCGCAGGTCATCCAGGCCGAGGCCGCCGTGACGCAGGCCAAGGCGGGTGTCCAGCAGGCTGACGCCGGCGTGGCGCAGGCCCGCGCCCAGGAGACCCAGGCCGGGGCTACCTACGAGGTCGCCGGCATCAACTACGGCCGCGCCAGCTCTCTTTATGGGAAGGACCTGCGCGCCGTTTCCAAGGCCGACGTGGACACCAACAAGAGCCAGCTCGACTCGGCGAAGGGGGCCTTCAACGCCGCTACCGCCAGCGTGCAGAGCGCCGAGGCTAACGCCGCCGCCGCCCGCGCGATGGCCGACAGCCGCGCGGCGGAGTTGGTCGTCGCCAACGCGCAGGTCGCCACCGCCCAGGCCGGGGTAGACGACGCCCTCCTGCAACTCTCGTACTGCTGGGTGCTCGCACCGTGCGACGGCCGCGTGTCGCGCCGCACGGTCGAAGTCGGCCAGCGGCTCTCGGCCGGGCAGGCGATCATGGCGATCACCGAAGACTACGTCTGGGTGCTCGCCAACCTGAAGGAAACCCAACTCCAAAACGTGCGCGTCGGGATGCGCTGCAAGCTGCCCATCGACGCGTTCCCCAACCACACGTTCATGGGTTACGTGGACTCAATCCAGAACGGCTCGGGCGCGACGTACTCGCTGCTGCCGCCCGATAACGCGACGGGCAACTTCACCAAGATCGTCCAGCGCGTGCCGGTGAAGCTGACCTTCGACGCGGACAGCATGAAGGGCTACGAGGACCTCGTCGTGCCGGGGCTTTCGGTCGTGCCCGTCATCGACCTGACGACGGCCAGCAACCAGGGCGAGAACGTGGTCAAGGGCGACCCCGCGCCGAACAAGGGCAAGGACGAGGGCAAAAAGAAATGAGGAAACCGCTGCTCCTTCCGCTCACGCTGCTCGCGCTCGCCGGCTGCCACGGCGTCGGGCCGGACTACCACGGTCCGCCTGCGCCCAACTCACCCGACCCGGCGCGATACAAGAACGCCAACAACTTCAACCCTCGCTGGAAAAACGCCGAGCCCGACGACAAGAACCCGCGTGGGTCCTGGTGGGAGGTGTTCCACGACCTGGACCTCGACCGGCTCGAAGCCGCCGCGGCGGCCGGCAACCAGGACCTGGCCTTGTCCGTGGCGCGTCTGGCGGAAAGCCGCGCGCAAACCCGCGTGGCGGCGAGCGACTTCTACCCACACGCGGACTTCAACGGCAACTACAACCGCGAGCGCATCTCCAATAACGATCCTTACCAGACCGGACGGCTGGTCAAGCCCAAGACCATCGGCGGCAACACGAGCGGCGGGGCGGGCGGGACCGCCGGCGGCGGCCTCTCCCTCACCCAGCAGCCGCTCACGCGTACCTACAGCCTGTTCCGCGAGCCGGTGGACCTGAATTGGGAGATCGACCTCTTCGGCCGCGTGCGGCGCAACACCGCCGCCGCGCGTGCGGACCGCCAAGCCGCCGAAGCCGACGCGGCCAACGTCAACCTGAGCGTGACGGCCAACGTCGCGATCCAGTATTTCAACCTGCGAGCGGCCGACGCGGAGATCGGCGTCATCGAGAACACCATCAAAGCCCGCCGTCAGGCGCTCGACATCGCCCAGGAGCGACTCCAGGCGGGGCTCACGAGCGAGCTCGACGTGCAGCGCGAGCGCGCCGAACTCGCCGGCAACGAGGCCGACCTCGCCGCCTCCCGGCGCGGGCGCGCCGAGCTAGAAAACGCCCTGGCCACGCTCGTTGGCCAGCCGGCGAGCACCTTCCACGAGCGCCGCCACGAACTGCACAGCACCCCGCCGCGCGTGCCCGCCGGGCTGCCGTCCGAGTTGCTCGAACGCCGTCCCGACGTGGCCGAGGCCGAGCGCGAACTCGCCGCCGCCAACGAGCGGATTGGCGTGGCCGTGGCGGCGTTTTTCCCGCGGGTTACGCTGACGGGGGCGGCCGGCTTCGAGAGCGCGACGATCACCGACGTGCTCAGCCCGGGCAGCAAGATCTGGCAGATCGGCCCGAGTGTGAGTATCCCGATCTTCGAGGGCGGGCGCAACCAGGCGAACCTCGACGCCGCGCATGCCCGCTACGACCAGGGGGTAGCCCGCTATCGCCAGCAGGTGCTCACGGCCTTCCAGGACGTGGAAAACGCGCTCGCGGACCTGCGCCTGCTCGCCGAGCAGGCCGAGGCGCAGAACCGCGCCGTGGAGTCCGCCCAGAGGACGCTCGACCTCGCCAACCAGTCGTACCGGCAGGGAGCCTCCACGTACCTGGACATCACGGATGCAGAGCGCACGCTCTTCAACGACCAGCGTGTGTCCGCACAATTGTTGGGTCAGCGGATGCAAGCCACCGTGCAGCTCATCAAGGCGCTCGGCGGCGGGTGGCACCGTTGAAGAACACGTATAGCTCCTGCTGCCTTTGAACGGGCCGCCGTTGCGGCGTAGCTCCCTGTCTCCTTTCTCTAAAACCGAGCTCGTAATATCCTATGGCCGAAGACAACCAACAGATGGACGCCCGCAAATGGATCGCCGTCGCGGGCACGATGCTCGGGGCCTTCATGGCAATCCTAGATATCCAGATCACCAACTCGTCGCTCGCCGACATTTCCGGCGGCATCTCCGCCACTACCGACGAGGGGTCGTGGATTTCCACGAGCTACCTCATCGGCGAGATCATCACGATCCCGCTGACGGCGTGGCTCTCGCGCATCTTCACCGTGCGCTGGTATTTGCTCGTCAACATCGTGCTTTTCCTGACGTTCTCAGCATTGTGCGGTATTTCCTCTAACCTGGGCGAGATGATTATCTTCCGCGCCGGCCAGGGCTTCACCGGCGGCGTGTTTATCCCGCAGGCCTTGACGGTCATCATCACCATGATGCCCAAAAACCTTCAGCCTGTCGGCCAGGCGATGTTCGGGCTGACGGCGACCCTCGCCCCCGCCATCGGACCGTACATCGGCGGGCTCCTGACCGACCGCGTCGGTTGGGAGTGGAACTTTTACATCAATTTCATCCCCGGCATCCTGATGTTCGCCACGGTGTGGTTCACGATCCCGGCGGAAAAAACCAATATCGGCGCCCTCAAGAACGGCGATTGGCTGGGCATCGCGTGCATGGCTATCGGCCTCGGTGCACTCGTCGCCATGCTGGAGGAAGGCCAGCGCAAGGATTGGTTCGGCAACGATTTCATCCGCACCTGCGGGTTCCTGGCGGTGGTGTTCGTGCCGGCGTTCGTGCTGCTGGAACTCTTCGGCAAGCACCCGGTCGTCAACCTGCGCCTGCTCGCCAGCCGCAACCTGGGACTCTCGACCGTGGTGGCCTTCGTGCTGGGCATGGGACTCTACGGCAGCGTGTACCTCATCCCGCTTTATCTGAGCGAAGTGCAGGGCTACAGCCCGCTGCTCATCGGTGAGACCCTCATCTGGGTCGGACTGCCGCAGCTCCTCATCTTCCCGCTGCTGCCGCTGCTGATGAAGCGCTTCGACATCCGCCTGCTGGTGTTCTTCGGCTCGCTGTTGTTCGCAGCGAGCTGCTTCATGAACGGTTGGATGGACCCCGACTACGCCAAAGACCAGTTCATCTGGGCCAACGTCGTGCGCGCGCTCGGCCAGCCGTTCACCATCGTGCCGGTGACAGGCCTGGCGACCGCCACCCTCGCGCGCAAGGATGCGGGCGACGGCTCGGCGCTCTTCAACATGTTCCGCAACCTGGGCGGCAGCGTGGGCATCGCCATCCTCGACACGGTGACCGTGCGCAGAGAGCAGTTCCACGACTTCCGCATCGGCGAGCGCGTCACCGCCTACGACCTCGCCGTGCAGGGGCGTATCCAGTCGGTGCAGGACTCGTTCATCGCGCGGGGCTTCGATCCGGCGACGGCGTTGAGCCAAGCGTACGGCGTCATCAAGCGCACGGTGCAGCGCGACGCGAACATCATGGCATTCAACGACGCGTTCATCATCGTGGGCGTCAGCCTCCTGTTCGGAGCGATCATCGTGTGGTTTTGCAAGAAACCTGCAGCCGGTGCGGGGGCAGCGGCACACTGAGCAGAGAGTTTCTCTTCTCTAAAAGATACCCCATTCTTTCAAATACGAGTCTCAGCTTTTGGGTTGCCAGAGTAGCGCCTTAGGGCCTGTTAGCACTACTTGAAGTTGCCCGAGGTGTTTGGCAAGCTGGGCAGA
>CAXTQD010000150.1:6527-11622 GCA_964246175.1 uncultured Chthoniobacterales bacterium | reverse complement strand
CGTCTCATGGCGTCACGAGGCTTGCACGCCCTGCAACCCAAGAACTACGTGCCCAAGACCAGCGACGGTCGGGCGGACAAACCCTCGCCCAACCTGCTCACCGGTCGCCCCCTGCCCGAGACGGTCAACTCTGCTTGGGCGGGCGACATCACCTTCATCCCCACTCGTGCTGGCTGGCTCTATCTGGCCGTGGTCATCGATCTGTGCTCACGCCGCATCGTCGGCTGGAGCTTGGGCGAGCATCTACGCAGCGACTTGGTCGTGGCTGCCCTGCACCAAGCTCTCGGCACCCGTCGGGCAGAAAACACGATCTTCCACAGCGACCGGGGCAGCCAATATGGCAGCACCGCCTTCCGCCAAACCCTGGCGGGTGCCGGGATGCGCCAGAGCATGTCGGCGCGCGCCAACCCCTACGGCAACGCCTGGACAGAGTCCTTCATCGGCACCCTCAAAGGCGAGATGCTCCAGGGCGGCTGCTTTGAAAACGCCGCCGACGCGCGCCTGGAAATCTTTGACTACGTCGAAGGCTACGACAACACCCACCGCAAACACTCCGCCCTCGATTATCTCACCCCAACCCAGTTTGAAACTCAGATTAGCTCCCTAAACCAAGCACCAAACTGGTCCAGAAATCAGTTGCACCTCATTCGTCTTGCGCAAAGTGGTAGTGGAAGGGCGGCCCGCCCTGCTTCACACGCGAGGACTCATAGAGGTAAAGGTCTCCGCCGGTGTCTTTGGTGGAGACCTTGGAGGAAAAAGTGTCCCCTTCGTAGAGAGAGATGCTGGCATCAAAACGGTCCTTGCCGGCTTCCACCTTGAACCCTTTGTCCTCGCGCTTGTTGGTCTCGTGATCTGCGTGCAGGGCCGAGGGGACCATCGACAGTGAGCCGAGAGCAACACAACGCTTGAGGAACGATTTGCGGTTCATGGAAGTTCGGGTTAGGCAAGCCCGTGCCACAGAGGAGGTTTGGTCTGATAAGTGGCTTGGAGTGATCGAGGCTCCACCAAATACTGTCTGCCCCTACGCCCCCGCGCGCCGCCGGCGCAGCGTCACGAAGCTCAACCCGGCAGCGCCCACAGCCAGCATGACCCACGTAGATGGTTCGGGCACGACAAACTGGAAGTTACGCCCGAAATAGGAGCTCGGATTATTGAAATCGTCCGTGGTCGGATCCCCGGTGCCGGTGCCCGCGCGAGGAGCGCCGTAGGTGATGCCTGCCGCCGGGGTGATTGTCGTCAACTGGTCTTGGAAGGCGTCGTCGCCCCCCGTAACGTATCCACCGAGCGTGTAGGTGCCGGCGGCGAGGGTGACGGGGGTGGCGAGCGGCGCGTAGAGATACTGGTTGATCTCGCCGGCCGTCGTGCCAGCGGGCACGGTGACGGTAGCCTGCACGGTCCCGGCGCTGTTCCAGAGCGTCACGGGCACGGCGGCTTCTAGGCCGTCGGCATGGAAGTCCCAGAAGCCAAGTTGGGTGACCTGGATCGGCGCGACCAAAGTGAACGTGTAGCCAAGGGTGTCCAATTCCGACCCACTGATCGCGAAGCCTCCGGCGGTGGTAAAGCCGACCGTGTCGGCACGGGCGGCACGGGCGGCACGGGCGGTACGGGCGGCGAGGACGGCACGGGCGGCACGGGCGGCACGGGCGGCACGGGCGGCGAGGACGACGACGGCGAGTTTTTTCATGGCTGGGCGTGGTGCGGTGAGGTTGGAGTGAACCGGGTGGTGAGCGGCGGCGGGTCGGTGGAGAACCGCGCCGGGGCAGGGAACGGGCGGTCGTGATTATTTTGTAGTGGGCCGCGCTATATCATTCAATGAAAATGGTTTATACACGGTTTGATTATCCGGCTTTAGCCGCAAAAAGCGCAGAAAACGCAAAGGAAGGAGGCGAAAGGGCGGTTGGCAGGACCCTTTTTGCGCCTTTTGCGGCCGAGAGGTTCTCAAGGCGCAACGGTTGCCTTGCGCGCAGGGGATCGTAGCAGGAGTTTGGGCTCGGCCCGCCACGCCACGTTGATGACCCCATACGATCGCCGTCTCCAAGCTGCCATTGGCTTCCTTGGGCTGGGCATGCTGTTGGAGGCAAACGAGGAGTGATCTTTCCCTGGTAAAGTGGACACGCGGAAATGCTATCGACAGGAAGCACAACCGATATGCCCAACAACCAAAGCAAGTACGGCCGCAGATTTGACGAGGAGTTTCGACGCGAGGTCGCCGCGCGGGCCAACCGGCCCGGTGCCAACCAGGAGCGGGTGGCCCGCGACCTGGGCGTGAGCCCCTACAGCGTGTCGCGCTGGAAAAAGCTCTACGTCGGCGGGCCGGCGAGTCTTTCCTCTGGCGTCAACCCGGTGGAGTTGGAGCGCGAGAACCGGGCGTTACGCCGCGAGAACGAGGACCTGCGCCAACAACGCTCGATCCTAAAAAAGCACTCGCCATTGTCTCGGAAGCCCCGCGCGGAGGCCCGACGTGATCAGGAGTTTATCAGGCGAGTTCCCCGTCAAGGTGCTTTGCCGCGCGCTGGGCGTGAGCCGCAGCGGCTACTACGCCGCGCGGCCCAAGGCCGCGCGACCGCGCGCTCGGGACAACGTGCGCTTGGAAGCAAAGATCAAGGAAAGCTTCGAGGCGAGCCGGCGCACCTACGGCAGTCCACGGTGACCGTGGTCCTGCGCCGGGCCGGGGAGCGGTGTGGCCGGCAGCGGGAGGCGCGGCTCATGCGAGCCCTGCGCCTGCGCGCCACGCAGAAGCGGCGCTTTCGCCCACGCACGACCGACAGCCGCCATCTGTGCCCCATCGCGCCCAACCACCTGGCCGAGCGGGCGCAGCCACCGGGGCTGCCCGGCGAGGTGTGGCAGGCCGACATCACCTACGTCGCTACCCGGGAGGGCTGGCTCTACGTCGCCGGCATGCTGGATGCGTGTTCGCGCCGGGTCGTGGGCTGGGCCGCAGATGACAACAGGCCCGCCGGACTGGTAGCCCGCGCCTTCGAGCGCGCCGTCCAGGCACGGCGGCCCACCTCTGGGTTGCTCCACCACTCGGATCGAGGCAGCCAGTACGCCGGCGACGCCTACCGCCAACTGCTGCGCTCCCACGGCGTGGTCCCGAGCATGAGCCGCGCGGGCAACTGCTACGACAACGCCAAAATGGAGAGCTTCAAAGGCCACGCTCAAAGGCGAGTTGATCCAGGACCGGGTCTTCGCTTCTCGCGCCGAGGCCAGGAGCGAAATCTTCCGCTACACCGAAGTCTTTTACAACCGCACGCGGCTCCACGGCGCGCTCGGTTACACTTCACCCGTGGACTTCGAGAACAGCCTGAGCTAAACACCCACCAACCCCGCACTCCGACGTGTCCACGCTTTCGGGGAAAGATCATTGTCCGTTCTCACCCAGGTGTCCTCAGGCATCTGGCGTCAGTTCGCCGGCCCTGCGCTAGCCGCAAGGATAGCGTTGGCTTCTGCTTCCGTGATCGCGGAGTTATCCACCCTCTGGTACTGCTCGCTGCAAGAAGTTCCCTTCCAATATTCCACGAGGATGGCCATTCGGTGGAAGGAGTATGCCCTTGCACTTTCCGCTGGCGTTTCCGCGATCACCTCTTTCCCGGCACCGTAGCGAGCCTCTACCTGTTGGGGAGTTTGTCCAGGTTAGCGGACGCCACTTGGTCAAAGAGCAAGACGAAAACAAAGAGGACGAGCAAGCGCGGTAAATTTCATGGCAACGACGAAAGGAGCAGTGTGCAGCCGAAAGCATGTCGAAAGGCAATCATCCATGACAAGTTCAAACGGCCCTGCCAATCGCTCGTTACATGCTTGGGAGGGGTCGCGACGCCCACGGTGCATGTTTCGCCGGTCACTCCACGATGCCTACGATGTTCACGCTCGCTCTTTGACCAACCGTTCCTTCCATCCACGCTCCCTCGTTTTAGCCCGGCACAAAAACACCCCGCTACTCAGAAGAGCAGCAGGGTGTAAGTTGAGATTTAACTTGGCTTGATCGTTTTAGCGGCGTCCGTAGCCACCACCACCACCGCCACGCGGACGATCATCACCGTAAGAACGTCCTTGGCCACCGCCACCGGAACGCTGGCCGCCACCGCCGTAGCCACCGCCGCCACCGCTGCGTTCTTCCTTGGGACGGGCTTCGTTGACGGTCAAGGCGCGGCCGTCGACTTGCTGGCCATGGAACTTGTCGATAGCTTTTTGGGCATCGGCGTTCTCGACCATGGTCACGAAGCCGAATCCGCGGGACTTCATGGTCATGCGGTCCTGCATGATGATCACTTCCTGAACGGGACCAACGCCGGCGAAAAGGTCCTGGAGGTCCGTCTCGGTGGTATTGAACGACAGGTTACCGACGTAAAGTTTAGCGGGCATAAGGGTATTGTTTGTTCTTTCGTTGCCACAGAAGGCGGAGGACTTTACCAAGGACTTGTGTTTCCGAACCGTTCGGATTTCGAATTGTGTCCTTCCGAGCACAAGGCTCGCTGAACAAACTCACCACCAACCTGAATGCTGTCTCTAAGTTCTGAGCGGCGTCAGGTTCGTCCAGTCTCTGCATAAAGCAAGCAAATGTTCTGCCGACGCGGTCCTTTCTCGCTATTTGCTTGATCCCTGCGATGGTCAGCCATGTCGCAAACCTACACCCACAAATTTTCACGCAAGGGGCCGGACGTAATCGCGGAGGAAATGGCGAGGGTGATGTGTGGACAACCTGCCTTTGAGTTCAAAGCCCTGTTCACCACCGTTTACGCGAACCTGCGTGCGCGGAATGCTTGTGGTGGCGGAGAGGAGATGTTGCGGCTGCGGGTCTACGAGAAGCTCCAGAACTTTGTGAGCAAAGGCATGGTGACCAAGACCACTACGGCCGGGATCAAAGAGTACCAAGGCCTCGCTGCGCTTTCGGCCGCCTTGCCGTTGGTGGTCATGCCGCCCATCGTCGCGTAAGTTCCGTTACCTCATCACCCATATGGCAAAAGACAACTTCTCGTTCGAGAAACGCCGGAAGGAACTGGAGAAAAAGGCCAAGAAGGAAGAAAAGAAAAAGCGCAAGCTCGAAGCCGGGACCACACCGCCGGAGGAAGAACCGACAACAGGAACAGAGACAATC
>CAXTQD010000150.1:0-6517 GCA_964246175.1 uncultured Chthoniobacterales bacterium | reverse complement strand
TCCAGGCACCGCAAACTTAGGGATACGACCTCGCGATTTTGGCACCCCAACTTTAGCTCACCCGGACCAAGCCAAATGGAATTGCAGACGGTTTTTGGCAGGCCCCGCCAAATCCTTGATGGCTGTGTCTACTTCCATGCCGATCCGGGTAACCGTATCGCGTGGGAGCTCGAACCTTTCGCCCGCAGCAATCTTCGCCTTAATTTCTAGGAACATTTTCAGCCCTTTGCCTGCTGAATACCACCGCATGTTCTCAATAGGGTACTCGTTGCGTTCAGCGTTGTTTTGAGACTTGGCGTTCTGCTCGGTAGCGTCTTCAAATTCTTCAAACCCGATGTCTTTGTACTTGTACAAGGTAGGCAAGTCACTTCTGCACGACACCAAATCTCCTTTTCGGATGCAGAGGGTGGAAGTTGATCCCATGGCTTGAAAGACTCTAGCCCCACCGCCGCAGGAAGGCCGCTTCGGGACCATCAATACATCGTGATCACCCTCTAACCCTCCCTTTTTTCATCTCAGCACGAAGTGCAGCGCAAAAATCGCTGCCAGTCCGTACCCGAGCCACGACACCTCTCGCCCGCGCCCCAATCCCAGCTTCAACAACGCGTGGACCACGAACCCCACCGCAATGCCCTCGCTGATGCTGAAAGTCAGCGGCATCGCCAGAATCGTCAGCCCGGCTGACACCGCGGTGGGGAAATCCTGCCAGTCGATCTCCCGCACTCCTTGCAGCATGAAGATGCCCACGATCACCAGCGCCGGAGCCGTCGCCGCTCCAGGGATGGCCAGGATCAGCGGGGTGAAGAACATCGCCAGCAGGAACAGCCCGGACACCGCCGCCGAGGTCAGCCCCGTCCGTCCGCCCGCCTCTACGCCTGCGGCGCTCTCGATGTAGCTCGTGGTCGTGCTCGTGCCCAGCAGCGCACCGAACATCGCCGCACCCGCGTCCGCCAGCAGCGCGCGGCCCAGACGCGGCAGATTGCCGTCAGCGTCCATGAACCCGGCGCGTCGCGTCACGGCCAGCAGCGTGCCGAGATTATCGAAGAGGTCCACGACCAGCAACGTCAGCAACAAGGACAGTGCCTGCGCGGCGTGGGTGAAGAGGTAGCCGAGATCGAGCTTGAGAAAGGTCGGCGCCAGGGACTTCGGCCATCCGAACACCGCCGACGGCAGGTTGGTCACATGCGGACCCCGCCCTAGGTCGACCGGTAGAGCGGGGACGAATAGACCCACCACCGCCAGCACCAGCACCGCCAGTACGATGCCCCCGCGCACGTTGCGGCCGACGAGGGTCGCCGTCAGCACGATGCCCAGCAGCACCAGCCACACGGCCGGCTGCCGGAAGTCCCCAAGTCCAACGAACGTCGCCTCGTTGGCGACGATCACGCCGCCGCTCTTCAGGCCGATGAACGCGATAAACAGCCCGATGCCGCAGCCGATGGCGGTCTTTAACCCTGGCGGAATAGCGTCGACGATCTGCCGCCGCGCACCGCCCACGGACAGCGCCAGGAAAATGACTCCTTCCCAGAACACCAATCCCAGCGCCTGTGGCCAAGTCAGACCACCTTGCAGGCACATCGTGAAGGCGAAAAAAGCGTTGAGGCCCATGCCCGGCGCGAGTGCGAGCGGGTAGTTGCTGGCAAGGCCCATCGCCAACGTGGTGAACGCCGCCGCCAAGGCGGTGGCCGTCAGCACCGCGCCCGTGTCCATGCCGGCCTTGCCCAGAATGTAGGGATTCACGGCCAGGATGTAAGCCATCGCGGCGAACGTGGTCAGCCCGGCGGTGAGTTCGCCTCGGACCGTCGTGCCGTTTTCGCGCAGGTGGAAAAGCCGTTCGAGCATGGATAATCCTTCGACCAACCGCTACTCTGGCTCCGGTGGTTTCGCTTCGTACTTGTCCCAGCGCGTAGTGATCTCGTGTACGACCGTGCTGCCCACCCGGTACGCCGCTTCCAGGCTCGGAAGATAGGCGGAATAAAGCCCCTTGTTCTCTTCTTCCAGGTTCTGCGCCGCCGTCACTCCCGGCGGCGGCGAATCGTAGTTGCTGACCGTGCGCAGCACCAAGACGCGGCCGAGATCCACGCGGCCCCCGCGCGCCAGCAAAGTGAGCGACTGCATCGTGCCCGAATCTTCCATCGCCGTGGTGACGAAGTTGCCCTTGCCGTCCGTCCAGTACTTCACCCAGCGGTTTGCCCAACCGTCCATGAGTTTGCCATGCCAGAATGTGCCGGAGGAGAGCGTGTCGCCCTTCAGCACGAAGGGCGGCTTCTGCGCGGCAGGAGTTTCCGTGTAGCGCGCCCGGCTGGCCTTCATCTTGTCGTTGTCGAGCAGAGAAACATCCTTCGTCAGTTCGTAGGCCCAATCTCGTAATCGAGGATTAAGATGGTAAGCCACGATCTCGCCTCCCTGGCTGGTCGGACGCGGCTGAGGGTACGAAGTCCAGGCGTCCAGTGGGATGAACGGGTCTTGCCAATCCTTTGGCATCTCGCGTGCGTCGATTTCGTGGGCGAGGTCGCCGTCGACCACCCACTCGGCCCACGCCGCACTGCCCAAGCTCGCGTCGGCGGGATCAGCCCCCGCAATGCCGTCGATCAACCAGTACGCCTCTGAAAAGTCGAAGCGCGGGTCGAGGCCCACTGCCATGACGCTCGACGCCGCGCGCGCTGTCCCCTCGCCCGTGACGAACGCCACCACCCCGGCCTCCTCGTTGGCCAGCACGTCGTGGAACGCCGCGGGCAGCGCGAACCGCTTTGTCAGCTTCTCACGCTCGTACCAGAACTGAAACTCGCCCGGCGTGTCGCCCGTGTCGTTGCCGACCTCGAACATGGTCACCACGACCACCTTCACCTTCATCGGCGGCACGGTCGTCTCCTGAGCACGACCCACCGAGGAAAGCGTCAAAAACGTCGCGGCGACGAAAGCGACGGTTCGTGATCTTGAAAAAAGTGTGGCTGTGATCATGCGTACAATGGCCGATGACGAGCGAAGGAGGACGATCCCAGCACGGACCGTCCCCCCGCCTGTCAACACGGCCGCTCGCGTCCGGTTCAGAATTTGATTTTGAACGTTCCCTCGACGTGGAACGGTTCATCGGCAAAGACCGACTCGTTCCCGTAAATCGGGTTGGCCGGGTCCCAGTTACGTTGGTTGGTGACGTTGTAAAGACCCAGGCGCACCTCGTACCGTTTGTATTGGTAAAACGCGCTGAGGTCCACGTTGTACTGCCAGGGAATTTTCGTGTTGCCGTCGTAGGAGAGCGTCATCGGGCTGGTCACCTGCAGGTCGGCGGTGAATCCAAGTCCGAAGTCAAACTTGTAGGTCGCCAGCGCGTTGAACAAGTGCTCGGGGTAGCCCGGCGTGCGGTAGTGTCCGTTGGGCACGGCAAAGCCATTCGGGGGCACGTCGGTAAGGAGCACCGTTCCCGGCGCCACGTTCGTGCTGAAGGTGATCGGCAGGTACTCGTGCACGAAGCCGGGATCGACCGTGTGCGAGTCCAGCAGGCTGTAGCCGGCGGTGGCGTAGAAATGTTTGTCCGGCTGGTAGGCGACGTCAAATTCTAGCCCCTTGGCTTCAATCTTGACCGACGTGCCGCCCTGCGACGGGTTCTGGCGGTTCTGAACGTAGCCGGTCGCGGTGAAGAACAATCGGTTGTTGAGCAGGGAGAACTTCGAGCCCACCTCGTAGAGCAAGCTCGGCTGGTGGAAGTCGTGCGCCGTGAACGTCGGGCTGTAGTCACCACCGTCACCCGTGTTCGTGGACTGGCTGAAGTTGAAGGTGAAGTAGGTCGTCAGCCATGGGAACGGTTTGTAGGTCGGGCTGATGTTCGCGTTAGGCAGCACCTGGGTCGTGGACAACACCTTGAACTCGCTGGCGGGCGTACCGGGTGGTGTCTTGGAATCGACGTACAGGATGTCCGCCCGTGCGCCGAAGAGCAGGCTAAATTTCGAGGTGAGCTTCAGCACGTCCTGGAAGTAGGGGCCGAATTCGTAGAGGTTCGAATGGGCGTTATCGCCGTTGAGCGGCGAGAAGACGTAGCGGCTGGGCTCGCCGGGGATGTGAGAATCGCCCGCCGCCAGGTTGGTGGCGATAGGGATGAAGATCGTCGACGGCCCCTTGGTGATGTCAAAGGCATCGAACGGCTCGACGGCAAATGTGTCGTAGTTCGTGTTGTTCTGGTAGCGGAACTCGAGGCCCGTGTTGAGCTGGTTGTGGATCGTCCACCCGCCGTCGCCTTTGCTCATAGTGCTGGCGACCTCCTTGCCGCCATCCTTGCCGTCGTGGCTGAAGCCGCCTACCGCGAAGTCGTTGTCGAAGATGAACTCCAGGCGGTTGTCGACGGCCGAGTTGTTCTTGAGCACCTCGTCGAACTGCTGCGAATTGTACGTGCGCCGGTCGATGCGTTCGTAGAGCGTGTTGTTCACGATCTTGAAGTTCTCGTTGACGATGAGCGTCTGGATCGCCTGGGCGTACTCGGTGTGGCCATAGGAGCCGTCGTTCGGCCCGATGATGTGCTCCGAGCGGGGGATGTTGACCGTTGGCCCGGCCACGACGGGATTAAAGAACGCGCCGATGGCGTCGTTCCCGCCCGGGACCGTCCCGGTGATGTACTTGTCGTTGTCGATCAGGTTCTGCGTGACGCGGTTGATGCCGTTGTTTTCGTTGTAGTCGGCCTCGTCCCACTCGCCGTTGATCGCCAGCGTGTAGCGGGCGTTCGGCGTCCAAGTCAGCGCGGCGTAGACGGCCTCCGTCTGCTTGTGCGAGTATTGGTAGTAGCTGCCGGATTCCTCGCCCGTGTAGCTGAGACGGAAGGCGAGCTGGTCCTTGATAAGCGGGCCGCCGGCGTCCGCGTTCCAACGGTATACGTCGTACTCACCGATGGTGGTGCCGACGTTTCCTTGCAGCTTGTCGAAGTACGGCTGCTTGGTGATTTCGTCCACGTAGCCGCCGACGTACTGGGACGCGCCGTAGACCGAGTTGGCCGGCCCCTTGATGATGTCGATGGACTCGACGCTGTTGAAGTCGATCGGGAAGCCGTTGCCGTTGCTGGTCAGGCCGCGGCGGATGCCGTTGACGAACACGTCCGCCGTTTGGCCGCGGATGGACGGGTTCGCCGGCGCGCCGAAGTTCGACTGCGTGAAGCTATCCGAGGATAGCTTGGAAAAATCACGCGGGTCCTGGATGTCCACGGCGCTGAGTTGCTCGCGCGAGATGATGGTCGCGTTGCGCGGGGTGTCCTGCACCGGCAGGTCCGTGCCGTAGACGGAGTTGCTGGGCCGGTTGGTCGGCATGATGTCTTCCTCCACTGGCACGGCGGTGATGGTGACCTCATCGGAGTTGCTGCTGCTGGATGATGCCGACGTGTCGCCGGGAGTTTTTGTCACGCCGCCCCCCTGGGTCGGCGCGTTTGGTGTGTTCACCGCGCCTTGCGCCAAGACGCTGGGAAGCGGTGAAAGAAGTAAGAAAGAGAGCCCTACAATGATTGCTTTAGATGCCATAACTACCCTGGAAGCTGCTGATTCCCTACAAACTGCCCCATGCAGACATCGGGTTCCTCCCCGATGTCCTGCGTTTGTGCCCGCAGAGAGGAGGGTTCGTCAATCGGAAAATGACAAACTTTTACAAATCCGTAAAACGTCCCTGGCAATAGATTATCCTATTTTGTATTCCATTATCTAGACACCCTATCGTCACCGCGCTTCCCTTCACTGGCGAGACCTGTTTGTCTGACTGCGTTCAGGACTACCAAGGGCATCTTATGCAGCACCATCACCTGCCGTTTCCACCCGCCGTCCGGGCTTTGTCACGCCGCGATTTTTTGTGGCGATCTGGTCTGGTCGTCAGTTCGGCGGCACTGACGACAGGCGTCGTTGAACCCTCCGCCGCGTCAGATTTGCCACAACGTCCAACTCCCGGCGGTGCTGACCCCACCTCTGATCAGATCGTTCGCAACCTGCGAAAAGCAAACGACATCGCCAAGCGCGCTAAGCAGTACGGCCACCATCCCTTCGGCTGCATCCTGGTCGCGCCTGATCACGAAACCGTGCTCATGGAACAGGGCAACGTCGATACCGTCAACCACGCGGAAGCGACGCTCGTGCGCGCGGCTTGGACGAACTTTTCGCCCGAGTACCTGTGGGGCTGCACGCTCTACACGACCTTCGAGCCATGCGTGATGTGCGCGGGCACGATGTACTGGGCCAATGTCGGCCGTGTGGTGTACGGTGCGGCGGAAAAGCGCCTGCTCGAACTCACCGGCAGCAGCGAGCAGAACCCCACGCTGGACGTACCCTGCCGCTACGTGTTCGCCCACAGCCAGAAGGACGTGAAGGTCTGGGGACCGATCCCCGAACTCGAAGCGGAACTCGTCGAGCCGCACCGCGGGTTCTGGAAGTAAGAACGTCAGGGCTGCACCTGCATAGCGCGGACGAACTCGTCCGTGAACCGCGTGCCGTCGAGGTCCGTCACGATTTCGACCGACTGCTCACCCAACCCCGGAGCAGTCGCCTCCGTGTAGATC
>CAXTQD010000149.1:0-11644 GCA_964246175.1 uncultured Chthoniobacterales bacterium | reverse complement strand
GGCAGGGACAACCCTTGTTCGATGCGTTCCTGGCAAAGTGCGCGTGCATGGGTCATATTGCGCACGTTCGACGCGTAGCGGTTGAGCAGCAGGAAGCCCGAGTAGCCGCCAATGCCGGTGGTCGCGAGCACTCCCATGGCGATCAGGACTTCCACCAGCGTCATGCCTCGCGCGGCGAGCCACGAATGACGAGAGAGCTTTGGACCGGAACGTGGCGTACACAGCAATTTCACGCCCCTCAAGCTGAGCAGTTGTCATGCCTGGTTTATTAAGACTGAGAACAAGCTATTTACCCAGGCAACCGGCTACGCAAAACTTTCCGACGACACAACGCCGCACTATATTCCCTGCAAGTTTCTCTTTGTTCCACCTTCTACGCATGGAATCCCCGCTGCCCAAGGCCAAAGCCGACTTCAAGCGCAAGCTGCGCGACGTACCGCACCGACCCGGCGTCTACCTGATGCGCGACCGGCTCAACAAGATCATCTACGTCGGCAAGGCCAAGAGCCTGCGCAAGCGGCTCTCCTCCTACTTCATGCCCTCTCGCCGGCAAACCGCCGACATGAAAACCCGGGCGTTGATCGAGAGCATCTGGGACTTCGAGACGCACACCGTCAAGAGCGAGCCCGAGGCCCTCTTGCTGGAAAGCCGCCTCATCAAGGAATACCGCCCGCGCTACAACATCTCGTTGCGCGACGACAAGCGCTTCCTGTTGGTAAAGGTCAACGTCGGCGACCCGATCCCACGCTTCCAACTCACGCGCTTGCGCAAGGATGACGGCGCGCGCTACTTCGGACCGTTCGCGCACGCCGGGGCGCTGCGCTCGACGCTCAACCTGATGCGCGACAAATTCGGCTTGCGCTCGTGCCGGCCGTTCCAGCCGGGCGAATACGACTTCAAGCACTGCCTGGCACCCGTCATCAAGAAGTGTCCCGCGCCGTGCGTGGGCAAGATCTCGCTAGAGGACTACCGCGCGCGGGTCACGGCGGCGTGCGACTTCCTGGAGGGGCGTTCGCGCGACACACTCACCGACCTGGAAGCGCAGATGAAGGCCGAGGCCGCCAAGATGAACTTCGAGAAGGCGGCCGAGTTGCGCGACATGATCGACGACCTGCGGCGCACGACCGCGCCGACGCGGCGGTTCACGCGGCATTCACTGCCCTCGACGGTCAACCCGGTGTTGGACCTCAAGGCGCTCGGCGACGCGCTCCAGTTGCCGCACCTGCCGATGGTCATGGAGTGCTTCGACATCTCTAATATTTCGACGACCCACATCGTCGCCAGCATGGTGTCCTTCAAGAACGGCGTGCCCGACAAGGCGAACTACCGCCGTTACCGGATCAAGGGCGTGAAGGGCCAGAACGACTTCGCCAGCATGGCCGAGGTGGTGCGGCGGCGGTATGCGCGGGTGCTGCTGGAAGCCGGCGAACAGAACGCCGATGCGGCGGAGTTCTCGCAGGAAAACTCGCACGACGCCCTGCGGCGGCTGGCGTCCGCGCCTGAAGCGGGCGACCCCGCACCGACCGCCGACGCGGACAACGCAAATCTGCAAGGCGACGAACTCATCGAAGGCCCTGGTTTCGAGGCCGACGGGACCGACGCCGAACTTGACGGGGAGATCGAGCGCGAAATGGAGGCCGAGGCACTCGAAGAAGGCGTCGGCGACGCCGACATCGAACCTGACGGCGTGGACCTCCCCGACATGGCCGCGGCCGACGAGGAAGACGACGCGGCGAGCGCCGTACCCGGCCCAAAACGCAAACTCGTGCGGTTGCCGGACCTCGTGATCGTGGACGGCGGCAAGGGCCAGCTTTCCAGCGCGTGCGCGCAATTGCAAAAGCTCGGACTCCATGACCTGCCCATCATCGGGTTAGCGAAAGAGTTCGAGGAAATCTACCGCCCCGGACGGCCCGCGCCATTGCGGCTGCCGGAGGATTCGGGAGCGCTACGGTTGTTGCAGCGCATCCGTGACGAGGCGCACCGTTTTGCCAACGGCTACCATCAATTGCTGATGAAGCGACGCATCGGCGAGAGTATCTTGGACGACTGTCCGGGGGTGAGCGAAAACCGGAAGGGCATTTTGCTGCGGGCGTTCGGCTCGGTGGAGCGCCTGCGTGCGGCGACGGTCGAGCAGATCGCCGACGTGGAAGGCATCGGCCAGAAGCTGGCGGAGGACGTGCATCGCTTTTTGGAGACGCACTGAAAGTTCCCGCTGCGTAGCCCGTTCAGAGCAGCCCCGTCGCACGTATCCGCTCCTCGCAATGCAGAATCGCCAGCGCGCAGGTGCCCGTCTTCATCTCGCCGCGGCGCACCAGCGCGAGTGCCTCCTCCACCGGCAGGAGCAAGGTCTCGATGTGCTCGCCCGGTTCGCGGTCCGTCGCCTGGTCGAGCGCCACGTCGAGCGCCAGGAAGATGTGGCACACCTCGTCGCTGATCGAACTTGACGAATAAAACCACGTCACCGCCTCCAACCGTCCCGCCGTCGCGCCGACTTCTTCGCGCAACTCCCGCCGCGCCACTTCCACCAACGCCGCTCCGCCCGTGTCGCGGCAGCACCCCGCCGGCAACTCGTAACAATGTTCATCCACCGGGTAACGGTACTGCCGGATGAGCACCATCCGACCATCGGTTGTCACCGGCACGACGATCACCGAGTCGCCCCGCTCCAAGTACGAATACTGAATTTCGCCCCGGTTCGGGATGCTCACGCGGTCCACGCGCAGGCGGTTGACCCGGTTCTGGAAGGGGCGCTGCGTTTCCAGCACACGCCAACCGAGCCGCGCGCCGGTCGGCTTTTCGATCGGGGTCTCTTCCGAAGGGTTCGTCACGGTGCGGAGGCGGCCGGTTCAAGCTTCCATCGGCACGGCCGCCCCTCGCTGGCCGGCGGGTAGTTCCGTGCACCGCCGCCCCGCACCGCCGAGCGCAAACATCGCGGCTGCCCCGTAGCCAATCGCCCCCGCCACGATGGCCGTGCGGAAGCCGATGCGGTCGGCGAGTTCGGTGACCGCCGGCGACGCAAACGGCATGACCCCGATGAAGCTCAGCATCGCCAGGGCCGACACCCGGCCGCGCAACGGACCCGGGGCGCGTTCCTGCACGGTGGTGTTCGCCACGCCGAAGTTGAACGCGGTGCCCATCCCGAGCGCAGCCAGGGCGACGGCGGCTTGCCTGAAGCTGTGCGAAAGCCCCAGCCCCGAGAGCGCCAGCACGATGACCGCGGTTCCCAGCGTCAGCCACAGCACGCGCCGCTCCCGTGCCACCGCCACGATGCCGAACGACGCCACCACCGAGCCGATACCGGAAAAAGCCATCAGGTAGCTGGTGTAACGTTCGCTCAGCCCGATGGTCTGCCGTGCGTACAGGGGCAGCATCGCCGACATAAAGGGGAACACGAACAGCGAACTCGACGCCATCAGCCCGATCATCGCCAACGTCGGCTTGTCTCCTCGGACGTAGGTGATGCCCGCCTTCATGCCGCTCGCGCGTTCCTTCTCCTCCTCGACGCTGCCTTGGACGCGCGGGGCGACCGAGGCGATGGCGGCGATGCTGGCCAGGAAGCTAGCGGCGTTGACGTAGAACGCAGAGGCATTGCCGAACCGCCCGATGATGTATCCCGCCAGTCCGAACCCCACCATCCGGGCGCCGTGGAAGATGGACCGGTCCACCGCCATGGCGGCGGCGATCTGCGAGCGTTCGACCATCTCGGGCACGAGCGCAGAGGTGGCCGGCATCTCGAACGCTCCCGTGATGCCCAGCAGCCCCGCGGCCGTGAAGATATGCCAAGTTTGGATGCGACCCGTCGCCACCAGCCAGCCGACCGCCACAGCCAGCACGATCTGCACGAGTTGCGAGGCGATGATGATCTTGCGTTTGTCGAGACGGTCCGCCGCGATGCCGCCGTACATCGTCAGGGCGAGCATCGGGATCCCGCCGAAGAAGTTGACCAAGCCCAACTCGAACGCCTTGTTGGTGAGGTTGGTCATCACGAGGCTCTGCGCTGCCGTCTGCATCCAGTAGCCGACCGTGGAAATTGCGTCCCCGGCGGCGTACCGGGCGAATGGGCCGCCGCGCAGCACCGAGAAGATGCCGCCCGGGGCCGGGGGGTCGGCTGGGACCGGTGGCGCAGCGGGCGTGGTTGTCTGCTCGGCCGCAGAGAGTTTTGTCGCTGTGTCGCTCATCGGGAAGGCGGCCCTACTCATCGACCCGAAAGCGGCCGAATGCAAAGGAGCGGCCGGCCCAAGCCGCATTTTGCGTTTTGCTTTCGCCGGGAAAATCGCCATCATGCTGGCGCAATCCGACTTGTCTTCGTAAACGAGCAATCTATGGCCGACACCGTACCCACCAACATCGACATCGCCGCCGCCACCGCGACCACGCCGAAGCTCGCCCGCACCGTGGAGGATCAGGCCATCGAAAAGTACATCCGCGACGCCGGCCACTTCCTCGAAGAAGTCCGGCTGAACCCCGGCACCGCCGAGGCCCTCCTGTCCGCCGGCTACGATGAGGACGAACTCGCCTGGGGCATGGAACTCCAGGAGAAGGCGTGGAACGCGTTCTGTTCACAACACGGTGGCGACTGCCCCCCGGACCGCGCGCAGGGCGAACAGGAACTCGATAAGAAGGTGGACGAAGCGCGCGACGAGTGGGCGAAGTTCCGCCTGATCGCGCGCGCAGCGTTCGTGAGCCTCGACCACCGGCTTGAGCTGCGGGTGATGGGTGACGTGCCCGAGGACTTGCAACGCTTCATCAATGTCGCTCACGCCGGCTACGCCGCCGCGGCGCAGAGGCCGTTCACAGAAAAACTTTCCAAGCGTGGCTATCCGCCTGAGACCCTGAAGAACCTCTCCGATGCACTGGATCGTCTCGCCACGCTCGACGGCGTACTCGACTCGGCGGAAGACACAGCCGAAAACGGTCCCACGAACACGGAGGATCGTGATGCTGCCTACATCGACCTCAAAGAGTACATGAAGGAAATCCGGGGCGTGGCCCGTGGACTCTTCCGCAAGCAGCCAGGAATCCTCCAGGAGCTTTCGCTCTGACGCCCGGAAGCAAGCCGGTTAGTAGTAGATAAAGCTGCTCGTGCCGAAGTCGTAGAACTCGCGTGGGCTGCTGTCCTCGAAATAGTAGAGGAAGCTATCGCGATTGAAGCTGTAGAAGTACGGGTACAGATCGGCAGAAGTGTAAAAGTAATCACCCGTGGTGAAATCATAGAAGTACGCTTCGTTGGTCGAGAGGTTGCTGTCAGGCGAGAAGTAATAAAGGAACCCGAAATTGTACTTGTAGATGTACTCCATTTCGTCTGGCTGATAAGCGTAGTAATTGAAGTAGTCCAGGTAGTAAGCTTCGTAGCCGTTGCCGGCATCCCCGAGGAAGACCTCCGGGGTAAAGAAATCAGTCGGTTGCGGCGGCGTGGTGGTGGCAGCCTCCAGCGGGGAGGAGGCGACGGTGACCAGGGCGAGCAGGGCGAGAAAGAGTCTGTTACGTGGCGTGTTCATGTCGCTGCCTGTTACGCGGACGCGCCGCCGCCCGGCCGTACACGGTTCAATCCTCGCCGCGAAGGATTTCCAGCGGCGGTTGGTCGCACACGCCGCGGCTGGCGAACAAGCCCACGCCGACCGTCAGCGCCGACACCACCACCCAGGTCAGCGCCATGGCGCCTGGCGACGGCACCCACGGCAGTTTGAAGAAGAAGGGCGCGAGCACCCAGTTGCCCGCTGCGGCCAGGAGGATGCCGGTCAGCGCCGCCAGCGTGCCCAGCGCGAGGTATTCGACCGTCAGCACCCGGAAAATCTGCCGCCGCGTGGCACCGAGGGTGCGCAGGAGCACGCCCTCCTTGATGCGCTCGTAGCGCCCCGTGAAGATCGCCGCCGCCAGCACGAGCAGGCCCGTGCCCACCGTGAAGATCGACAGGAAGCGCACGGCCGTCGTCGCCTTGTCCACAATGCCTTGAATCGTCTCGACCACCAAGCGCAGGTCGATGGCCGACACGCCCGGGTAGCGCTGTACCACGTCAGCCTGAAGCTGGCCGGAGGTCGCCGGGTCAGGCGCGCGGGTGACGAGGATGTTGAAGGCCGGCGCGTCCTCCAACACGCCCGCCGGGAAGACCACGAAGAAGTTCGACTGAAAGCGGCTCCAGTCCACCTTGCGGATGCTGCCGACGGTCGTGTAAACCGGCACTCCTTGCACGTCCCACACGATGGGGGTGCCGACGTGCAGGCCGAGTTCGCGCGCCATGTCCTCCTCGACCGACACGGGGGCAGCGTGTGCGGCGTCCGAGCCGTTCGCCTCGGGTCCGACGCGCGGGCGGAACTCGCCGCCAACCACCGTTTCGGTCGGGCTCAGGTGGTCGCGGTACGTCGAACGGTACTCGTGCCGCAGCCGCCAGCGGCCCTCGCGGCGTTCCTTGCTGCCTTTGGGAGTACCTTTCCCGTCGGCGAGGGCGTCGATGGATTTTCCGTCGATGGAGGTCATGCGCATCGTCACGGCCGGGGCAGCGTCGAGGACGTTCATGCCGTGGGCGCGCACGAGGTCGGCGATGGGCTGCCGCTGCTCGGGTTGAATGTCGAAGAGGATCAGGTTCGGCTGCGTGGGGGAGTCTCCCTGCGCGGAGAACTGCCGTAGGAGCACATCCTTGGTCAGGTACATGCCCAGCAGCAGAAACGTGCTCAAACCGAGCGCGAAGACTAGGAGCAGCGTGCGGTTGTTGGGCCGGTAGAGGTTACCTACCCCCTGCCGCCACTCGAAGGGCCACGTGCGCGGAAAGAACCGCCGCGCCGCCGTCATCAAGCCCCACGCCGTCGCCGCCAGCAGCCCGAACGACACCGCCAGTGCCGCCGAAAACCCGAGGCCGAGTTGCCAGTTACGGCTCTGCACCCACGGGAATGCTACCAGCGCCGCTACGAGCAGCGCCCATGCACCCCACAACGCTGGGTCGCGGCGGCTTCCTTTCGTCTCGGAGGTTTCGAACGCCGCGCGCAACGCCAGGAGCGGCGGCGTCCGGCGCACGGGCAGGAGCGGCAACAGCACGAAGAGCGCGCACGTCAGGAACCCGACGACCAGCCCCTGCGCCACTGCTCCCCACGAGACGCCGAAGGAAAGCTCCACCGGCAGCACGCTACGCAAAAACAGCGGCGTCAACCCTTGGAACACCAGCCCGACCGCCGCGCCGATGAGCGAACCCACCACTCCGAGCGAGATCGCTTGCAGGAAGTAAATCGTCAACGCCTGCCCGGACGACGCGCCGAGGCAGCGCAGGACGGCGATGGTGCGGAGCTTCTGTTTGACGTGCGCCTGGATGGCGCTCGCCACGCCGATACCCCCGAGCAACAACGCGACGAAGCTGACGAGGCTCAGGAAGTGGTTCACATCGTCGAACACGCGACCCATCTCGCGCTTACGGTGATCAACGGTGTCCGTGTCGAGCAGGTACTGTTCGAACTCCGCCTTGTGCTCGGTCACCAGCTTGGCCGGATCGACGGACGCCGGGGTTTTCAGGTACGTCAGGTAGCGCACGAGGCTGCCTCGGGCGAGAAGCGACGACGGCAGCTTGCCCCGGGCGATGAGCACGCGAGGGGCGAGGCTGGCGAAGACGTTCACGTCGCCGGGTAATTTTTTGATGGTGCCGAGCACGTGGAACGTCTCCCCGCCGAGCGTGAGGCTGTCGCCGACGTGCAGGCCGAACTGCAACGCGAGACTATCCTCCACGACCGCGCCCTCGCCGGCGAGCATTTGCGCGGCGGCCTCGGGCGGGACGGTTTCCGCACGGCCGTAGAAAGGGTAGCCGCCTTCCAGCGCGCGCACTTGCGTGAGCCGCTGGCCGCCCGTCCGCGGGAAAGTCGCCATGGAGGCGAGGCGGGTTTCGCTGGCGCGCGCGGTGGCGGGAAGGCTGTCCACGAACTTCTGCGCGTCGGGCGGCAGTTGGTGGCGGCCTTCGACGATGAGGTCCGCGCCAACGAGGATGCGGGCCTGTTCGGTGATGGCGCGCTGAAGGTTCCAGCCGACCGAGCCGATGGCGACGAGCGCGGCGACGCCGAGGGTCAGCGCCGTCGAGAACACCAGCAGCCGCCCTCGGGAACGACGGCTGTCGCGCCAGGCCATGCGCCAAACCCAAGGATCGAAAAGGGCGAGTGAGGAGAAATTCATGCGCGACGGGCGGAGAGGAGTTGGTCGATCTGCTGGCGGAGTTCGTCCGGCGAATACGCCCGCCGGACCGGCACGCGCAAAAGCGGTACGCCCGCGACCTTCAGGGCGGCGTCAAAAAAGCGGTCGCGCTCGCGCCGTACCGGGAGGTCGTGCGAACGGTCGTCGAGTTCGATGACCAGCGCCGCCGTGAACGAACGCCCGTCACACAGCACGAAGTCGGCGTGCTTGGAAGCCACTCGCCCGAACGCCGCCATCCGCCGTTTGCCGGACACGCCGCGCTCGACCTGGATCAGGTCACCCAGCCGCACCTTGGCGAAAAGCTGAAAGTCCGCCCCGGCCGCCTGCCGCAAGGCGAAGTAAAAGGTGCGCTCCGCTGCCGTGAGCAGCGCCGGCGCAGCGACGTACGGTAGGTCTTCCCGCCCCGCACGCAAAAGCGCCGCGACCGCCCATAAGGCGCCCGCGGCGACGAGCGCCAGTCCAAGCGGACCGGCAAAGAAATGTCGTAGCAGGGTCTCGACGGGCGCGGGGTGCGTCACGCCGAACCTTACCACGAACGCGTCAGACCGTCTTCACGTCGAGCGTCACGTCCACGTTGCCCTTGATCGCTTTCGAGTACGGGCAGAAGGCGTGGCCGGCCTCGACGATCTTCTGGGCGTCCTCCTCGGACAAGCCGCCGACGTTCACGTGCATGACCACCGCCAAGCCGACGCCGCCGTCGTCGCTCTTGCCGATGGTGACATCGCTCGTCACTTCCAGCGAGGAAGGCTTGAGCTTCATCAGCGTGGCTTGGTAGTCCACCGCGCCACCGAAGCACGCCGCGTAGCCGGCCGCGAAGAGGTGCTCGGGGGTGGTAGTATTGGGCTTGCCGGGGCCGCCCATCGCTTTGGGGACGGAGAGATCGACGCTGACGAGGCCGTCGTCGGACTGGGTGTGGCCGTTGCGGCCGCCTTCGGCGGTGCCGTGTGCAGTGACAAGGGGTTGGATAGCCATAGTCCAATATTATCGTACTAACGGCGGCAACGGTCGTGTGCTTTTAATTCACCATCGCGCCATCGCGCAGGCGGATCGTGCGGCCGGTGCGGGCGGCGAGTTCGGGGTTGTGGGTGACCAGGACCAGTGCCGTGCCGGCCTGGGCGTTGAGGCCCAGCAGGAGTTCGACGACGCGCTCGCTCGTGTCGGCGTCGAGGTTGCCGGTGGGTTCGTCGGCGAAGAGGAGGCGCGGCCGGTTGATGAAGGCCCGCGCGAGGGCGACACGCTGCTGTTCGCCGCCGGAGAGTTGGGTGGGGTAGTGGCCGCGGCGGTCGGCGAGGCCGACCTGGCGGAGGAGTTCGGTGGCGGCTTCGTTCAACTCGGCGGAGGAGCGCCGCGGGCCGGCGCGGAGTTCGGCGGGGACAGTGACGTTTTCCAGGGCGTTCAGCGTCGGCACGAGCTGGAAGTTCTGGAACACGAAACCCGTGTGCTCGTTGCGGACCCGCGCGCGGGCGTCCTCGTCGAGGTCGTCGAGCGCAACGCCGTCGAGGACCACGGAGCCGCTCGTCGCACGGTCCAGTCCGGCGCAAAGGCCCAGGAGGGTCGTCTTGCCGCTGCCCGATGGGCCGACGATGGCGCAGGTGGCCCCGGCGGCCAGTGTGAAGCTGACGCCCTTGAGCACGGTCAACTCGCGGTCGCCGCTGCGGTAGGTCTTGGTGAGTTGGCGGACTTCGAGGACGGGCGCGGTTTGGTCTTCCATGCGGGACGTGAGCGCGGAATGTAAACCGACCCGCAAGAATTGCGAACCGTACGGGCTGGCGGATAGTTCCGACATGTTCCATCGCACGCTCGGGGTTTGCTTGGCTTTGCTGTTGGGGGTTTTCGCCGCGCGGGCGCAAGACGCGCCGAAGACGATCCTGTTCTACGGCGACAGTCTCACGGCCGGATATCTGTTGGACAACCCGGACGCGGAGAGCTTCCCGGCGCTGATCGAGGACAAGATCAAGGCGGCGGGCTACCACTACACGGTCGTCAACGCGGGCTTGAGCGGCGACACGACGGCGGGCGGGCTGCACCGTATCGACTGGCTGTTGCGCCGGCCGGTGGATATCTTGTTTCTCGAACTCGGCGGCAACGATGGCCTGCGCGGTCTGCCCATCGACGAGGCCAAGCGCAACCTCCAAGGCATCATCGATAAAACCCGCGCGAAGAACGCGGACGTGCGCGTGGTCGTCGCCGGAATGCAGATCCCGCCAAACTTCGGGCCGGAGTACGTGGAGAAGTTCAAGGCCATGTACGGCGAACTGACGCGGGCTAACCCGGGTGCGACGCTGCTGCCATTCCTGCTCGACGGTGTCGGCGGCGACGAGTCGCTCAACCAGAAAGATGGCATCCATCCCACGGCCGAGGGGCACCGCAAAATTGCGGGAGGTATCTGGCCGGTGTTGGAACCGCTGCTCAAGGCGCGGCCTTGATGAAGCTCCGGCGTCTTATGGACTGACGCCGCCAAGCTCAGTGACAGAAGCCGGCGAGAACGGACTGCGGATGCAACAAGGACGCGCCGCCAGCCTCTGTTCGTTGGCGCGCCGATGAAATCATCCTTGCGCCGTAGGTCGGACAATGATCTCGCCCACGTCCACATCGGCTGGCTGTTCAATGGCGAACACGATGGCGCGGGCGATGGCCTCCGGCGAGATCGCCATCTTGTCCATCGCGGCAAGGGTCTGTGCCTTCAACCCCGGGTGGTTCATGGACTCCGCGATGTTGGTCCGGGTGAACCCGGGAGAGATCACGGTCACGCGCAGGGTGTCGCCCGCTTCTTGGCGCAGCCCTTCAGAGATGGCGCGCACGGCAAACTTGGTGCCGCAGTAGACCGCCATGTTCGGCACGATGCGATGTGCTGCCGTGGAAGCGATGTTAATGAAGTGCCCGGCACCCTGCCGACGAAAGATCGGCAGCGCCGCCGCAATGCCATAGAGGACGCCTTTGATGTTAACGTCGATCATGTCCTCCCACTCTTCGACCCGTAGATCGTCGAGCGGGGCAAGCGGCCCCAAGCCCGCGTTGTTGACGAGCACATCCAACCGGCCATACCGCTCACGGGCCAGTTCGACGAGCGAGGAAAGATCCGCGCGCTTTTTCACGTCGGTGTGTGCATAGGCGGCTTCGCCGCCCGCTTTCACAATGCGGGCTGCCAAAGCCTCCAGACGATCCAGCCCACGCGCCCCAAGAACGACCCGCGCGTCGCGCTCGGCAAGCAGGAGTGCCGTCGCCTCGCCGATCCCGCTGCTTGCACCCGTGATGGCGACAACTTTGCCGCGAACCTCTGCCAGAGTATTCATGATGTACGTGTCTGGAGCCTGACGCCGCTAAGCTCAATGACGGGCAGCGGCGAGGCAAGACGAAACGAGCACGCCGGACCCGAACGCCGGTGCCTGTTCTCTGGAGCGCGCGGTCACGCGGCGGCTGATCGAAGCCTACAGCGATTCTCAGCGTGATTGAGCGATAGGTTGAGGTAAGGTAGGCCAAG
>CAXTQD010000148.1:0-11704 GCA_964246175.1 uncultured Chthoniobacterales bacterium | reverse complement strand
GTTTCCGCGAAGCGCGGGGCGGTGGCAGCGACCGTCGTCTGGGAGGCCGCGGCGGCGTTGTTGCGCGCGCCGCCGTGGGCGAAGTACCAGGAGAGCACGCCGAGTTGCACAAGAGCTCCCAGGCCGAGCAGCGACGAGGCAATCAGGAACGTGCGCCCGCTACGCGTCGGCGGCAAAATCTGGGCGGGCGAGCGAGGCATGGACCAAGGGGACGAAAACAACTAGGCGCCTGCGAGTGCGGCGTCAATCCCACATCCTTTGGCAGCGCCAACGGGGATCGAACCCGTGCTCCAGCCTTGAGAGGGCCGTGACCTAACCACTAGTCGATGGCGCCGTGGTCTGCGGACATGATGGCGCGACGCGATAGGGTTGGCAAGCGACTTGTTTTCACTGCGAGCGCGGGTCCAGCGCGTCGCGCAGTCCGTCACCGAGGAAGTTGAGCGCCAGGAGTGTCGCCGACATCACCCCGGCCGGGAACACCAGCAGCCACCACGAGGAGCGGATCGGGTTGACCGCCTGCGCTCCGTCACTTAACAGCGAACCCCAGCTCGCCTGGCTTGCGTCCACTCCCAGGCCCAGGTAACTCAAGAAACTCTCGTCGAGGATCACCGCCGGGATCGTCAGCGTCAGGTACACGGCGATGATGCCCGTCAGGTTAGGCAACAGATGGCGCACGAGGATGTTGACGTGGCTCTGCCCTAGGCTGCGCGCCGCCGTGACGAACTGCTGGTTCTTCAATACGAGCACCTGCCCGCGCACGATACGCGCCATCGTTAGCCACTCGACTAACCCGAGTGAAAGGATCAGGATCAGCGTCTTGGAATACCCCGGCAACCCGCCGAGCGCCGTGCCGGCCAGTTTCAATTGCAGCCAGGCGTTGAACGGCGCGTTGACGACGTTGACCAGGATGATGATGAAGATCAGCCGTGGGATGGAATACACCACTTCTACCAGCCGCATCATCACCCCATCGACACGCCCGCCGGCATAGCCCGCCACCAGCCCGTACGAAGTGCCGACGAAGAACGCCACGAGCGCGCCCGTCAGCCCGACGACCAGCGAAATGCGCGCGCCCACAAACACGCGGTAAAGTTGGTCACGCCCGTTGACATCCGTGCCCAGCCAGTGCGCCGCGGAGGGCGGGGCGAGTTGCAGCGGCGTCGGGTACTGGTACGCGGTCGGCAACACGAGCGGCCCGAAGGTCGCCGCTAACACGACCACGACCAGGATCGCCACCGACGCACGCACCGCCGGGTTGCGTCGGAAGCGCGCCAGCGGCGTCGCAGCGCGCGCTTGCACCGGCGGCAGCGGGCTCTGGACAGGAATGACGGCGGCGGGCGGCATAGGGGAAGTTCAGGCAAGCTGCACGCGCGGGTCGAGCGCCTTGTAGGCGAGGTCGGTCAGGAAATTGAGCACAACCAGCAGCGTGCAATAAACAATCACCACCCCGCCTAACAAAAACCCGTCGCGGTTGAGGATGGAGTTCACAAAAAATCCGCCCATGCCCGGGATGTTGAACACCGTCTCGACCACAATGGACCCCGTCAGGAGGTTCGCCGCTAACGGCCCGAGGTAGCTGACCACCGGCAGGATCGCCACCTTGAGCGCGTGGCGGTAGATCACGGCGCGTTCGGACAATCCTTTGGCACGCGCAGTTCGCACGAAGTCTTGCCCGAGCGTTTCCAACATGCTGGAACGCATCAGCCGCGCGATGTACGCGACGTACGGCGCGGCCAGGACGAGCGCCGGCATGACGACGCTCGCCGCCGTCCCCCAACCGCCCACAGGCAAAACGCCCAGGCCCAGCGCGAACACCAGCACGCACTTTTTTTTTTTTTATAAGGTGTGCACCGAGATCTACACCAGCGCGCCGAACATTGCCCCCGCGTCGAACGGCCCGTTGTGCCGCACCGCCGCGAACGTCCCCACCCACACCCCTGCCACGCTCGCCACCAGGAACGCCAGCGCACCCAGCGTCAGCGAAACGGGCATCGTCTGGCCGAGGATTTCGGCCACGGAGCGATTGAGGTACTGCGTGGAGATCCTCAGGTCGCCATGCAGGAGGTCGCGCAGATACGACCCGTACTGCTGCAACAACGAACCGGCCCCGCCGAGCTTCTTCTGCCCGTCCGCGCCGAACCCCAGCCGCGCGCCGAACGCCTCGCCCCACGTGCGGCCCTCGGGGCCTTCAAGGTTGTACTTGAGCTTGAGTTCTTGCTCGATGCGCTCGGGGATTTTGCGGTCGCGGTCGAACGGCCCGCCGGGCGCGAGCCGGAGCATGAAAAACGTCACCGTCACCACCGTGAACAGCACGAGCACCAGCGCCGCGAACCGGCGGAAGAGAAAAGCGGCCACGGCGGGAGGATGGAGGAAAAAAGCCCTGCGGTCCAACGTTTCGGCCACCGGACCTTTTTCTGCTTGTGCTTCCCGCCGCCTTCGGCCTTCTTTCAAGTCCTTTCCTTATGAACACCCCGCCACCCACTCCCGGCAGCGCGCCCGAAAACGCGACAGTCACCCAGAAGATCAACTCCGAAAAGGCGCAGACCCTCTACGCCAACTTCTGCCGCGGCACGCTGACGCCCGAGGAGGTCATCCTTGATCTAGGCTTCAACACTAACTCCTTCGGCGTGAAGGTGCTCGACGAGGATCTCTTCATCACCAACCGCGTCGTGATGAGCCTGCCGACGGCCAAGCGCCTCGCGCTGCTACTCGGCGACATGCTCCGCCAACACGAGAACAACTTCGGCGAGATCGAGGTCGATTTCCGCCGCCGGCTCAAAAACCAGCCGAACCAGCCCGCCGGTCCAACGGTCGGCTAGGCTTCCCCTTTCCAAGAAATCAAAAAGGCAGGGAGGCACCACGCCTCGCCTGCCTTTTTCTTTTTCGCGCGGGCTGGGCTTACAGGCCGATGTTGATGCTCACCCCACCCGGAGATAGGAAGTAGCCACCGTCCTCGTACCAATAGCGGCGACCATGACGATAGCGCCAGTAGCCGTGGTGATAATGGTCCCCGTAGCCGCGATGCCGGTAGTATCCACGGCCGCCGTAATAGCCGTGGCGATCTGCATATCGGTAGCCATGGTGGTGGTAGTCACGCGCCTGAGCAGACGGGGCGGCCACGCCGAGCGCCAGCAGCAACGGCAAGGCCAGGATCAGCAGCTTGCTTGTCAGGTTTTTCTTGAAAGTGCTTGGGTTCATTTTAGTACGTCCTTCCGACAGCTTTTTCGCCGTTCTTGGAGTTACTACAATAGACGCACGCCGCTCCCGCGTTGTTCAATCAGACTGACAGCGCGTGTGTGGCCACTTCCTCGGTCCGCGCCATGTCAGCGTCAGTGTGCGCGGTCGAAATAAATCCTGCCTCGAATTGCGACGGCGCGAAGTACACCCCGCCGTCCAGGCACGCGTGGAAGAACCGCGCGAACGCTTGGCGGTCGCTGCCTTGCGCGGTCGCCAGGTCGTACACCTCGCTGTCTGTGAAAAACAGGCAGAACATCGAGCCTACCCGGTTGAACGTGCACGGCTTGCCAACCCGCTTCAGGGTATGGCGCACGGCTTCCTCGAAGCGCGCGCCGCGTTCCTCCAGCCGCGCCCAGGCGTTCGTGCGCTCCAGTTCGCGCAACTGCGCCAGCCCAGCCGCCATGGCGAGCGGGTTACCCGACAAGGTGCCGGCCTGGTAGACCGGGCCGTCGGGCGAAAGCTGGTCCATGATCTCCGCGCGCCCGCCGAACGCCCCGACCGGCAGCCCGCCGCCGATCACCTTGCCCAGCGCGGTCAGGTCGGGGGTGATGCCGTAGATTTCCTGTGCCCCACCGCGCGCGACGCGGAAGCCCGTCATCACTTCGTCAAAGATCAGCAGCGCGCCGTGCTGCGTGCAGAGTTCGCGCAGGGTTTCGAGGAAGCCCTCACGGGCAAAGTACAGCCCGGCGTTAGCCGGGATCGGCTCCAGGATGACGGCGGCGATCTGGTCACCCTCCTTGGCGAACGCCGCGCGCACGGCGGCCTCGTCGTTGAAGGGTAGCGTGAGGGTCAACTCTGCCAAGGCCGCCGGCACGCCCGCGCTGTCGGGTCGGCCGTGGGTGAGCGCGCCGCTGCCGGCTTTCACCAAGAGCGCATCGACGTGCCCGTGGTAGCAGCCCTCGAACTTGATGATGCGGTCGCGCCCCGTGAACCCCCGCGCCAGTCGTACGGCGCTCATCGTCGCTTCGGTGCCGCTGTTGACCATGCGGACTTTTTCGATGGATGGCACCCACTCGCAGATCGTGCGCGCCATCTCGACCTCGGCGGGGTTCGGGATGCCGAAGGAAAGTCCCCGCCCCGCCGCCGCGCGCACGGCTTCCACGACGACGGCCGGCGCGTGCCCGAGGATCGCTGGCCCCCAGGTGCCGACAAAATCGACGTACTCGCGCCCGTCCAAATCGTAGATGTGGGCGGCCTCCGCGCGCGTGACGAAGAAGGGCTCGCCGCCCACACCCCGGAACGCGCGCACGGGCGAGTTGACGCCGCCAGGGATGAACTGTTTGGCGCGGGCGAAGAGTTCGGCGGACTGCGGGCGGAGAGAGGCGTCGGTCGGGGTCGTCACGACAAAAGGTAACACGCCTTTCGTCCCCAAGGTAGGGATGGCTCTCCGAGCCGGTCCCTAATTTCCTCTGGCTGGAACTATGGCACCCGCCCGCCGCGCGCTGCTTCAAGCAGCTTGTACCACGTCACGCGGCTGAGTTCGACGGCGTCGGCTTTGGTCAAGCCGCGGATACGGGCTTCGTTCGCGCTGCCGACGATGGGGATGATTTTCGCCGGGTGCTTTAGCAACCACGCGAGCGCGACACTTGTGCGGTCGGTGCCGTACTCGTTGGCTGTCTCGTCGAGCGCGGCCAAGAGGCGACCGCGTGATTCCAGTTCCGAGGTCGCGCCTGCCGCCAGTTTGCCGCGGTCCAGTGGGCTCCAGGCCAGTGGGGTGATCCGGCGTTCGAGGCACTGGTCGAGCGTGCCGTCGGTGAAGCAATCCAATCGCCCGAGATGAATTTCCACCTGGTTGACCTGGATGGCGAAGGGCAGCGCCCGCTGCACGGCGGTCAGGAGTGTCGGCCGGAAGTTGCTCGCGCCGAACTCCCGCACCTTGCCCGCGCCACGCAGTTCCGTGAACGCCCGAGCGATCTCCTCCGGGTCAGCGAGGTAGTCAGGCCGGTGGAGTTGCAGAAGGTCAACCGTCGCGATGCCCAAGCGCGTCAGCGAGCCTTCCACCGAGCGGACGATGTGCTCGTACGAGAAATCGTAGCGCCCTGGGTCGCCGGGGTTCGGCTGGTTGGGAAACCAGATGCCGCACTTGGTGGCGATGACCATCTGTTCGCGCCAGCCGGGATGCAGCTTCAGCGCGCGGCCGAAGATCGTCTCGCAGGTCGTGTCGCCATAGATGTCAGCGTGGTCGAAGAAGTTGTAACCGGCGTCGAAGGCGGTTTCAACGAGGCGAACCCCGTTGCGGATTGCCTCCTCGTGCAGGTCGGTGCGCTTCCACACGTTCCCACTGATGCGCATGCAGCCGTAGGCGAGGCGCGTGACTTGGAAACTGGTTTGACCGAGTTGCTGAGTTTTCATGTGGAGGCGTGGCGTGCTTCGAACTCGCGCATCATGCGCATGTAATCGGGATCGGTTTTGACCTCTTCCCACTTCGCCTTGAAGATCGTGGCGACTTCGACCTTGTCGGGATCGGGTTCGGCGGTGCGGGGAAGTTCGGCGCGACCGTGCGCGCCGCTGCGGCCTTTTTTGTTGGCGGGCACGGGGCCGTCGTACTTCTTGCCGCCGGCGTGGTTGGCGTAGCGCCGCGCGCGGGTGTAGCCCATCTGCAAAAACTTGCGCGCCATGTCCATCCCGACGAAGTCGCCTGCCTGCTTGTATCCTTTATAGAGCGCGAAGATTTCCTCCGAGGATCTCCGCGCGACGGCCGGCGTGGCGAACTTCCAGTGCGGCAGGATTTCGCCCTTGTACGGCTGGACGAGCAGCACGCCCTGTTCGCCGCGGCCTACCCGGTACAATTCCGGGTGGGCGCGCAGGTCGAGCGTGCGGTAATCAAGCCCGTAGTCGAACGCCTTGCTCACGTGAGCGGGTGAGCCGCGGCGTCCTTCAAGGCATCGATGACCCGCGCGACTTCCTCGTGCGTGTTGTAGTGCGCGAAACCGATGCGCACCAACCCGCCGCGATCCTTCAACCCGAGGCGGTCCACCACGTCCACGGCGTAGAAGTGCCCGTCCCACACGAAAACTCCCTGCGCCCCCAAACGGGCGGCGAGCGCGGCGGCGTTCCAACCCTCCAGCGTGACGCCGAAGGTCGGGGTCCGCCCGCCCGCGCGGGCGGGGTCGGTCAGGCCGTGGATCGTCAAGCCCGGCACGTCACGCGCCGCTTCGAGGAAGGCGCGCGTGAGGCCGAGTTCGTAGGCGCGGATGCGTTCCATGCCGCCGGCGTGTTCGAGGTACTCCAACGCCGCGCGCAGGCCCGAAATGCTCTCGAAGCTCTGCGTGCCCGTCTCCCACTTGCCCGGCGGCTTGGCGTACGACGGACGCACCTTGTACGCTTCGAGACGGTCGAGGTGCTCGTACTTGCCGTAGAGGATGCCGAGGTGCGGCCCGCAGAACTTGTACGCCGAACACCCGAGGAAATCCGTGCCGAGCGCCTGCACGTCCACGGGGTTGTGCGGCGTGTAGTGGACGGCGTCGATGAAGGTCGTCGCACCCGGTGCCTTCGTGCGCACGAGACGGATCGCGCCGGCCACGTCGGGGATCGTGCCCAGGGCGTTGGAAGCGTGCGTGAAGGCAACGTGGCGCGTCTTGTCGTTGAGCAGCGCGTCGAGGCCTTCGAGGCGTAGCGTGCCGTCGTCCGTGCGGAACTCCCACGTGCGCACGGTCGCCCCGGCGTCGCGCGCGGCGAGGACCCAGGGGGTGATGTTCGCATCGTGGTCGAGCGAGGTGACGACGATCTCGTCGCCCGCGTTCCAGGTGCGTCCGAGCGCGCGGCCGAGCGCGAACCAGAGGCTCGTGCTGTTCTGCCCGAAGACGATTTCCTCCGGCCGCGAGGCGTGGAGGAACTCCGCCGTCTCTGCACGGGCAGCGGCAACGGCCTGATCCGTGCGCTGGCTGGTGATGAACGAGCCGCCGGTGTTCGCGTTATCGCGGCTCAGGTAGGCGGACATTGCGTCCATGACCCCGCGCGGGGTCTGCGTACCGCCGGGTCCGTCGAGGAACACGGCCGGGCGACCGTCCACCTGTTGAGCCAACGAGGGGAAGAGTGCGCGCAGTTCGTCGTGCGCGATGGCAAGTGAGTTGGAAGAGTCCATGAAGGCAGAAGGCAGAGGGCAGAAGGGCCGAAAGCAGGAAGGCAGAAACCCGGTTTTCCTCCGGACTTCTGCCTCCTACCGTCTACCTTCTGCCTTTTTCGGTCAGGCGGTGAAGACGAACACGTCGCGTACGCCCCGGGTGTCACGCGTGGGAGCAACGGCGCTGGCGTAGTGGTAGAGCGAACGGTCATTGACCATCACGAACTCACCCGGCTGAAGAACTTTGTCGAAGATCGGCGGCTGGTCCTTCTCGCGGTAGAGGTGCGTCTCGCCGCCGCTGACGCCGTCGCGGTTGATGCAGAAGATGCCGACGAAATCGAAGCCGTCTTTGTGGATGCCCTCAGGGGCGGGTTCACCCTGTTCATCGCGGCTGGCGACGACGCGGATCTGGTGCACGCCGATCTCGGTGACGGTCGGATCAATCTTGGAGAAGTCGACGAAGGAGGCGACCAGCGTCTTGAACTCCTCGGTCTCGGTCATGGATTCTTCCAGTTCGGGGAAGTCGCGCTTGATGTCGCCGGCGAGTTGGTTGACGGCCTTGCTCTGGACGAAATACTTGTGTTCGAGGCGCTGGAGGTTCTCCGGCGTGCCGCTGAAACGCGAGAAGCGGCGGCGGCGGAAGGTGCCCTTGATGTACGGATCGACGGGCAGGTTGTCGAAGTAGGAGGCGAACCGCTCCGGATGCAGTTCGGATAGCATCTGTAGCTTGTAGTCGAACTTGGGGGCGGTGGGGGATTGGGTTGGCATGGCTCATCGTACCCAAACGGCGGGGCGGAAGCAAGCGCCCTCAACGCACCGCGTCCAGCCAGAATCCCGCGCTCACCCCTTGCCGGTAAGCCTTGAGCGCGCCGGGCGAGGAGTTGACGCGCAGGTTGCTCCAGCTTTCGTCCTTGTTCTGCCAGCGTTCGTGCCAGAACACCGCCGCGCGCACCCGTGGGTATTTGCCGCCGCTCATCCCCGCGAACGCGTCGCGGATGAACTCCGCCTTGTCGCCGCCACCGGGGAACTCGCCGACGCCCCACTCCGCGAGCATCACGGGCTTGTCGGGGTCGAGCGCGCAGAGGTTTTTGTACGCCGTGTCCATCGCCTCGCTCCACTCGTCCCAAGAGTCTTTGCCCGGCACGATCTGGCCGTACACGCTCAGGCCCAGCCAATCGACGTAGTCCGCGCCGGGATAATACTCCGCGAGCGCGTTCCAGGGACGGTTGGGTTGCGAGGAACTGTTCGCGTGGAAGACCCAGGCGATGTTTGTGGCCCCGGCCGCACGGACGCGGTCCACGGCGTGGCGGTAGGCGCGTTTGTAGAGGTCGGGGCCGCCGTTGGCGCCACCGTTGTCGTGGCCGCTCCATGGGAACCAGTCGGAGTTCGGCTCGCAGGCGAAGGACACCAGCAGCGGGCCGCCGTATGCGTGCGCCGCCTTCGCCCAGGCGTCGATGTACGCGTCGCAGTCACCGGCGACGACCCGTTGCAGGCTCCACGGATCGTGCGCGACGTGCTGGCCCTGTTCGTAGGGCGGTCCCCACGGCGACCAGTACAGCAGCGGGACCGCGCCGTAGTCAGCGATGACCCGCACGTTTTCCGCCGGGAACCCGCCCCGGCCCCAGAAGCTCGAACTCGCCACGATGGCTTGGTGCTTGCCGACAAGCTTTTCAAACGCGTCGATGGCCGCGCGCGTGACGTGGTCCTCCGTCTCGCCGAAGTCGATGTAAGCGCCCGTGTACGCGCCCGTCGCCGGCGCCGGCACGGCAGGCTCCGCGGACAAAAAAGCCAACGGCCAAAGGCAAAAAACCAAAGTCCAGCGTAAGATCATCCCATGTCTAACCCGCCGCCCCGCGCGCTGATTCTGGATTTCGACGGCACGATGCTCGACACCGAGACGGCCGTGTACGAGGCGTGGCGGGAGTTCTACGAACGCGAGGGGCAGCATCTCAGTGTGGACGACTGGCTGGGAGCGGTTGGATACGTTAACGGCTTCGATCCCCGCGCGCACCTCGAAAAGCTCACCGGCCGCGGCTTCCACTGGCCCGACCACGATTCATGGTTCACGCGCCGCACGCTCGAACTCATCGAGCCACTGCCCCCACTGCCCGGCGTGTTAGCACTCCTCGAAGAGGGCGCGCGCCGCGGCTACCGGATCGGCTGCGCGAGCAACTCGTCGGCGGACTGGGTGGTGCCCGGTTTAGAACGGCTCGGGCTGCGAGAGTTTTTCCAGGTCGTGCGGACGCGGGAAACGGTTGCTCACCACAAACCCGCGCCCGACGTGTACCTCGGCGCGCTGGCTGATCTGGGCGTGACGGACCCAGTAGGCAGCATCGCGTTCGAGGATTCGGAACCCGGCGTGCGCTCGGCAAAGGCGGCGGGGTTGCACGTGATTGCCGTGCCGCACCACCTCACGCGCCACCAGGACCTTTCACTGGCGGATGAGACGCTTGACACGCTGGCGGGGTACGAACTACCAACGTGACTTGGTAGAGACGCCGCGCGGACGCGGCAATTTCAATACAGCATCGCCTCGCGGGGCGGGTCAGTCACGGCTGCCTTGTCAGCGCGCAATACCACCACACGCCGGCCGTTCTCCAACGGGAAATCAATTTTGCCGACCACCTTGGTCCAGGTGAGTTCGGCCAGCTTGTTGGCCTCGGTTTGCGCCTCGGCCTGGGCGGGTTTTTCCACCGCCACGGCCACCGGGCGCGCGTCGGCCGCGCAGCACACCATGAACATCCGCACGAGTTGGAACCGCTTGCCGCTCGCATCTTCCTTCGCCGGCATGAACTGACCGATGACCTCCGCCGTCTGGCCCTGCAAGGACGCGCGCATCTGGTCGTCGTCCGCCGCGAAGAGCAAATCGGTGACTTCCATGAGAAGGTGACCGTCGGGCGTCTTCTGGAGGTACTGCAAGGCATCGCTGTTTGCGGCCGAGGGCGGGTTGTTGGCGGCAGGCGTCGCACCAGGCAGCGGCGGCTCAGGCACAGTGAGCGGCGGGGGCGAGTTGTTCGCGCTGTTCGTCGGCGCGATCGGTAGAGTGGATTTGCCCGGCAGCTTCGTTGCGTCGCTGACGATGCCGCGGTTGAGCATCGCACTGGCGTTGAACTGGTCCTTCGACACACCCGCCGCCGCCCACACCGGCAGCACGAGCATCAGGAAGGCAAGCGCCTGCATCGTCTTCGCGCGCCGGGGCGAGGCGAGTTCGTCGCCACGGTCTTCGAGCACGAGCGCAGAGGTGTCCGGCGCGCCGGGCCGCATCCCCCAGGCGAGCGTGGCGGCGATGCCGATCATCACAAGCCCCGACACCATGACCAGCGGCCGGTAAGCCGGGATCAGGTAATCGGCCAAGCGCCCGCTGAAGTAAAAGTACAGCAGCAGCGCGCCCCAGGCGACCAGGGTCAGCAGCGAGAGTCCACGGGAGAGCGTTTTCATAAGAAGGAGGTTCTAACCCGACGAAAGCCGGATGCACACTAGCGCGATCAGCACGAAAAGTCCAAGCCCCAACACCGCCACGAAGCGCCGCCGGAACACGAGTGAATACAGGAACACCAACTTCAGGTCGAACACCGGCCCGAACACGAGGAACGCCAGCCGCGCCGGGAACGAAAACCCCGTGAACGTCGCCGCGATGAACGCGTCCGACGTGCTGCACACCGCTACGACGAAAGCCAGGAGCATCAACGCCGGCACGCCCGCCCACGGATTGGTCGCCAGCGGGGCGATGATCTTGGCCTGGTCCACGGCCGTGTTGAAGACGCTCGCCAGCGCGGCTCCGATCACCACGAAGACGGCCACGTCGAGGAAGTCGTTCGTGCCGCGCTGGAGCGCAGCCAAAATGCGCTTGCCAAAGGTCGGCGTCAGTCCTTCCTCCAGCACGTCAAGGGAGGCCAGCGCATCCGGCCCACCGCTGCCCGCCTCCGTACCTTCCAGACTGAAGGGAGCTACCGCCATCGCCGGCACCGGTGCACCCGCGAGGCTGCCGACGCGGAAGCCCGCCGTGCGCCGCGTGCTGCGTCCCGGCAGGGTGTCGAGTACCGCCGGGGCGATGAACTGCTCCACCCGCAACCGCGAGACGATCAGTCCCACCAGCACGGCCACCAAGTAGGAAAAGACCAGCCGGTAAGAGGTCGTCGCCCACGGTCCCGGCGTACTACCGCGGAACGCCGCGAAGGTGCTCACCGCCACGATGGGGTTGACCACCGGCGAGGCCAGCAGGTACGTCACCGCGCAGGAAACGGGGAGACCCTTCTTCATCAGGCGGCGGATCACCGGCACCACGCCGCATTCGCACATCGGGAACACCACGCCCAGCAGCCCGCTGACCACCACCGCCACCCCCGCCCGCCGCGGCAGGAACTGCGTCATCCAGCGAGCGGGCACGAACACCTCAATCAGCCC
>CAXTQD010000147.1:0-11763 GCA_964246175.1 uncultured Chthoniobacterales bacterium | reverse complement strand
GGGACACCAACATCGGCGAGATCATCGCCGACGCGATGGACAAGGTCGGCAAGGATGGCACCATCACGGTCGAGGAAGCCAAGTCCATTGAAACCACGCTCGACGTGGTCGAGGGCATGCAATTCGACAAGGGTTATCTTTCGCCTTACTTCGTGACCAATGCCGAGAGCATGGAAACGATCTTGGACAGCGCCTACGTGCTCATCCACGAGAAGAAAATCAGCTCCTTGAAGGACCTGCTCCCGCTGCTCGAAAAGGTGGCCAAGAGCGGCAAGCCCCTCCTGATCATCGCCGAAGACGTGGAAGGCGAAGCCCTCGCCACGCTCGTCGTGAACAAGCTCCGTGGCACGCTCCAAGTCGCAGCCGTCAAGGCCCCTGGCTTCGGTGACCGCCGCAAGGCCATGCTCGAAGACATCGCCGTTCTGACCGGTGGCCGTTGCCTGACGGAAGACCTTGGCATCAAGCTGGAGAACGTCACGCTCGACGACCTCGGCAAGGCCAAGCGCATCACCATCGACAAGGAAAACACCACGATCGTCGAGGGTGAGGGCACCAACCAGAACATTCAGGGCCGTGTCGCCCAGATTCGTCGCCAGATCGACGAAACCACCTCGGACTACGACCGCGAGAAGCTCCAAGAGCGCCTCGCCAAGCTGGCGGGCGGCGTGGCCGTCATCAACGTCGGCGCTGCGACCGAGACCGAGATGAAGGAAAAGAAGGCTCGTGTTGAGGACGCGCTGCATGCGACTCGCGCGGCCGTCGAAGAGGGAATCGTCCCCGGCGGCGGCACAGCCCTCCTCCGCGCCCAGAAGGCGCTCGAGAGCCTCAAGCTCGAAGGCGACGAAGCGGTGGGTGCAGCCATCATCAAGCGCGCGGTGGAAGCCCCGCTCCGTCAGCTCGCCGACAACGCGGGCCAGGAAGGCGCGCTTATCGTGCAGGAAGTCAAGAGCCGCAGCGGCAACGAAGGCTACAACGTCGCCACCGGCGAGTACGTCGACCTCGTGAAGGCCGGCGTTGTTGACCCGACCAAGGTGACCCGTTCTGCGCTCCAGAACGCGGCCTCTATCTCCGGCCTGCTCCTGACGACCGAAGCGGTTGTCACCGAGTTGCCCGAGAAGGAGAAGCCGGCGGCCGGCGGTGGCCACCCCGGCGGCGGCATGGGCGGCATGGGCGGCATGGACTACTAAGCGAGTTCGCCAAGCCAGCAAAGCTCTGCAAAATCCAGCCGGATGGTCCCTCGTGGGCCATCCGGCTTTTTGCTTTTCGGTGGCAGCAGCAAAATTCTAGCTTCACAAAGGCCGATTCGTTAGATTACGCCGCTTCGGTTCTTCCCCCTGCAAGTTATGGCTGTCATCACTGAAAAGGAACTTCCTGCCACCTCGCGTCCCCTCTGGCTAAAAGCGACGAGCGCCATCGAGACGCGTAATTTCGGCTACGCGGTCTCCTTGATCCAAGTCATCCTTAAAGAGTCACCGAATTTCCTGGTTGGCCGCCAGTGGCTGCGCCGGGCGGAACTTGCCACAGCCAAATCGGGCAAGGGTTTCCTCAAGGGGCTATCCGGCTCGTCCATCCAGGCAATGAAGTCGCAGGGCTTGATCAAGAAGGACCCGCAAGCCGCCATCCTTGCCGCGGAGGAAATCCTGGAGAAGGATCCGCACAACATCGGAGCCAACGGCCTCCTGCGCGACGCCGCGGCGGCGGCGGGCATGATCGAGACGGTTGGGTTCGCCTTGGAAACGATGCGTGACGCCGAGCCGAAGAACACGAAAATCATGCACGACTTGGCGCGGCATTATTCCGCCAGCGACCAACCCGAGAAGGCCATTGAAATTTACGGTCAGATCAGCTCCATCAACCCCGCTGACATCGAGGCGATCAAGGGCGGCAAGGACGCCGCGGCCCGGGCGTCGATGCGCACTGGCGGCTGGGACCAGATCGGTAAGGATGGCACGAGCTATCGCGACGTGCTCAAGAACAAGGAAGAAGCCATCTCGCTCGAACAGCAAAGCCGCATCATCAAGAGCGAGGACATGATCGAGCAGCAGCTCACGGAAAACTTCGCGCTTTACAACGAGAATCCTAACAACCTCGACGTGGTCCGTAAGATCGCCGGCCTCTACGAGCAGAAGGACGATTTCGACAACGCAATCTCGTACTACGGCTGGGCCGTTGAACTGACGAAAAACAGCGACCCCGGTTTGGTCCGCAAGGTCAACGACCTGACCATGAAGAACCTCGACCGGATGATCGGCGAGCGGGAGCGTTGGCTCGGGGAACACGGCGTCAACGGCGACGGCGACGAGGAAGCGCGGGAAACGACGGCGCGCGTGACCGCCGAACTGGAAGACTTTCGCCAGCAGAAGGCGGAGATGCAGATCAACACCGCCCGTTCCCGGGTGGAACGCAATCCGACCGATTTGAACTTCCGCTTCGAGCTTGGCGAACAGCTCGTCCGCGCCCAGCACTACACCGAGGCCATCGCGGAACTCCAGCGGGCGCAAAACAGCCCAAATCTGGGCCAGAGGGCGAAGTATTATCTTGGCCAATGTTTCGAGGCCAAGAACGTCTTGCCGCTGGCGCTCAAGCAATACGAGGATGTCCGCTCAAAGCTCCAGACGATGGACGCCCTCAAGAAGGATGTGACCTACCGTCTGGGGTTGGTTTATGAGCGCTCGAACGAGAAGGACAAGTATCTCGCCTGCATGACGGAAATTTACGAGATCGACTCGGGCTACCAGGACGTAGCTGCCCGGGTCGAGGGTGGGTACGCGATGTAACTTCGCACCAGCGGCGTTTGTCTAAGGTCCCGTTGCCCCTCCGAGGCAATCCTCAACTTTCTGTTAACGAACGGTCATCCAATCCAAAATTAGAATTGCCTCGGGGAGGCAACGGGACCTTAGACAAACGGCCACTTGCAGTGGCCTATTACTTGTTCGCCGAGCCCGGCTCCGCCATCTTGCGGTGCTGCTCAGCGACCATGCCAGCCGGCAGGACGTTGGCGATGGCGCTTTGCAGCTTGTTCAGCCAGCCGCTGACCACGTCGCCCTTGCCGGCCATCATCGCGTCGAATCCGTCTTTGGCGACTTTGGCCGCGTCGTCCTTTTTATCCGAGCCGACCTTCGTGTCTTTCAGGTCGGCGCGGTCGGAGAACTCGGTCTCGGTTGCCCCAGGCATCAGGCAGGTGACTGTCACACCCGTGTCCTTCAACTCGTGCCGGAGGGCGAACGAGAACGAGTCCAGAAACGCCTTCGTGCCGTTGTAGACTGCCTGGTACGTGCCCGGCAAAAACCCGGCGATGGACCCGGTGACCCGGCCCGTGCCACGCGACCGCATTGCGTTGCCCACTTTCTGGATCAGGTAGCCGATGCCGGTGGAAGCACCGGTGACGACGGCGAATGGTCGGAAATCAGGGGTAGGCATGGGATGGGTAGGTTTATTCTCTAATACGCCTTCCGCGGGACGCGCGGATTGTCCGGAGGAATGGTCCCTGGTTGCATCGGGCGGCCGGGTGAACTACAGAGTGCGACCCTGTACCGCATGGCTAACGAAAAGTTCGACCATTACGTCGCGTGCCAAGATTGCGATGCCCTTTTCACCGCCCCAAAAGTCGGTGAGGGCGAGCGCGTGCTCTGCCCGCGTTGCGGGGCGAACCTCTTCACGCGTCACTACAACACCGTCCAGCGCACGTCCGCGTTGGTGCTGGCCGCGGCGGTGCTTTACGTCGCCGCCAACCTTTTTCCCTTCCTGACGCTAAGCGCCGACTATCGGGAAAGTGACATGCTGCTCATCCAGAGCGTCACTGGTCTGGAAGGCACCGGCTACCCGCCGCTGGCGAGCGCCGTGGCGATTTTTGTGTTCGTCTCGCCCATCGTCATCATCTGCGGGCTGCTCTACCTGCTGCTGCCTCTGCTCGCGGGCAAGCGACTGTCAGGTTCGACGATGTTATGCCGGTTGGTCTACGAGGCGCGGCACTGGAACATGGTCGAGGTGTACCTCCTCGGCGTGCTCGTCAGCTTGCTCAAGCTCGGCAGCCTGGCCCAACTGAAGCTCGGCATCTCCTTCTGGGCGTACGTCGGTTTCATCGTCTGCCTGACGGCCGCCGTGGCGACGACCGATTACCGCGAACTCTGGGACCACCTGGAAGACGCCAAACGCACCGCCGCATGACGCCCGATTTTACCATTCCCACCGCCGCCGAGCGCGGCATGGCGCTCTGCCACTCCTGCGGCAACGTCGCACACGTCGACCAGGGTAATTGTCCACGCTGCCGAGCCCCCCTGCACCTGCGCAAACCCAACTCACTCGCCCGCACCTGGGCGCTGATGATCAGCGCGGGCCTGTTGTACCTGCCGGCCAACCTGCTGCCCGTCCTCGACGTGGAGAGCAGCGTCAAGGGTACGCAAAAGAGCACGATCATCAGCGGGGTCATCCAGTTCTGGCAGGATGGCGACTACCCGGTGGCCATCATCATCTTCACCGCCAGCGTGCTCATCCCGATCCTGAAGGTGATCGCCCTGGTTTTCCTGTGCATCGCGGCCCAACGCGGCAGCACGCATCCCATCGGCACCACGCGCCTGTACCGCGTGACGGAGTTCATCGGGCGCTGGTCGATGGTGGACGTGTTCGTCGTCGCCATCCTGGTGGGCGTCGTGCAGTTGGGCAGCGTCATGTCCATCCGGCCGGGAGCGGGGGCGCTGGCGTTCGCGGGGGTCGTCATCCTGACGATGCTCGCGGCCATGTCCTTCGATCCGCGTCTCATTTGGGACGCCGCCGGCAAGCGCGCCCGCGGCCCGTCCGACGATTAAACCCTTTCTCATGCCTGACCCGACTCCTGAGCCCGCGCCAACGGCGCCCGAGAAGCGTCCGCCGCCTGCGCCCGTCACGAAGCCGCGCCGTCGTTTGTTCTCACCCATCTGGATCATCCCGCTGGTCGCCGCAGCGCTCGGGTTGTGGCTGGTTGTGAAGTATTATTCCTCGAAGGGACCCGCCATCGAGGTCTCTTTCGAGACGGCAGATGGCATCATCGCGGGGAAAACACCCGTGCTCTGCCGCAGCGTCAACATCGGCACTGTTGGGGGCATCAAGCTCTCGGACGATCTGAAAACGGTTATCGTCACTCTGGACATGACCCATGACGCCACCCGCCTGCTCGTGTCCGACACGCAGATCTGGGTGGTGCGCGCCCGGTACAGTTCGGCCGGCATCTCAGGGTTGAACACCATCGTCTCGGGCAACTACCTCGAACTCCAACCCGGCGAGCACAAGGACGCCCGCCGCAAGTTCGTCGGCCTGGAGAACCCGCCCGTCACCCCGCCAGGCGTACCGGGATTGCGCATCCGCCTAGTCGCCGACGCCGCGGGCAGCCTGGGGCCTGGCGCGTCCATCATTTATAAGGGTATCGACGTGGGCAAGATCGAGACCCGCATCTTCCACCCGTCCGAGGGCACCGTGGAGTTCACGGCTTTCATTGACGGCGAGTACGGCAACCTGGTGGACCGCAATACCCGGTTCTGGAACGCCAGCGGCATCGACGTGAAGGTCGGTGCGGACGGATTCAAGATTCACTCGGGCACGCTGACGACGATCCTCGCTGGCGGGGTGACCTTCAGCGAACCGGAGGCTCGCCACCCAAAGGGCCAACACCTGCCGGACAACACCTCCTTCCACCTGTTCAGCTCTTACGACGAGGCCAACAAGGTCACGGACCTTAACCCGACACTGCCGTACCTGCTGCTTTTCACGGGCAGCGTGCGCGGCCTAGCCGTCGATGCGCCGGTGGAGTTCCGCGGCATCCGCGTGGGCACGGTGATGGGCGTCTCCTTCAAGTACCTGCCCGACGACCCGGCCCGGCGCGTGCCGGTGCTCATCAAGCTCGACCCGACCGCGTTGCTCAACGTGCCCGCCGACGACTACGACGGCTCGCGCGCCCGCATCGCCGACAGCGTAGAACGCGGCATGCGCGCCACGCTCAAGACTGGCAACCTCCTCACCGCGCAGCTTTACGTCGACCTCGACTTCCAAAAGGACGCTGCGCCCGACAAGATCGCCGAGGTGGAGGGCTACGACGTGATGCCCACCGTCGCGTCTGGGTTGGGCGAGATCCAGGAGAAGCTCAACGCCATCCTTGACAAGGTCCAGGCCCTGCCGCTGGAAAAGACCGTCGCCAGTGCCAACGACGCGCTGGTCTCGCTCAAGGCGACGCTCCAGAGCGCCACGGATTTTCTTGGCTCCAAGGAAACACAGGCGCTCCCGGGCGACTTGCGCAAGGACCTCGCGGAGTTGCAGAAGACCTTATCAGCCTACAACGGCCAGTCGGCTTTCAACCAAAACATCTCCGCCGTCCTGCAGCAGTTGACCGAGACGCTGCGCTCGCTCAAGACGCTCACCGGCACGCTGGACCGCAGCCCAAACTCCATCATCTTCGGCAAGCCCGGCAACCCCGAGCCGCCGCGCGGCAGTCACTAGCGTACCGCCCTTTTGTCATGAAAGCTTCTCCGTTGTTCCTCTGCGCTCTAGCTGCCACCGTCCTTGTCGCCGGTTGCGGTGGGGCGAAGGATGAATATTACCGCCTCTCCGCCACCGGTCCCGCCACGACCCGCACGAGCGGTCTCGCCGTCGCGATCGGACCACTGACGTTGCCAACGTACGTGGACCGCGCCGAACTTGTCTTCCAGAGCGGGCCGAACAAGTTCGAGATTCCGGCGAAGGTGCATTGGGCTGGGGCGCTGCAGGACAACTTCAGCCAGGTGCTCGCTGCCGACGTGGGCCGGCGCCTCGGGTCGGGCAACGTCGTTGCCAACCCTGCGCCGAACGACACGCGGTTCCGCTATCGGGTGAGTGTGTCCGTGCGGCAGTTCCACGCTGTCAGTGGTCAGGGAGCGATTCTGGAGGCTGACTGGCACGTGGAAACCGCCGACACCCGCCAGGTCCTGCGTCACGGCGAGGGGATTTACCACGCGCAGATCAACGGCGACGGATACGCCCCGGTGGTGGCGGCCGAAAGCGACCTCGTCGACCAGCTCGCCGCAGGGATCAGCCGGATGCTCTGAGGGGTGGTTCTGATACGTTTCTGGAAGGCCGGATAGATTTGGGTTGACGTAAGTGTGGATGCGAGATTGAGTTGCATTTCGTCATGACTTTCGGAGAACGAGTAAAAAGCCTCCGCCAAGAACTCGGCCTGTCGCAGGGTGCGTTCGGTACACGCGGGTTCATCTCCACGCCGGGTTGGATCAAGGTCGAGAATGGTCAGCGCCAAGCGAGCGAAAAACTCGTCGAGAGCCTAACTCGCTGGCTCATTGCGGACAAACACCTGCGTGTCGGCGCCGCGAACACACTCAAGGAGGAACTCCTCACCTTGAAGTACCTCGGCAGTCGTTCGCCCTTCTTGCGCGAAATGGCGAAGGCGCACGCGAGAACGCTCGCCAGCAGCGCCACGCTCCTGGCTTCCCCGAAGCCCGCGCGCAAAACCACCAAGAAAAGATAACCCACCGGCAGAACCGCGTTGCTAACATCGAAGGCGTGGCTGCCCCAGCTACCTTCCATGAATGCAAAGCAGTTAGCTGCCCTCGGGGTGCCGCCCGGTGAACCCACCCGGCTGGCGCTAGATTTTGTCGCCCGTTATCGCCGTGCGGGCGGCGAAGTGGACCGTCTCACGGATGAGGTCGTCGCCATCGTCGCCGATCCAGCATTATTCCTCGGCGACCCGGAACGGGAAGCATTCGCTCGCGCTCTGTACGCGCCGCCCTTCAAGGCACGCGAAGCCCTCGCGCCTTGGCATCAGTGGGGCAGCGGCCTGGATGCGGACGCCGTCCGGCAGATGGCCAACGCCTGCGCGCTGCCCGTCGCGGTGGCGGGCGCGCTCATGCCCGACGCGCACGTCGGCTACGGCTTGCCTATCGGCGGCGTGCTGGCTACAGAAAATGCCGTGATCCCATACGCCGTCGGCGTGGACATCGCTTGTCGGATGCGCCTGAGCATCTTCGACGCGAAGGGCGGCAGCATCGCCGGGCAGAAAGACCGGCTGGCGAATATCATCGAGAGCGAGACGCGCTTCGGTGTCGGGGCGGCGTTCAAGCAGCGGCGGGAACACGAGGTGATGGACGAGGATTGGAGCGTATCGCCGGTGACGAAGCGTTTGCGCGACAAGGCATGGACGCAACTCGGCACCAGCGGCAGCGGCAACCATTTCGTGGAGTTCGGCGAGTTCGTGCTGGACCAGCCCGCGCTCGGCCTCGAACCGGGCGACTACCTCGCGCTGCTCAGTCACAGCGGCAGCCGCGGGGCGGGGGCGCAGGTCTGCCAGCTTTACAGCCGCATCGCCATGGATCGTCGTGGCCGCTTGCCGACCCAACTCGCCCACCTCGCGTGGCTGGATTTCAGTGAGGAAGCCGGCCAGGAATACTGGGCGGCGATGGAACTCATGGGCCGCTATGCCGCCGCCAACCACGCGCTGATCCACCGCCACATCGCGCGCAAGCTCGGCACGGCGGTGCGGGCCAGCGTGGAGAACCACCACAACTTCGCCTGGAAGGAACGCCACGTCATCGATGGGGTCGAGCGCGAGGTCGTCGTCCACCGCAAGGGCGCGACGCCGGCGGGCGCGGGGATTCTTGGCGTGATCCCGGGTTCCATGGCGTCGCCGGGGTTCGTGGTGCGCGGGCGCGGTAACGCCGCCTCGCTCGGCAGCGCGTCGCACGGCGCGGGGCGGGTGATGAGCCGCTCGAAGGCGCTGCAATCCTTCACCTGGAGCGCAGTCAAGAAAACCCTGGCTGACCGCGGGGTGACGCTGCTTTCCGCCGGCTTGGACGAGGTGCCAGGCGTCTACAAGGACATCCGCGAGGTCATGGCGGCGCAGGGCGATCTGGTAGAAACGCTCGGTCGCTTCGAGCCGCGGCTGGTCAAGATGTGCCCGGCCGGTGAACGCGCCGAGGACTGAGTCGGCCGGGCGCGTGGGGCACATTCCCTGGAAGTCAGCGACAACCGGAGAGGCCTCCGAGAGCGTAAAGCCTCCGTCTGGTTGTCGTCCAAAACCACTTATGCTCGAAAAACTTCCTCACGTCATCGGTCACGCACTCAAGGGTAAAGGTCCCGGGTTGGACAAAACTGTCTACTACTGCGAGCCCATTGACGGCGCGCCGGAGTCGATCACGGTCACCAGCGCAGCGTTCGCGGATGGCGCGGCGATCCCGGCGCGTTTCACCGAAGATGGCGAGAAGATTTCGCCCCCGCTTGCCTGGCGAGGTGTGCCACGCGACGCGGCGAGCCTCGTGCTGGTAATCGAGGACGCCGATAGCCCGACGCCTACACCCATCGTGCATGCATTGGTGTTCGACCTGCCGCCGGCCGACGGCGAACTCGCCGAAGGCGCGCTCAAGAGTCCCGGCGGGGAAGGGGAAGCGCATGCCTTGGGCAAGAACACGTTCCTCAAGAAGGCTTACCTGCCGCCCGACCCACCGCCCGGCGGCGGCGCGCACCGTTACCTGTTCCAGTTGTACGCGCTAGATCAGGTTCACAACCTGACCGAGGGCGCAGGCCGCAGCGCGGTCAAGGATGCGCTCGAGGGACACGCCCTCGCGCGGGGCTGTATGCTCGGAACCTACGAGCGGCCCTGAAAACTCCCTTGCAAAACGGTTGAGCAACGACGATGCTCCCCGACCCACAAAACGGGGGCGCACTGGCTTCGACTGATGGTCGGACGTCTGGGCGGCATGCCGAGGATGACCCGTTGGCCTCGTTAAACTCCGGATCAAAAAAACAAACGCGAATCGTAACGATCTCGCCCTCGCGGCTTAATTGCTCGTGAGCATTCCTGGTTCGACGCCTGCTGGGGCTGGGGATGATGATAGCGGGCTAGCCTAACGGTGGAGTGACCGCGCTGCGGGCGAAATAATATTACGTGGTGGCTCGGGGGTGCGTACTGTGCCGGCGCTAATCGCTCCCCCTACAATTGATTACCGGCTAAGCATGTAGATGTTCAGGCAGAAGGTTGTCAGGACAGGGGTTCGACTCCCCTCGCCTCCACTTTTCTAACTCGGTAGGGGCAGGTGCTTTTCTCTATGCACCGCTCAGGTTCGTCAGCTGAGCCAACCTTGACCGGTCACCAGGATGAGCATGAGCAAGCCTGTGACCAGCAGCAACAGCAGGTGCAGACGTTCGGACAGCGGAGCCAAGTGACAGTCGTCGTTCAAACAGCGTTTGTAATCAGGGTCATAGGTGGGCTCGCCACATCGAGGGCAACCCGTGATGTTGTATGACATATGAGTAGTTGTATTATCATTCGGAAAAGCTGTTATATCAAATTGTTTTCTGTCACCCTGTCTACACGCGTCGAAATCACTGGCCGCACGTACCTACTGGCGTACATTGACAAGCAACGTGTCAGTTGAACCCGCTTTGTCCACCAAGGTCTAAGCCATGAAGAAATCACTCTTTCTTGGACTGATCTCTTGGGCGATGGTTTGCCTCGTTCTTGGCGGGTGCGCGGGCTTTGCCAGCGACCATGTCGCCAGTAGTGGCCGTTCCGGCTGTAACAACATCGACATGGCGTCGGCTGACATCCGCAACGATCCGGCCAACGGCTTGCCGCCCACGCCGCACCGCTGACCCGGCGCGGCTTTTTCGTTGGTAACGGCGGCGGTCGGACGTATGCTGCCCGTCCATTTTTGCTGCTTATGTCCAATCACGCCGACGAGAAAGTTGCCGCCGAAGATCCAGCCGCCGCCCGGGGTCCCGCGCCGATGACCATGCCCGAAGGCAAACCAATGACGGACCTCGAACGGGTCCGCCACAGCGCGGCGCACATCCTCGCCACGGCGATTTCGCGAATCTGGCCGGAAGCGCAGTTCGCCGCCGGACCGCCCGTGGAGAACGGCTTCTACTACGACGTAGAACTGCCTCACCGCATCACGCCCGCCGACTTCGAGCGCATCGAGGCCGAGATGAGGAAGGAAACCAAGGCGAACAACATCTTCCAGCGCGTCGAAGTCTCGCGCGACGAGGCCATCGCCCTGGCAGAGAAGGGGGCGCTGGCGAGCTTGGGCGAGCGTCCGGGAGCACCGAGCAAGTTCAAGCTCGATATCGTCCAGAACATTCCCGAGCGCGACACCATCACCCTGTATCGCAACGGCGACTTCACGGACCTCTGCGCCGGTCCGCACGTCGCGCGCACGGGCAACGTCGGGGCGTTCAAGCTCACGCACGTGAGTAGCACTTACTACAAGGGCGACGAGAAGAACCCGCAGCTTCAGCGCATTTACGGCACGGCGTTCAAGAACCGCACCCAGTTGGACGAGTACTTCGCCATGCTGGAGGAAGCGAAGAAGCGCGACCACCGTAAGCTGGGCAAGGACCTGGAGCTATTCACCTTTGACGACGACGTGGGTCCCGGCCTGCCGCTCTGGCTGCCACGCGGCACGGCGATCATCGAAGAACTAGAAAAGCTGGCCAAGGAAACGGAGTTCGCCGCCGGTTACGAGCGTGTGCGCACGCCGCACTTGGCGCGCGAGAACATGTATCTGACGAGTGGACACATCCCGATGTACGCGGACAGCATGTTCCCGCCGATGACTTTGGAGGAAAAGGCTTCGTCGGACGGCGACACAATGAAGCCTGATCGCTACTACCTTAAGGCGATGAACTGCCCGCATCACCATAAGCTCTTCGGAGCGGTGCCGCGTTCTTATCGCGATCTACCTCTGCGCCTCGCTGAATACGGCACCTGCTACCGCTACGAGCAGTCCGGCGAACTCCAGGGCCTCATGCGCG
>CAXTQD010000146.1:10149-11861 GCA_964246175.1 uncultured Chthoniobacterales bacterium | reverse complement strand
GGTTAAGGGGACGGCAAAGCGCGGCTTTGACGCGAGGGGAGGGACGCCATTATCTGCGCCTGCGCTGGAAAAACGCAACCACGATAATGACAAATCCTTGCACCGCCGCGTTGAGGTAGACGCTGATGATGTAGCCCGGGTCGACGGCCGCCGCAAGCAGGAGCGGCAGGACCGCGCCGATCACCGTGCCCGCGACGCTGCCCGCGCCGCCCTTGAGCGCCGTGCCGCCGACGATGACCGCCGCGATGGCTTCGAGTTCCCACAGGAGCCCCGTGGTCGGCGACGCGCTTCCGAGGCGCGGGACGTAGAGCAGTGTCGCCACGCCGACGCACACGCCCAGGAGCATATAGGTGGCGACCTTCACGCGGTCCACCCGGACGGCGGCGTAGCGGGCGACCTGTTCGTTGGAGCCGATGGCCTGGACGTAGCGGCCATAGGCAGTGCGGTTGAGAACCGCGGCGAAAACCAGTGCGGTCGCCGCGAACACCCACACCGGGATCGGCACGCCCAAGAGGTTCGCGTAGTACACGGGGCTGTAGGCGTCCGAGAGCGTGTCGTCGAGCGTCAGCGTGCCGCCGTCGGAGAGGTACGTCAGGAATGCCCGGTAGATGCCCAGCGTTCCCAAGGTGACGATAAACGGCTCGATGCGCCCGAGCGTGATGCACAGCCCGTGTGCCAGCCCGCACAGCGCGCCGATGATGATGGCGAACACCATCCCCGCCGCGACCGCTGGCGTCGGCGACCAGCCGTGCGCGCCGAGCTTGTTCATCAGAAGGATGACGCACCCGGCGATGAGCGCCGCCATCGAACCCACCGACAGGTCGATGCCGCCCGAGATGATGACGAAGCACATCCCGACCGCGATGATGCCGATGAACGCCGTGCGGGTGAGCACGTTCATGGCGTTGTCGAAGGTGGCAAAGTCGTGGTTGAGCAGCGTACCGGCCACGCACAACACGATCAGCCCCACCAACGGGCCGACTCCCTGGATGGTCGTCCACCAATGTCCTAGCCGGCCGCTTGGCGTAACACGGGCGACGGGGAGTGTTTCAGTTTGTGCCGGTGGCATGGGCGATGAGTTCGCGCTCGGTGAGGTGGGCAGCGTCGAGCGTGGTTTGCAGCCGGCCGCCGCGCATGACGGCGACGCGATGGCAGAGGCCGATGAGTTCGATCAACTCGGAGGAGATCACCACGACCGCGCGACCCTCCGCAGCGAGGCGGGCGATGAGGAAGTAAATGTCGCGTTTCGCACCGACATCGACTCCGCGGGTGGGTTCATCCAGGACGAGCACGCGCGGGTCGGGGTGGAGGACCTTCGCCAAGGCGAGTTTTTGCTGGTTGCCGCCGGAGAGCGACGACGCGCTGATGTTCAGCGAGCCTGTGCGGATGCCGAAGTCGCCGACGGCCGTTTGCAGCGCGCGCTGTTCGGCCCGTGGATGCAGCCAGGGGGACGCGTAACGTTTGAGCGCCATCAAGGTGAGGTTCTCGCGCAGGCCGAAGTTCACGTGCAACCCTTTGCCCTTGCGGTCCTCGCTGAGGTACGTCAGCCCCAAGTTCGCGGCGTGCCGGGGCGAGCGCAGGCCCACGGGGCGGCCGGCGAGTTCCACGCGCTCGACCGTCGCCGGGCGCAACCCGAGCAGCCCCTCGAACGATTCCGTGCGCCCCGAGCCGACCAGCCCCGCGAGGCCGACCACCTCGCCGGGCCGGACGGA
>CAXTQD010000146.1:0-10139 GCA_964246175.1 uncultured Chthoniobacterales bacterium | reverse complement strand
ACTCACGTCCGCCGACCAGCCCGGCACGTTCAAACCACGCACGCTGAGCGCAGGCGGCTGCGTGGGGTTCTCGGGCGGGATGGCCTTCTCCGGGAACAGGTCGGACAACTCGCGTCCCACCATCAGGTTCGCCATCTGCCGACGCGAAATTTTCGGCGTTTCCTCGCGCGCCACGAACCGGCCGTCGCGCATCACGACGACCTCCTGGGTGATGCGCTCCACCTCATCCAGCTTGTGGGAAATATAGATGATGGTCACCCCTTGGCCGTGGAGTTGGGCGATGAGGCCAAAGAGCCGCTCGGTTTCTCCGGGCGTGAGCGTCGCCGTCGGCTCGTCCATGATGAGTAGCTGGGCGTTGCGGGCGAGGGCTTTGGCGATCTCGACGAGTTGTTTTTCGGCGACGATAAGCTGGCGCACGCGGGTGTTCGGCGAAATGCGCAGCCCGACTTTGGCGAGCAATGCGGCCGTTTCGGCGCGCATCGTGCGGTCGTCCAAAAACCCGCCGCGCGTCCTCTCATGGCCGAGGAAGATGTTCTGCGCCACGGTCAAGTCGTCGGCGAGGTTGAACTCCTGGTGCATCATGGCGATGCCTTCCGCCTCCGCCGCACGGGGACCGGTGAACCGGGCCGCTTGGCCGTTGATGCGCAGTTCCCCGCCAGTGGGCGTCTCGTAGCCGGCGAGGATTTTCATCAGCGTGGACTTGCCCGCACCGTTCTCGCCGAGCAGACCGTAAACGCGTCCCGGTGCTAACGCGAGGCTGACACCGTGGAGCACCTCCACCGGGCCGAATGCCTTGGTAATCCCGGCAAACTCGACGGCCACGCTCATGGCAAACCTAGTTCATCACGATGACCACTTTCCCGCAGCGGCCCTCGTCCATCGTGCGGTAAGCTTCGGCGGCCTGGTCGAGCGTGAAACGATGGGTGACGGTCTTTTCCGGCCGCAGGTTCCAGCGCACGAGGTTGTGCGCGAGGTCTTCCATGTGCTTGGTGCTCGTGACCCAGGAGCCGTGGATGGAGATTTGTTTGTGGATGAGCGCGTGGCTCACGTCGAAGTCCACGCGGTTGCCCTCACCGACAAACGCGACGCGCCCCCACCGACGCGTGGCGCTCAGGGCTAGCGAGCGCGCACCGCCGTTGCCCGAGCAATCCAGGCTCTTCTCGCAGCCGAGGCCATCAGTCAGCGCGTGAATTTGCTCCAACGCGCCGTCGCCGAAAGGAATAGCATGATGCACCGCGCCGAGATCCTTGGCGGCTTGTAGCCGCTCCGGAGTCACGTCCAGCCCGATGACGGTCGTCACACCCATGGCCTGCGCGACCAATCCTGCCGCCATGCCCACCGGACCTAGGCCGGTGATCAGCAGCCGGTCCAAACCCGACGGCTCCAGCCGCAACAGAGCCTCGTACACCGTGCCGAACCCGCACGCCACCAACGCGCCATCGACAAACGATAATGCCTCCGGCAACGGGATACAGGTATTCTCCTCCGCCACCATGTACTCCGCGTGCCCGCCATCGCGCTGCCAGCCATGCGCGCGACGGTGCTCCGGCGAGGTGCAGGAGATCATGTAGCCCTCGTGGCAGTCGTTGCAACATCCGCAGCCGCTGATGTGGTAGACGATGACCCGGTCGCCGACCTTGAATCGCCGTGGGCTCGGCCCCGTGGCGACGATCTCACCGCACGGTTCGTGACCGCCGATCACTCCTTGGTAGCCCTCCGGCCCAACGCCGAGGTGCTTGCGGTAAATGGCGCGAATGTCGCTGCCGCAGATGGAGGAAGCGCGCATCCGCAGAAGTACTTGCCCCGGCCCGGGTGAGGGCACGGGAAACTCACGGACGCTGACGGTCGAGTCGCCCGGCAGCACGACGCCTCGCATCGTGGCCGGAAGGGAGGGGGAAAAATCCATGCCGAGAAGGGGAACACCGAGGACAGAATTGTCCTCGGCATCTACTTTCTTGCTTCGTTCGGAGGCAACGCGCAAGCCGGGAGTGAAAATTTGTTCAAGGCCGTTGCACATTTATGGATTGACAAGCAGAAACGCCCAGAGTCAGCTAGCGGAACCCCCCAGCCGTGCACACCTCCCCCTGTTTGCCCGAAAAAGGGTTTCGGGCAGCGGTTCACCCGGTGTGCCCATGCGGGGCGGTCCGCTCCCCACATGATCAAAAAACTATTCCTTGCCGGCTTTTTGGCCGCTTGTCTTGCTGCCGCTCCCCAAGCATGGGCGCAGCAAAAAACCGTGACCATCGCGGCGGTGAACAACCCGCAGATGATTGAACTTAAGAAGCTGTCTTCCAAGTTCGAGACCGATAATCCTGACATCAAGCTCAACTGGGTCATCGTTGAGGAAAATGTCCTCCGCCAACGCGTGACAACGGACCTCACCACAGGCAGTGGCCAGTTCGACCTGGTGTTCATCGGCATTTACGAGGCTCCGATCTTCGCCAAGCGCGGCTTCCTCAAGGAAATGACCGGTTTGCCGGCATCCTTTGACCTGGATGACGTGTTCAAGTCGTTGCGCGACGGTGCCTCCTACGAGGGCAAGCTGTACGCGATGCCTTTCTACGGCGAAAGCTGCATGACGATGTACCGCAAAGACCTCTTCGACGCGAAGGGCCTGACGATGTCCGACCCGCCGACGTACGACGAAATCAAGAAGGCTGCTGACGCCCTCACCGACAAAAGCAAAGGCATCTACGGTATCACCCTGCGCGGCAAGCCGGGCTGGGGCGAGAACATGGCGTTCATCGACTGCTTGGCGGACTCGATGGGTGCCGTTTGGTTCGACATGAAGTGGCACGCCCAACTCGACTCCCCGGAGTGGAAGAAGGCGGCTAACTTCTACATCGACATCATGAAGAAGGACGGCCCTCCCGGGGCCTCGGCCAACGGCTTCAACGAAAACCTGACGCTGTTCGCCAGCGGCAAGGCGGCGATCTGGATCGACGCCACCTCAGGTGCGGGCACGCTGTTCGACAAGGCGCAGTCGCAGGTTGCCGACAAAGTGGCCTTTGCCCAGGCGCCCACCGCCGTCAACAAGAACGGTGGCAACTGGCTGTGGTCTTGGGATTTCGCTATCCCGAAGGCCGCCAAGAGCGCGGACGCGGCCCAAAAGTTCGTCGCTTGGGCTTGCTCGAAGGAGTACATCAAGATGGTTGCCGATGACACCGGCTGGGCCACCGTACCTCCGGGCACCCGCAAGTCGCTGTACGACAACGAGGAGTATACAAAGGTCGCGCCCTTCGCCAAGGTGACGCTCGCGGCCATGTCCGCGGCTGACCCGGCGAACCCGGCCGTCAAACCTGTGCCCTACCAGGGCTTGCAGTATGTCGGCATCCCCGAGTTCCAGTCCATCGGTACCGTCGTGGGTCAGAACTTTGCGGGCGCGTTGGCGGGTAACGAGAGCGTCGATCAGGCGCTGAAAGCCTCGCAGACCGCGGCCGACCGTGCCGTCAAGCAGGCGGGTTTGCAGAAGTAACCTGCTCGCTGTTCATCAAGAGAACCTCCCGGCTGAGCACATCTGCCGGGAGGTTCTTCGGTGTTCCTGTTCTTTCTTCTTTTCCCCTCTCCCCTTTCTCCCGATGCCAGTCGACACTGAGACTGAAATCAAGACCCCGGCGGGCACCATCAAGCGCACGCGCTCCGACGCCGACCTGCCGCCATCCGAAGAGAAGGCCGAATCCACGATGCCGTACCTGCAATGGCCGGCGGTGGGTTCCCTGTTTCTGTGGATGATCGTGCCGCTCGGGATGACGATTTATTTTTCGCTCATCCGCTACAACCTGATGAACCCAGACGCGAAGGGGTTCGCCGGGCTCGAAAACTATAAGTTTCTGTGGGAGGATCCGGCGTTCTTTCCGGCGATTCTCAACACGATTGTGTTGCTTGGTTCCGTGTTGGTGATCACGGTGAGTTTAGGCATTTTGTTGGCGGTGTTGTACGACACTAAGTTCTTTGGTCGCAACATAGCGACGCTGCTGGTCATCGCTCCATTCTTCGTCATGCCGACAGTGAGCGCGCTTGTATGGAAGAACATGATGCTCCATCCCGTGTATGGGTTGGTCGCCACGGTGTTAGCAAAGTTTGGCATCGGAACGGTGGATTGGTTCGGCGATCATCCGATGTTCTCGGTAATCCTGATCATCTCGTGGGAGTGGATGCCGTTCGCGTTTCTCATCCTGTTCACTTCCATCAAGTCGCTTGACTACGAACAGCAAGAAGCTGCTGCCATCGACGGAGCCAGTGGCATCCAGAAATTCTTCAGCATTACCTTGCCGCACCTGTACCGGGCCATCGGCGTGGTCGTGATGATTGAGACAATTTTCTTGCTGTCAATTTTCGCGGAGATCTACACGACGACCTCCGGCGGTCCCGGCACAGCGACGACGAACCTCGCCTATCTCGTGTACTCGCTGGGCTTGCAGCAGTTCGACATCGGCATTGCTTCCGCCGGTGGTTTGTTGGCGGTGATCCTGGCAAACGTCGTTGCCGTCTTCCTCGTCCGCCTTTTGTCCAACAACCTCAAAGCTGCCCGCTGACCCATGGAAGAAACTCGTCTCAAAACCTGGATCTGCGGCATCCTCGGCTGGTTGATCGCCATCCTCGTCTTTTTTCCGATTCTTCTGATTGCCATCACGGCTTTCAAGACGGAGCAGGACGCGTACGGGTTGTCGTTCATCTTCAAGCCGACTTTGGAGTCGTTCCATGAGGTGTTCGCCCGCAGCAATTATACGGCGTACTTGCTCAACTCGATCTATGTCTCTTTGGGTTCGACATTGTGCTGCTTTATCATCGCCATCCCGGCGGCGTACCGCATGGCGTTTTTCCCGACTCCCAAGACGGCTTCGACGCTCGTGTGGATGATGTCCACCAAAATGATGCCAGCCGTCGGCGTGTTGCTGCCAATTTACCTGTTACTGAAGACGGCGCATCTGCTCGACTCGATCACAGGACTCATCATCGTCTACACGCTGATGAACTTGCCCATCGCTGTGTGGATGACGTTCACCTACTTCTGCGAGGTGCCTGCGGCCATCTTGGAAGCGGCGCGTGTGGACGGAGCCAGCCTCGGCAGCGAACTGCGCGACGTGCTGGCGCCCATGTCGCTGCCGGGTATTTCCTCGACCGCGCTCTTACTGATTATTCTGTCGTGGAACGAGGCTTTCTGGAGCCTCAACCTGACGAGTGCCAGCGCCGCGCCGTTGACCGTCTTCATCGCTTCCTACTCCAGCCCGGAAGGACTCTTCTGGGCGAAACTCTCGGCCGCCTCGCTGCTGGCTGTTGCGCCGATCATGGTCATGGGTTGGCTTTCGCAGAAACAACTCGTCAGCGGCCTGACTTTCGGTGCGGTAAAATAGTAACCTAACGTTCTCCTCCCCATGAACAACGACCGTTCCGTCACCATCAAGAACCTTGTCAAAACATACCTCGATGACCGCGGACGGCCGACGTTCACCGCCGTCAAGAACATCGATCTCGACATCAAGGACGGCGAGTTCATGGTGCTCGTCGGTCCGTCGGGATGTGGCAAATCCACGACGTTGCGCATGATCGCTGGCTTGGAAAAGATCAGCAGCGGCACGATCTCCATCGGCGAAGAGGTGGTGAATCAGGTCAAGCCGAAGGACCGGGGCATCGCCATGGTGTTCCAGAACTACGCGCTCTACCCGCATATGACCATCTTCAACAACATGGCGTTTGGGTTGAAGCTGGCGAAGAAGGAAAAGAGCTTCATCCAAGATTCTGTGGGGAAGGCGGCCAAGGCACTCGGGCTGGACAAGATGCTGGAACGTAAACCCCAGGCGCTCTCCGGCGGCCAGCGCCAGCGCGTCGCCCTGGGCCGCGCCATCGTGCGTCAGCCGAAGGTGTTCCTCTTCGACGAACCGCTCTCCAACCTCGACGCCAAGATGCGTGTGCAAATGCGCGCGGAGATTTCCCGTCTCCACGAGCAGCTCGACGCGACGATGATCTACGTCACCCACGACCAGGTGGAAGCTATGACGATGGGTGACCGCATCTGCGTCATGCGCGATGGGCTGATTATGCAGACGGCCGATCCGCTGACGCTTTATCGGCAGCCCAACAACGTGTTCGTCGCCAGCTTCATCGGCAGTCCGCCTATGAACCTGCTACGCGGCACGGTCCAGCGTGGCGACAATGGTTTGATCTTCGACGAAGGCGATGTGCCAAACGCCTTGAAGATTCCTCTGCGCGGTGAACTTGCCACTCGCGCCGAGAAATACATCGGCAAACCCATTATCTTCGGCATCCGTCCTGAGCACCTGAGCGACAAGACGCAGGACGAGATGCACGTGCCATTGAATTTCACGGTGGACATCGCCGAGCCGATGGGCAGCGAATCGCTCGTCTACATGCGGGCAGGCAGTGGCAGCATGATCGCCCGCATCACCGGCGAACAAATCTTCAGCCACGGTGATCCCGCCACCGTGCAAGTCAACCTGAACAAGGCGCACCTCTTCGACACCGAGACCGAAAACGTCATCCGCTGATTATGCGAAACGTCCTTGAAACCGAGCAATACGTGGAGATCCCGGCCTTCATGTACTCCGACCCGTTCTTCCGCATCACGATGCTGATCAAGGAAGAAATTCGTAAATACAAGTGGACGGAGGGCGAGAGGGGCCGTCACATGAGTTGGGAAGAAGCACGCGACGAGTGGACCAAGAACTATCGGTCCAAATTCGAGCAGTATCTGCTGGAGACGCTTCACATCGGCACGACGGGCGGCGGTACGCCGTTCCCCGTACCGTCTTCGGGCAGCTAGGTAGCTTTAGTCATGGCTACCATGCTCTCTTCGGCAACGCTTAGCTCTTTGGGCGCGGATGTGCAGGTGCCCGCTTATGACCGCGCAAAGATTGTGCCGCGCATGGTTCATGTCGGGGTTGGCGGGTTTTACCGTGCCCACCAAGCGCTTTATACAGACGATCTCCTGACAGGTAATTCCGACTGGGGTTACTGCGGCGTCGGCTTGCTCAAGCACGACGCGCGGATGCGCGACACGATGCGTGACCAGGATTGTCTCTACACGTTGGTCGAGCGCAGCCAAAGCGGAAACACCGCGCGGGTGATTGGCTCTATCAGGGAGTTCCTCTTCGCCCCGGATGATCCCGAAGCTGTCTTAGAGAAGATGGCGTCGGCAGACACCAAGCTGATCTCGCTGACGATCACCGAGGGTGGCTACTACATTCACCAAGGGACAGGAGAGTTCGACGAGCATCACCCCGACATCCAGCGTGACCTCTCAAACCCACACCAGCCGAGTTGTTCGTTCGGTTATTTGCTTGAGGCAATGGACCGCCGCCGCACGCGTGGTGTTGCGCCGTGCACGCTGATGTCATGCGACAACATCCAAAGCAATGGCGACCAGCTCAAACACATGCTCCTCGCTTTCGCCGAGCTGCGCGATCCGGCGCTGAGGAATTGGATCGGGAGCAACGTGGCGTTTCCAAATAGCATGGTGGACCGAATCACTCCGGCGACGACCGACGAACACCGCGCGCTGGTGCGCGACCGCTTCGGCATCGACGACGAATGGCCGGTGACGACCGAGAGCTTCAAGCAGTGGGTGATCGAGGATCACTTCTCGCAAGGTCGCCCGGCCTGGGAGCAAGTGGGCGCGCAGATGACGCACGATGTGCTGCCCTACGAGAAGATGAAGCTGCGTCTTCTCAACGCCAGCCACCAGGCGATTTGCTACAGCGGCATGTTGCTGGGGTTGACCTTCGCCCACGAGGCGATGGAAGAACCACTCATCCGTAGTCTGATGGAAGGAATGATGGACGTGGAAGTCACGCCATTGTTGACTCAGCCTGAAGGGATCGACCTCACCGAGTACAAATCCACGCTGGTGGAGCGTTTTGCCAATCCGGCCATCCGCGACCAACTCGCGCGCATCGGCACGGAGGGCTCGGCGCGCATCGCCAAGTTTGTCTTGCCCTCGGTGGCCGAACAACTTCAGCGTGGCGGCCCGGTGGATCGACTCGCGTACACGGTGGCAGGTTGGTTCCGCTATTTGTCCAGCCGTGGTGACAAGGGCGAGACGATGCCGATCAATGACCCGATGGAAGCAAAGTTGCGCGAGCGCGCACAAACGGGCGGCAAGGATCCGGCGGCGCTTCTGGGGATGCGCGAGGTGTTCAGCGCGGAGGTGGCAGAGCACCCGGTCTTCCGCGGCAAGGTCGGCGAATGGCTAAACTCGCTTTACGACGAAGGTACCGCCGCGACCTTGCAGAAGGTGGCCAACTTGCCACGATAATAGTTTTCTCGCCACGGCAACGGCGCGGCCTTATCGTACCTCTACTTTTATGAATCCTCGCATCGTTCGTTCCATGTTCGCTGTTTTGTTACCTTGCGTTGGTGTTGTCGCGCTCGGCACGTTGACGGCGATGGCCGATCCAGCAGAACGAGTGGGTGAGGATGCGCCCCATCAGGAAAGAAACCAGGCGAAAAACGAGCGTAAAACGGTGTTGCCGCTTTCGGATTTGAATGTGCCTGCGTTCGCAGACAAGCCGGTCAGAAAAGCAACTGCCGTCAAGACAACAGCCGCCGACCGCAAGTCCAAAGACAAGAAAAAGGCGGAACAGCAGGCTACCAAAGCAAAGGCCAAGGCAGAGACAACAACTGTGACGAGCACGGTAGATGATCGGCCGCGCTACGATGACGTGGAGGACCGTGTCGGTAGTGACGCACCTCACCAGGAACGCTCCTCCGATCCGGGTAAACGGAGTGGTCATCTCATCATTTTGGAACGCTGATCAGCTAATCACGCTGTAAGCTCACGGGCCGGGTGTCGCAAAGACAGCCCTTTTTCTTGGTTGGAATCCGTCGCGACTGCGACTTTCCGTGTAGGGCAGGTGGTGCGCCCACCCTACAAATCGGAAACCACGATTGACCTTCAGCGCAATCAGAAGACAAAAACGCGCGGGTGGTTTTAGCCAACGCGCGTTTTCTACGATCTAGCCTTTGGCGGTTAAACCTTGTTCTTGTTGTACACGTCGAACACCACAGCCGCCAGCAGCACCAATCCCTTGATGATCTGTTGCCAGTCGATGCCGACACCCATGATCGACATACCGTTGTTCATCACGCCCATGATGAAGGCTCCGACCACCGCGCCGAGCACCTTGCCCACGCCGCCAGACGCCGACGCGCCACCGATAAACACCGCCGCGATCACGTCCAACTCGAAGCCTACGCCGCCTTTGGGCGTCGCGTCGTTCAGGCGCGCCACGAAAATCAAGCCTCCCAGCGCTGCGAGTGCGCCCATCGTGATGAACGTCACGAACGTCAGTCGCTCGGTGTTGATGCCCGAGAGTTTGGCTGCCTTGGCGTTACCGCCCAGCGCGTAGATGCGGCGTCCGACCGTCGTGCGCGTCGTCAAGAAGTTGAACACGGCAATCAGCACGCCCATGACGATCAGAACGTTGGGCAGACCGCGGTACGAGGCGAGCAGATAGGTCAGGAACAACACCAATCCCGCAATGACCGCCTGCTCGATGATGAAGATGACGATGGAACCACCCTGATAACCGTGTTTTTGGCGGTTTAGCCGCCGGCGCAACGCCAAAAAAAACATTGCTGCCGCCACCAAGACGCCGATGGCCATCGAGACGATGTGGAGCGATCCAGCCGCCGTGTCCGGGATGAAGCCGGAACTGAGTAATTGGAAATAATTAGGGAAAGGCCCGATGGACTCGCCGCCCGTCATCGTCAACGTCAACCCGCGGAACACCAACATGCCCGCCAGCGTGACGATGAAGGAAGGAATCTTCAGGTAAGCGATCCAGTAGCCCTGCGCGGCTCCGATCACGCCGCCGAGCACGAGGCAGAGGATCGACGCCACCGCGAAATTCATTTGGTGATTGACCATCAAAACCGCCGCTGTCGCCCCGATGAAACCCGCTACCGAACCGACCGACAGATCGATGTGACCAGCGACAATCACCAGCAACATGCCCAGCGCCATCACCACGATGTAGCTGTTTTGCAGCACCAGATTGGTGAGGTTCAGTGGGCGGAACAACGTGCCCTGCGTCATGATCTGGAAGAACACCATGATCGCGACCAACGCGATCATAAGCCCATATTCGCGGATGTTGCTCCGCTGTTTGAAGTTTCCCGTC
>CAXTQD010000145.1:0-11970 GCA_964246175.1 uncultured Chthoniobacterales bacterium | reverse complement strand
GTCGTGGTCGTGGGCGGGCAGAAGTTCCAACTCGCGCGGGACAAACTTCGGCCAGCGCAAATCCTGCCACCGCCAGAAGCGTACGGCCGTCTGGCAAGTCTGTTTTTCGACGAGCGTGTTGCCGAGCACGCGCTTGACCACCACCCGTCCGCCGCCCGTGCGAGTACCCACCGGCGCGCCGCACTCGGCACAGTTGCCATCCTCGCCGGCCACCGAACAGCGTGAACCCGCCCCCTGGTGATGCACCGCCTCCGCCACCCGGCGGGCCAGGCGTTCGCCGGGATCTTTGCCGAGGGTAGCCATCGCCAGTTTGCGCGAACGCGGCTCGAAGGCAACCGCCTCCAAACGGGGTTCCTCGGACAAGACGCGGGCAACTTTTTCCACCGCGCAGCCGTCCTCCCGGCGGGGCGGATCAACAGGGATTTCAGGTGACTTCATAGCGGCAGAGAACCGGGGAAACCGGCAGATACGAATGTCCTCTACAATGGCTCGTGGCTCAACCGGAAACGTCATCTCGGCCCTGGCAAGTTTCGTCCTGCCCGGCTTGGGCCAACTGCTTCAAGGCCGGCTCTTGGCGGCGGGCGGCTTCCTCGTGCTCTCGGGAGCGATCTGGGTGCTGACCTTCGGCACCCTGGGCATTCTCGGCCACATCGTCGCCGCGCTCGAAGCCGCCGTCTGGCGCGACAAAACTCTTCCCGGCAGCCGATGACCGGCACCGCCGAAGACGACGAGGCTTTCGAACTGGTGCCGCTGGCCGTTGGCGGCTACAGCCTGCGTTCACGCGTCAACGGACAAACCTTCCATCCCGTCGTCGGGCCGGCCGCGGAGGCGCGGGGATTGCACGTCGGTGGCACCCGACTCGCCGAACGTGCCCGCACCTTGCCGCCGGGCGAGGAGTTCGTCGTCTGGGACGTGGGCCTCGGCGCGGCGGCCAACGCGCTGGCGGCCGTCGCGGCGTTCGCCGAAGCGGGGTCGGACCGGGTGCGCCTCCTGAGCTTCGACCGCACGGACGCGGCGCTGCGCTTCGCCTTAGAGAATGCCGACGCCCTCGGCTACCCGCGTCCGTACGCCGCTGACCTCGCGGCGCTCCTGGCACATGGGGAACACACATTCCGCCACGCCGTTGGCGGCGCCCTGCGCTGGACGCTGCACCGAGGCGACTTCCCGGCGCTCTTGCGCGAACCGGGCACCGTCCTCCCCGCGCCGCGCGCCGTCTTCTACGACCCCTACTCGCCGACGGTCAACCCGGCCATGTGGACGCTCGAAACGTTCGCCGCCCTCCATGCACGGCTGCGCGACGACCGGCCCTGTCTGTTGACGAACTACACCCGCTCGACCGCCGTGCGCGTGACGCTCCTGCTGGCCGGCTTCTACGTCGGCGTCGGCCCGTCCACGGGCGAAAAGGACGAAACCACCGTCGCCACCAACGACCCCGCGCTTCTGGAATGCCCGCTGCCCCGCGATTGGCTGGACAAAAAGGTCTACGCCTCGACCAACGCCGCGCCAAACCGCACCGACGGCTCGCGCGGGCCGATCAACCCGGAGGATTTCGCGCGGTTGCAGGCGCACAGACAGTTTGCCGGATGACCTTCGTGCGAACAAGACACCGCTGCGCCCTAGCGCTCGCACTCGCGTACTCCCTCGTCGGGGAGGCCGCTGCTTCTCCACCACCTGAACAGGTTGTCCGCGAGTTCTACGCGTACTTGGCCGCCAGCGACCGCCGGACCGAAGCGCCCAACATCCGCGACGACACCGCTGCGCAGGAGCATTGGCTCAGCCAAGCCCTGCGCGACAGTCTGCGGCGCGCCAACGCCGCCATCCGCCGCCTTCCCAGGAAGCGCGACGAGATCCCGGTCACGGAGTTCGACAGCGCGAGTCTGCGCTTCGGATGGGACCCGCCGGGGCGGTTCGTGATTACCCGCACTGCCAAGGCGCCGTTCACGGCCATCGTGGCGGGCGTGATGGTTTGGGGACCGCGTCAACAGTACGCCGGCAGCCGGCGCAACGCTTCCTTCGTCCTCGTGATGGAAAACGGCGCTTGGCGCGTCGACGACATCCAAGTCGAGCCGTACGGGTTCGACCAATCCACCGACAGCCTCCGAGCGCTTCTGGCTGCTGATTGGCAAACCCCTTGAAAACCGCCACCTACCGGCGTATCGGGGAGACGATGAAATTCCCCCCGGTTTTGCGGCTGGCCGTTCTCCTGGCCGCGGTGTCGATGGCCGGCCTCTCCGCCCGCGCGCAGACGCCGATCTACACGGCCAACACGACGACGGCCACGCCTGAGCCCGGCGTCGTGCACTTCCTCCAGGTGATCAATCTGGCGCAAGGCCCCGGCACGTACACGATCAACACGGTCACCTTCAGCGCCTACTTCACCACGACCGACACCCAGTCCGTGCTCCTGTACTTCTACTCGGGCGTCGATCAGAGCCCCACCTCGACCAACGCCTTGGCCAGCGCCACCCTGCTCGCCAGCGCGCATGGCAACCTGACCCCGAATGGCACCGTGCCGAACGGCTACGCGTTCACCTTCACCCCGAGTCCGCCCCTCACGGTCACGGCGGCCGATGGCAGCGTCGGAGTTGAGGTCTACCTGCTCACCCAGAACCTGGGCGCTTATTCGTCCACGGCCTACGGGCGTTTCACCGCCAGCGTGCCGGCGGTCGGCAGCGCCGTCGGCTACGTGTGGAACGATGGCAACAACGGCACCTTCGACGGAGTGTTCACCGGCGACGAACAAACCCGCTTCAACATGGCCAACGCCAACACGCGGTTGGCGCTGACCGGTAGCCTCCTGCACCCGAACAGCTTCACGCGCAACGGCCCGACGGCGACGCTGACGATCGATAGCTACACCGGGCTGAGCTACCAGTTGCAGCGCGCCACATCGCTGACGGCCGGCAACTGGACGAACGTCGGCGGCGCCACGGCCGGCAGCAACGGCACGACCCTGACCTTCACCGACAACGACAGCGCCGACTCGGCGGCTTTCTACCGGGTCGTGGTCGCCCCATCTGCGGCCAGTAGCACGGGCAGCAAGCCGATGAAGGTCACGCGCGTGGTCAGCGAGCCGGTCCGTTGATCCGGGCACCGACCCGTCCGCGCGTCAGCCGCAGACTTCCTCGATCCCGCGGCGCAGGGCCTCGACCATTCGCCGCAGTTCCCCGTCGTCCACGCAGTACGGCGGCATCAGGACAAGCGTGGCGAGGATCGGACGCGTGAGCAGCCCGTGCGCCCGCGCCGCCATGCACACCCGCGCACCCGTCTGCGCCTCCCAAGGGAATGGCCCCAGTTCGATCCCTGCGATGAATCCGCACCGGCGGATTTCGGCAACGTGCCGCAATGGAGCCAAGCGCGTTTCCAGCAGTTCGGCGAAGCGCGCGATCTTGTCCTGCAAGCGCGCCAGGGTCTTCTCTTCGCGGAAGATCGCCAGGTTCGCCGCCGCCGCCGCGCAGCCGAGCGCGTTACCGGTGTAGCTGTGTCCGTAGTAGAACGTCTTGCGTTCGCGGTAGTCGCCCAAGAATGCCTCGTAAACACGCTCCGTCGTCAACGTCGCCGCCAGCGGTAAATATCCGCCGGTCAGTCCCTTCGCCAAGCACAGGAAGTCCGGCAGCACGCCCTCCTGCTCGCAGGCGAACATCGTCCCCGTCCGCCCGAACCCCGTCATCACCTCGTCGGCGACCAGCAGCACGCCGTGCCGGTCGCACCACGCGCGCAAGTCGCGCAAGGTCCCCGCCGGCCACAGCCGCATCCCGGCCGCGCCCTGGACGAGCGGTTCGATGACCGCCGCCGCCAGCGTGCCCACCAGCGCCGGGTCCAACGCGTCGAGCGCCACCACGTCCGCGACGCGCACCACGTCCCCTTCGTCTGCACCCGCGAACGGCTTCTTGAAGAGCGGGATGCCGCCCAGCCCCGCCGCGCCCAGCGTGTCGCCGTGGTAAGCATTCTCGAACGACAGGAACCGCCGCCGTTCCTCCCGGCCGACGAGTTGCCAATACTGCCGCGCCATCCGCAGCGCCGCCTCGATGGCCGTCGAACCGTCGTCCGACCAGAACACCCGCGTCAGCGTGTCCGGCGGGAACAACCCGACCAACTCTGCGCCGAGTTCGATGGCCCCCGGGTGGGTCAAACCCAAAAACGAGCAATGCGCGAACGCTGCGAGCTGTCGGGTGATCGCGGCGTTGATCCGGGGATGGTTGTGGCCGTGAAGGTTGGTCCAGATGGAACTGTTCCCATCGAGGTACTCGCGCCCGCGGCTGTCGCGCAGGGTCGCACCTTGGGCCGAGACGATGACGGGCGGTTCGTGGTCCGGCGCGCACCAGTCCTGCATTTGGGTGAACGGATGCCACTGGTGCCGGCAGTCGGCCTCAATCCAGGCGAGGGTGGGGTCGGAAAAAGTCACGGTGCGCCCTGTTGCTCGCTGATGAGCCGATCGATGGCCTGCACGTCGTCGTAGGATGCTCGGCGGCGCTGGTACTTGCGGAAGATCAGGTCGCGCAGGGTTTCCAGGTCGGCGGGCGGCGGTTTGTCGTGGTACGTCCAGCCGGGGTCATCCTTGAGCTTGGATTGGATTTTCCACTGGCCGGCGAACTTGACGGCGCGCACCTCGCGTTTGTCGCCTTCGGCCGTGGTCTCGCGCCAAGTATGTTCGTTGGGCATTGTGGTGAAAGTCCTTACGAAAGAATTCTTTGATTTGTCTGCTTGACGCGCGTCGATGCGATCGATGAAGGCCAGGGCAATTTACGAAAGCATCCGGGATCAAGAACGCAACAGCAGGGTTGGCTGGGGCAGCGGCGCTTGCTGGTGGGTCGCAGGCTTATGGCGCGGTCGTGAACGTGACCGTGACCGCCAACATCTCGTCCACCGCCACCAACACCCCGGTCGCTGAAACCTGGGATGTCAACGGCGACGGCACCACGGACTTCACGCTCGCCGTCGGCGTCTACGGCGGAACCAGCTCGGCCGGCAACCCGTCCGCCGAGTCCTACACCGGCATCGTGGGTAGCGACCTGAATAACAACCAGGTGATCGGCTACACGGGGCCGTACCTCGTCTACGCCACGCGCCTGGCGGCCGGCGCAACCATTAATTCCAGCAGCGCCTTCGTCTACAACAACTATCTGGTCGTTCTCGGCTCTCGCTTCAACGGCAAGAACTACGGCCAACTGCGCACCCGCGGTTTCGTCGGCTTCGAGTTCGCGGCGGCGGACGGCGAGCACTACGGCTACATCAACCTGAAGGCCACTCTGGCCGGCACGGGCACGACCGACACGAACTACACTTCCGCGCTGGCGGTCTACAGCGCCGCCTACGAGAGCACGCTGAACACGCCGATCACCATCCCCGGCGGGGCGGTGCCGGAGCCAACCTCCTCGAGCCCGCGCCCGACGGCCACGGCGCACGGCCGGTCACCAGCACCTCGCGCAAGGCCAAGGCGCTCTGGAACATCCTCAGTCAACAGGGGCTGCGCACCGACGTGGTCAACTGGTTCGCCTCCCATCCCGCCGAACGCATCGACGGCGAGGTGTTCTCCGACCGCTTCGTCGAAGTCTTGCGGCCGGAGGGCAAGCCGCCGCCGCTCGACCCGGCCGCGGTCCACCCACCGGAACTGCGCGAGATCGCCGCGGGGCTGCGGGTCGGCATCGACACGATCAGCGTCGACCAACCGCTGCCGTTCTTCCCGGAACGGCTGCCGGAGGATGACGCCGACACCCGTCCGCGCATGCTCGCCCGCCTGCTGGCCGAGGCCGCCACGATGCAGAATGCTGCCACGTTCCTGGCCGAGAGTGACGACTGGGATTTCCTGGCCGTGTACCTCGACACGATTGACCATGCCTGCCACGGCTTCATCGAGTATCATCCTCCCGCCATGGCGCACGTCAGCGCGGAGGACGCCGCCACCTACGGCTACGTCGTGCGCAGAGTGTACCGCTTCCACGACATGATGCTCGCGCGGCTGCTGGCCGCCATCGGTCCCGAGACGACCGTGCTGCTCGTCTCCGACCACGGCTTCTACAGCGACCACCTGCGCCCCGCCGTAGCCAAGCACACCCGCAACCCTCTGGAGAAGTTCGGGGCGGACATGAACCCGGTGGCGTGGCACGCGCAGCAGGGCGTCTTCGTGGCGGCGGGTCCGGGCATCAAGGCCGACGAACTCATCCACGGCACGACGCTGCTCGACATGGCTCCGACGGTGCTGGCGCTGCTCGGCCTGCCCGTGGCCGACGACATGGACGGCCGCGCGCTCACGCAGATATTCGTCGAGCCGGCTGCCCCCGCGCGGATCGCCTCCTACGAATCGGCGCACGGGCGCACGGGCGCGACGGCGTCTGGCGCGACCTGCCGCCCGAGGAGAGCGACCCCTTTGCGGCTCGGCAGGCCATGGAACAACTTGCCGCGCTCGGCTACATCGAGATGCCTGACGCCGACAATCCGCGCAAGGAAGCGGCCGACGCCGTCTCGGAGCGGCGCAAAAACCTCGCGCAGGTTCACTTCTCCGCCGGCCGCTGGGCGGAGGCGCTCGCCACCCTGCGCGAGTTGATTGCCGCTGGCGACGTACACCCGCAACTGCGCTGCCACGCGGGGCTCTGCCATCTGAGCTTGGACCAGCCCGCGCAGGCGGAGGCCGAGGTGGCCGACTTGCTCGACGACCCGGCCGCCGGCACCCTGCCGCGCCTGATCCTTGCCCGCGCGAAGCTTGGCGCAAAAGCAGGACGAGGCCGCCGACGCCCTGCTCGAACCGCTGCGCTAGGAAGAGACGCGGCTGCCCTACCTGGGACTGGCATTGGGGCAACTCGCGTTGCGGCGCGGGCGTCTGGACGAGGCCGGCGCGGCGTTCCGGCGCGCCCTGGAGCGTGACGAGTTCAACGCCGAGGCGCACGACGGCCTGGGCTTGGCGCGGCGGCGGTAGGGACGCTACGAGGACGCGGTCTACGAGCACATGCGCGCGGCCTCGCTCCAGCACCACCGCGCGCAGACGCATCTCAACCTCGGCGTGGCCCTCGTCAAGCACGGCCAAGCCGACTGGGCCGCACGCGCGTTCGAGGTGGCAGCGGAACTGAAGCCGGAAGACCCGTTCCCACACCGGCTGCTGGCGCGGCTGTATTTTTCGGTCAAGAAGGACCGCGAGCGCGCACGCTACCATGCTCTGGAGATGCTGCGCCGCCGACAGGCGTTGCGTGAGCGTCGGCAGGAAACTGCCAGCTAAACTCCGCCCGGCCGCTTTTCCCGGTAGAGCGTCGGATCGACCGCGCGCGCCATCTCCGCCTCGTCGAGCCCGCCGCCCAGGAACGCGTTGACCCGCGCCACCTCCGTCGCCGCGTCCGCCACGAGCGCGGGGTAATGCACCGTGCACACCCGAAACTCCGGCCGGCTCGCCAGCAGGCGCTCGGCGCGTTCGAGTTGGTCGACGAAGAGCTTACCTAACTGCGCGTCGGGCAACGCCGCCGCCGCTTTGCCTTGCCGCGCCAGCATCGCGCGCTGGCTGGCGACGACTTCTTCCACCGGCCGGCGCATCATCACGACGCGGTACTGCTCGACCGTGTCGGCCGCCGCGGCGGCCAGTTCGGGCAGCAGCAGGTGGATGATTTTGACCACTTTGCCTCGCGCCTGCGGCAGCCAAGAGCGGTCGGCTTTGAGCCGCTTGACGGCTTCCAATTCGAGGTAGCCGCGCGGGTTGCTGTCGTCCGCGGCGCGCTGTGCGTCGGTGAGTGGAGGCAGGCCGCCGGCGGCGAGTGCCTGCATCATCAGCGAGGTGCCCGAGCGCGGCAGACCGCTGACGACGGTGATCCAGGGCGGCGGTTCCATCTCAGCGCGGGGCGGTGGTTTGTTGTTCACGGCGCAGTTCTGTCGCACGCTTGAAGTGCTCGCGTGCCTTGGCATCATCGCCCTTCACGCGGCGGTACAGGTGCGTCAGGCAGCGGTGGGCAAAGGCGTACCGAGGCGCCAGTTCCACCGCCACCTCGAACGCCCGGATAGCCCAGTCGAATTGGCCCGTGCGCGCCAGCGCGATGCCCAGGTGCGCATGAGCAGACGGACGGGCGTGTTGCAAGGCGACCGAGCGCATGTGTTCGTGCACCGCTTCCTCGAAGCGGCCGGTGCGTCGCAGGACCACGCCCAGGCGGTCGTGCGCCTCGGCATCCTCGTCGTTGCGCTCCAGGGCGCACCGGAACGCTGCTTCCGCCTCGGCCAGCAGCCCGCGGCGCAGGTACACCGCCCCGAGGGCATGGTGCAGATGGGACAGCGGAAATGGCTGCCGTTCAAGTGGTTCCAGCAAGGTCTGAGCCTCCTCGGCGCGGCCTTGCGCAAGCCGGATCTGTCCGAGCACCAACTGGCGCAGAGGCGAGGCCGTTTGCTCCGAGGAAACCCCGGAGATAACCTCCTCCGCTTCCGTCAGGCGGCCCATGCCGGCGAGGCACCAGGCTAAGCGGCAGCGTAGGTCAGCGTTGTCGCGCTCGGCGAGCAGGCCGCGCAGCAGCTCGAGCGCCCCAGCCGAGTTGTTCGCAGCCATGTACACCTGGGCCAGGTTGTTGCGGCGGTCGCGGTCCGCGTCGACCGCCATCTTGGCGGCGTCGCCATCGGCTGGTAACTCGAGGTAGCCCAGTTCGGCCAGTTGCTGGAGCGCCTGGCGGGTGGCGAAAGGATCACTTTCCTCCGCGGAAACACCCCGGTGCAGCCCATCCTGAGGATGCGGAGGCTCGTACGAGGCAACGCGGTCCAGCTCGACCGGTTTGGCGAACATCTGCGTGAGCACGCGCCCGTCCATGTCGTCGGGCACGGGCTGGCCTAGGAGCGCCAGCACCGTCGGCGCGATGTCGAGCAGACTCGCGCCGTGGATCAACTCGTCGCGCTTGATGCCTTGGCCCGCTGCCACCAGCACGCCGTGTGGTCGGTGCCAGGCCACCGGGTTCATCTCGGGACTGAATTTCTTGGCCGGATCGCGGAAGTGTTCCGTGACCTCCGGCCGCAAGTGGTCGCTGTAAAAACCGTGGTCGGAAAGCAGAATGACGCTGGCCTCCGGTCCAGCCAGGTCGAGCAGCGCGCCCAGCATCATGTCGTGGAAGCGATACATGCCCGTGAGAACCCCGCCGTAGACGGCGGCGTCCTCGGCGCTGACGTGCGCCATCGCCGGAGGGTGGTACTCGACGAAACCGTGACCAATGTGGTCGATGGCGTCGTAATAGACGGCCAGCAGGTCCCAATCGTCGCGGGCGGCCAGCCAGGTCGCGGCGTTGTGTGTCGAGGCCGTCTGGGCCAGGGTGCGCACGAGCATCATCATCCGCGGGTCCTTCGGGTCGGGCAGATGCTCGCGGTTGAAGAAGGCAATCGCCTGCTGGAGCGTGATCTCGGCGGGATGGATGCGCAAGTCCTCCGCGGTCTGGAGCCACTCCGGCGGATGCACCGCCTCCGGGGGCAGGGGGGCGAGGTCGCCATCAGAGCCGGTGAGATCGTTCGTCAGCCGGTTGGTGAAAACCGTTCCTTGGATTGGCTCGGCGGGGTGGGAGGCGAACCAGTTGACCACGCTGCTGCGCAGTCCCTGCTGGCTGAGAATATTCCACAACGCCTTGGCCTTGCGCGAGGTGCTGGAGACCGGGCGCACGCCTTGGCCGTCCGGGGTCGGCTCGATGAAGCCGAGGATGTCGTGCTTGTCGGCGCGCTTGCCGGTGGCAATGGAGTTCCACAGGATCGGCGAAAGGATCGGCTGCAAGGTGGCGATCTGCCCACTGGTGCCGGCTTCCACCAGTCGCTGGAGCACGGGCATCTTGCCTGCCTCCATCAGCGGGCGGATGAGGTGCCAGTCGGCGGCGTCCCAGCCGACGAGCAGGACACGCTTGGTGAGTCGTTTGGACATGGCAGCGCAGCTTACGACCGCAAGGGAAAATTACAAAAAAGTCCCGGCACCCTGCGCAGGGATGCCGGGACAAAACTTAACCAGTGATCGTTTGATCGGTATGAGCCGGCAACGGGATCAGGCCTGCGCTGCCGCGGCCTTGCGGCGGCGGCGGAGACCCACACCCGCCAGACCCAACGCGCCGATGGCGAGGGCCGAGAGCGTGTTGGGTTCCGGGACCGCGCCCACCGTGATGTCGACGCCCGGCGTCGATTCGTAAGCCCCGCCGTGGAAGAGAAGCCCGCCGGGATTGCTCGCGCTGACGTAGGGGTCTGCTTCAAAGCTGACGTAGCCGTTAAGTAGGTTGCCGTTCTCCGTGAACTGGAAACCCAGGTTGAGCAAAGTGTTCGGTTGCGAAGCGTTGAAGCCGTACGTGGTACCGTTGTAGGTCAGCACCAGGAAGCTGAAGCGGCCGGCATACTGGTTGAAGACGGTGGCGTCCGTGCCCACCTTACTGCCCTTGGCCAGAGGATAAGTGTAGACCGTGCTGTAAGTGGTCAGGTACCCCGCCGCGGCACCGCCGTTAAGCAGGTAGACACCCGCGAAGAACTCGTTTGGGTTGGACGCATTCTGGTAAAAGCCGAACTCGATGTCGTTCGTGCCGTTGCCGTCGATGTCGTAAAATGCCTTCTGGCTTGGGTTCGTCGTGGCGCTGGTCGGCACGATGTTGGCCGGGTTCCAGTTGACGACGGCTCCGTAGGCTTGAGTGGCACCCGCCAAAGCGACTGCTCCCATCAAACCCCCTTGCATGACTTTGTTAGCGGATTGCTTCATGGCGCAACGTCTTAGGGATTTCTGTGGAGTGCGTCAAAGTAATTTTTTATTTGCGGGAAAATTTTTCTTATTGTAGCAAACATCGTGCCTAAAGTGGCCCGTTGATCCGGCCATTGAGCCCAAAAACCCGCCGCTCACCCGCCAGCGCGACGAGTTCCACCTCGCGCTGGTCGCCCGGTTCGAAGCGCACGGCCGTGCCCGCGGCGATGTTCAGCCGGAAGCCGCGCGCTGCCTCGCGCTCAAATTGCAGCGCCGGGTTGACCTCGTAAAAGTGGAAGTGGCTGCCGACCTGCACGGGCCGGTCGCCCGCGTTGGCGACGACGAGCGTGCGGGTGGTGAGGCCGACGTTAGCCGCCAGGGGCGGAGCGTCAGGAGGGGTGAGGATTTCGCCGGGGATCATCTAGCGGATCGGGTGGTGGACGGTCACGAGCTTGGTGCCGTCGGGGAAGGTGGCCTCGACCTGGACCTCGTGGATCATGTCGGCGACTCCGTCCATCACGTCGGCACGGGTGAGCAGCGTGGTGCCATGGCCCATCAGGTCGGCCACGGTGCGACCGTCGCGCGCGCCCTCGGTGATCTCGTAGGTGATGACCGCCACGGCCTCGGGGTAGTTGAGCTTGAGCCCGCGCGCCTGCCGCCGCCGGGCGAGATCGGCGGCGACGACGACCAGGAGTTTCTCGTGTTCGCGCGGAGTCAGGTGCATGGAGGCGCCAGCATGCCCGAAGCCTTGCGCGAAGCGAAGCCGGAAATTCTCTAATCCTCCACCACGTCGTCGGGCAACTCATTTGCCCCGCCGCCATCCGACGAGGGGAAATGCTCCGCCAGCACCCGGCCGACCTCGCCGACCGCCGCGACGATGGCGTCCGTGTAGCGGCCCTCCTTCAACTGCGGGCGCATCGTGTCGCCAACGACCCCCAGCCAGAACGCGTCCCCGCCGCACCGGGCGTGGATACCCTCGTCGCCGACCACTGCGAACTTCCGTGACTCGGGTGCGAGGAAGATCAGCACACCGTTGCGCGAGGCGGTCTTTTCCATGCCCAGCTTGGCGAACTGCCCGCGCGCCGCCGCCAGTGCGTCGTCGGTCACATGGTGCGTGACGAACACGCGAATCTGCCCGCTCGTGCCTTTTTCCGCGCCTGCGATGGCGGCCGTGATCCGTGGATGGTCGAGCGCCTGGACGAAATCCCTCGTTTTCATCGGGAGAGGGAAGCCATCACCAATCGCTGCCCGCGCCGCCGCCGTTGGGGTCGCCGCCGCCGGAGGAGAAGGACCCCCCGCCGTCTGACGAACCGCCACCGAAAGAC